>JABDJO010000133.1 GCA_013002465.1 Silicimonas sp. | reverse complement strand
ATTCTGTTGCGGCGCAGTTTTCCCTGCCCGTGCCAGTCAAAGAGAGAGAACAACACACCGAGCGTTGCCCGAATGCTTGCTTCGCTTCCGCCTTTGGCGACGATCGTTTGCTCCATCACCATCGGCTCACTGCCGTGGTTTGTTGGATGCACATGCGGCACGCCTGCTGGCAAAACGACCGTCTCGCCCTCACCAAGCACCTTACGATCCCTGCCAAGCTGATACTCGCCTTGACCAGAGATCATATCGAAGGTTTCCTCCCAGTGCAGGTGGACGTGCTTTGCATATTCCACGCCCGCACCCGGCGGTGACTCGTAACGAAGCCGGCCCCCAACCGCATTCAGATCAAGCAACTCAATACGCGTGCCTGTCATCGGGTTGACGACAGATGTTTCCGCAAAATCCATGAAATTCCCTCCGCCCAATGCACGGAAGGCTAACCAGGATCGGCGATTCTTTGAAGTTCAGGGTTTTCAGGACGTCGCCGCCGTCAGCGCCGTGTCCATCAACGCCTTGATATCCTCGCGCCGGGTGCCCGCAACGATGCGCCCAAGCTCCTGATCGCCCTTGAGAACGACAAGCGTTGAACGGCGCGGGATGGCCAGCCGTTTTGCAAGGTCGGATCGGCTATGCTGATCCCAATCGACCGCAATGAATGTGACGGCCTCTGCGTAAGCCGGAAACTCGGCCTTGAGCGCGTTGATCGTCCGCTCCTGGCTGGCACAGGTGGAACACCAGCTTGTGTAGAAATCGAGAAACACGGTTTTTCCAGCGGCCAGTTCCCGCTCAACCAGACCGGGCGTATATGCAGTGCCTGTTGTGGCCATGGCCGCCGCAGGAACAACGGCGGCAGCGGCCAGAACAGACACGAATTCACGACGATTCATCCTCAGAACTCCCAGGATTAGAGTGAAACGGACAGGTCGATCAGCCACGCCGGAAGCGTCTGGATCGCCCAGTATTCGAAATAGTGGTGGACCTTGAACAGGATGCCCAGACCAACGGCGACAAAGATGACGCCCATCACCGGTTTGGCCTTTGATGCAACGGACCGCATCCAGGCCTGCCGCCTTTGAATTGCTGACCGCGCGCCATACCCAAGTGCGATGATCACCGTCGATACGCCAAGGGCGAACGACACCATGATACCCGCGGCCAGCCACAGGCTTTGGCCCTGGCTTGCCAGCGCAATGGCACCGCCCAGCGTCGGGCCGATGCACGGGCTCCACACGGCGCCAAGCAGCATCCCACCCAGGAACTGGCCGCTGCCGCCGCTTTGGTCGATCCGGTCGAACCCGCCATCCGCGCGGGCAGAGACACCAGCGGTCGCCGTGGCGAAACCTTCGGAAAAGCGCGGCACCAGAAGGATAAGCCCGAACAGCACCATCATCACGGCGCCCGCATTGGCCACCGCTTCGGGCGTGATGCCAAACGCCTGACCGAACACGGTCACCAGCATTCCAAGCGCAACGAATGACACACTCATCCCAGCCGCAACCAACAGCGGGCCATGCCGCCCGGACTGCAACGCCGTCGCCAGCACGATCGGCAAGATCGGCAGAACGCAGGGGTTGATCAGGGTCAAAAGCCCCGCGCCGTATCCAAGGAGGATTTCCATCACCGACGGGATACACGGGCAAACCGCGCTCTGTCAGCCATTTCACGCTCGCGCCAGATCACATGCGCGTCACCGCACCCCTTGGCGCGACAGTTGAACAACCAGGATGGCCGCCGCGATGATCGCCACGCCGATCCAGTCGATCGCGCCCATCGCCTCGCCCAGAAGGGCGGCTGCGACGAGCACGCCGAAGAAGGGATTGAGAAAGTGAAATGTCGCGGCACGGACCGCGCCGATGCGATTGACCAGTGTGAACCAGACCCACGTCGCCGCCAGCCCGGGGATCAGCGTTGTATAGGCAAAGGCGGCGATCAACTGCCAACTCCACGTCACGTCCCACGTTTCGGTGGCGACCGCGGGCACCGCCAGAACAACGCTTCCCACCAGCATCTGCAAACCGACGATCATCATCACATTGCCGCCGGAAGATGCCCCACGAAGTGCCAGCGTCGCAAAGGTAAGCGCCAGCGCCCCGATCCCGCACAGCACCACGCCATACAGGTCGACCCCGCCGCTTAATCGCGACCCCATGATCAGCGCGACACCGCCGAACCCGGTGACCAGACCGACCAACGCAAGCGCGCCAAGCCTTTCGCGAAAAACGATCCACCCGAACAAAGCCACCAAAAGCGGAAGCGACGACGCAATGATGGCGGCCAGAGACGCCTCGATCGTTTGCATCGCCACGAAGTTCAGTCCCAGGTATAGCGCGTTCTGGCATACCCCGAACAGGACGGTTGCCCCCCATTGCGCCCGCGTCAGCCGCCAGCTTTGGCCCATCGCCAACGCCACGCCCACACCGATCAGACCCGAAATCAGAAACCGCAGCGCCAGCGACCCCAGGGGTGGCGCATCGGCCACGATGATGCGTGCCGACGTGAACGCCGACGACCACATAAAGGCGAAGGCCAGCCCCATCAGGATCGCGCGAAAATCCATCCCTGCCCCTTACGCCCGCAACGAAAAAGGGCCGCCCCGTGGCAGCCCTTTGACGTTCGGGATAAACCGTGGATCAGCCGTTGACGCTGTCCTTAAGGGCCTTGGCGATGGTCATCTTGACCACCTTGTCGGCATCCTTGTGGATCTGCTCACCGGTGGCCGGGTTGCGCACCATGCGGGCCGGACGCTCGCGGCAATAGATCTTGCCAACGCCGGGAAGGGTCACCGCGCCACCGCCGGATACTTCCTTGGTGATGATGCTGATGATGCCATCAAGTGCTGCGGCTGCGGACTTCTTGTCGGCATCCATTTCCTCGGCCAGGGCAGCAACGAGCTGGGTTTTTGTCATCGGTTTTGCCATTGTATGTCTCCTCGTATTGCCCTTTTGCTTGGGGCTTCCTCTGGCATTTAAACGTCATCTTGATATTAAACACAACGACTGGTGGTAATAAACTAAGGGTTATCCTGCATTTTGTATGCAGTTTTTTGCGATTTTTACAAGAAAGCCGTCTCTTCGAAGCTGCGCAACTTGCGCGAATGGATGCGTTCAAGCGGCATTTCGCGCAATTTCTCCATCGCGCGAATCCCGATCAGCAGGTGCCGCGACACCTGTGTGCGGTAAAATTCCGACGCCATGCCGGGCAATTTCAGCTCTCCATGAAGCGGTTTGTCGGACACGCACAGCAGGGTTCCATAAGGCACCCGAAAGCGAAAACCGTTGGCGGCAATCGTCGCACTTTCCATGTCCAGCGCGATGGCCCGCGACTGGCTTAACCGCTGCACCGGCCCGGATTGGTCGCGCAGTTCCCAGTTGCGGTTATCGATGGTGGCAACCGTGCCCGTCCGCATGATCCGCTTGAGGTCGTAGCCGGCAAAATCGCTGACTTTCGCCACCGCGTCTTCCAGCGCGATTTGAATTTCCGCCAGCGCCGGGATCGGAACCCAGACCGGTAGGTCGTCGTCAAGCACGTGATCCTCGCGCAGATACGCATGCGCCAGAACGAAATCGCCCAGCCGCTGGCTGTTACGAAGCCCCGCGCAATGCCCGACCATCAGCCATGCATGCGGGCGCAATACCGCGATATGGTCCGTCGCCGTCTTTGCGTTCGACGGGCCCACCCCGATATTGACCAGCGTGATGCCCCCGCCGCCCTTCCGTTTCAGGTGATAGGTCGGCATCTGCGGCAGTTTCGCGGGCGCATCCATCGGTGCGTCCGCATCCGTGATCACGACATTGCCGGGGCCGACAAAAGCGGTATAGCCGCTGTCGGGGTCGGCTAGCGCGCTGCGGGCATAGGCTTCGAATTCCTCGACATAGAACTGATAGTTGGTGAACAGCACGTGGTTCTGAAAATGCCGCGCGTCGGTGGCGGTGTAATGCGACAACCGGGCCAGCGAATAGTCGACGCGCTGGGCGGTGAAGGGCGCCAGCGGGCCGGACCCGTCCTCGTGTTTGAACCCGTAGCCATTGACGATATCGTCGTTGGTGGTCGCAAGGTCCGGCACGTCGAACACGTCGCGCAACGTGAACTCCATCGCGCCTTCCTGTGGCACGGTCACGTTGGCGTCGTTGGCCACGGCGAAATGCACCGGCATCGGCGTGATCGACGGGCCGATCGTCACCGGCACATCGTGGTTTTCGATCAAAAGCCCGATCTGCTGGACAAGGTAATTCTCGAACAGGTCGGGCCGCGTGACCGTGGTCGAATAGGTTCCGGGCTCGGCCACATGGCCAAAGCTCAACCGGCTGTCGACAGCGGCAAAGCTTGTCGTGCTCAACCGGATCTCCGGGTAAAACGCCCGATAGCGCGACGGCGGCATGCCCGTCATCAGGCAGTCCGTGAATTTATGGCACAGAAAGTCCGAGGCCTGCTGATACAGCTCCTGAAGTCGGGCCACGGCCGCGCTCGGATCGCGGAACCGTTCGGGTTCCGGCGCGCTTGGCGTGACAACCGGAAGTTTCGGATCGGCGGCGTTCATCATGTATCCTCGAATAGGTCGGTCAACTCGAACCGGGTGACATCGACAAGGCCAAGGTCTGAGATGCGCAATTCGGGGATCACGACCAGCGCCAGAAGCGAATGCTGCATATAGGCGTTATTCAGCGTACAGCCGCAAGCCGCCATTGCCGCAACCATCGCGTCGGCCCTGGCCGCGACCTCAGCGGCCGGGCTGTCGGACATCAGCCCGGCAATCGGCAATTCGACAAGCGCGATCTCTGTCCCGTCCTTCCAAACCGAAATCCCGCCCCCTACCTCGCCCAGCCGGTTGGCCGCGCGCGCCATGTCGTCCGCAGAGGTACCCACGACGATCATATGATGGCTGTCATGCGCGACGGTCGACGCAATCGCCATGTCCCCCTGGTAGCCAAAGCCCGAGACAAAGCCATTCACCACGCCGCCAGTGCCCCGGTGACGTTCGACAAGGGCAATACGACAGACCTCGCCATTCGGTTGAACAAGACCCTCTTTCACCGGCAAACGCGCCGTCAACGCCTTGGTCGGTGCCTGATTTTCGATCACGCCGATCACCTTGGCATGCACCGAGTTCGCGCCTTCGGGTGCGGGTACCTGAAAGCTTTCGGCGGTCAGCACCTGTCCAAGGGTCACCGTGCGCCGCACGTCTTCGGGCCAATCCAGATGTGGGCAGTCGACAAGGCACACCCCGTCCTTGGCCACGGTCATGCCGCGCGCAATTACATGCTCGATCGGCAGGGTCCGCAGATCGGTCGTCAAGATCACATCCGCCCGCCGACCCGGCGTAATCGACCCTAATTCACGCTCAAGCCCGAAATGCGTGGCCGTGTTCACCGTCGCCATCTGCAAGGCGACCACCGGATCACAGCCACAGTCGATCGCGTGGCGGACAACGCGGTTCACATGCCCGTCATTCACCAGCGTCCCGGAATGGCAGTCATCGGTGCACAGAATGAAGTTGCGCGGATCAAGCCCCTTTTCAGTGATCGCCGTGATCTGTTTTTCCACGTCATACCAGGCCGACCCAAGGCGCAGCATGGCCCGCATCCCCTGCCTGACGCGCGCTATCGCATCGGCTTCGGCTACGCCTTCATGGTCGTCAGCGGGGCCGCCAGCGGCATAGGCGTGGAAGGCAGGCCCAAGATCGGGGCTCGCATAATGCCCGCCGACGGTCTTGCCCGCGTTTTGCGTCGCCGCAATTTCGGCCAGCATCTTGGCGTCACCGGCCACGACGCCCGGAAAATTCATCATCTCGCCCAGCCCGATGATACCGGGCCAAGCCATCGCTTCGGCCACGTCCTCGGCCGTGATCTCGTACCCCGTCGTCTCAAGCCCCGGCGCCGACGGCGCGCAGCTTGGCATTTGCGTAAAGATCGAAATCGGCTGGATTAGAGCCTCATCATGCATCAATCGCACACCGCGCAGGCCAAGCACATTGGCGATCTCATGCGGGTCGGTGAACATCGTCGTTGTGCCGTGCGGGATGACTGCGCGGGCGAATTCCGCCGGGGTCAGCATCCCGCTTTCGATATGCATATGTCCGTCACACAGTCCGGGGATCATGAAGGTGCCATCCGCCTCGATCACATGCGTGCTGTCGCCGATGCAATGGCCCGCATCCGGCCCGCAATAGGCAAAGCGACCGGCGGCAATGGCGATGTCCTGCCCGTGCAGAACCTCGCGCGTCTGCACATTTACAAGGCGTCCGCCTCGAATAACGACATCGGCGGGCGCGCGCCCGGCGGCAACGGCGACCAAATGCGCGGCGCTATCGGGCCATGTTGAAAAGGGCTTGGGTTCCATGAACCGATTTTCACCAGTTCGCGCCTTCGTGCAAGCCCCGCGCCGGGTGTGGCGGCGGGAATTCACGCAAATGCAAGGTGACGCAGGTCAGACGGCGTCAAAATCCAGCGTTAGGGTCTTGCTGATGGGCCGCGACTGACAGGCCAGCGTGTAGCCTGCGTCAATCTCCCAGGGTTCCAGTGAATAATTCACCGCCATTTCCGTGGCGCCTTCGGTCACGCGACAGCGGCAGGTACAGCACATCCCGCCCTTGCAGGAATAGGGCAGCTCAAGCCCCGCGCGCGCCGCCGCATCGACCACGCTGCCATCCTCTGCACCCATGACAAAGCGTTTTCGGGCGCCATCCATGACAACCTCAATGGTAACCCCATCGCGCACAGCCACTTCCGCGGCCTTCGACCGGGGCTTGGGAGGTGCCGTTCCATCGGCAGTGAAGCGCTCCTGGTGAATACGCTCCGGCGCGACACCCAAATTCGTCAGCGCGCCGCGCACCTCGTCAATCATTTCGCCAGGGCCACACAGAAATACGCCATCTGCCTTATGCGGTGAAATAAGGTCTGATTTCGCAAGAATAGATACTTTTTCCGCATCAATCCGCCCGTTGAACAACGGCACATCCTGCACCTCTCGGCTCAAAAGATGGATGACGGTAAGTTGCCCCAGATACTTGTCCTTGAGGGCATCGATCCGGTCACGAAACATGATCGTCCCAAGCGCCCGGTTACCGTAGACAAGCGTCACCTGCGCCCCGCGCGCCAAAGCATCACTCGCAATCGCCATCATCGGCGTGATGCCCGACCCCGCCGCGATCAACAGCAGATCTTCTTCATCCCCGCTGACAAAACGCCCCTCCGGCGGCATGACATTCAACCGCTGCCCCGGTTCAAGCCCCTGTGCAAATGTCGAAAACCGGCCGTCTTCCACGGCGCGGATCCCCACCATCAGGGGCCCACCGGGTGGCGATGCGATAGAATACGATCGGCGGATATCCTCCCCGTCGACATCGGTCCGCAGCGTCAGAAACTGGCCCGGGCGCCAGTCAAACGCGCCCTTTGCGCTTTCAGGGACATCGAATGTCACGGCCACCGCATCCTCGGCCACGCGTTCGACCTTTGCGACCGTCAGTTCGTGAAACGCCATGTCACCCTCAGATGCATTTGAAATAGTCGAAGGGTTCAAGGCAGGCGCGGCAACGATATTGGGCCTTGCAGGCCGTTGACCCGAACTCGCTGATCTTTTCGGACTCGCGCGCGCCGCAGCGTGGGCAGGTCACCACCGTTTCGCCGAAAAGCGCCCGTACCGATCCAGCGGCCTTTTCCGGCGGTGCGATCCCATATGCACGAAGCTTTTCGCGCCCCGCTTCCGTGATCCAGTCGGTCGTCCAGGCCGGTTCCATCACGCGCTCGATCCGCGCGTCGAACCCGGCCTCGCGCAGCGC
>JABDJO010000114.1 GCA_013002465.1 Silicimonas sp. | reverse complement strand
GGCCGCCATGGCGAAATCTCCGGTTCACCTGGTCATCTCTGATTACTTCATGCCGGAAATGGATGGTCTGCATCTTCTGCACTATCTGCGAAGCAATCCTCAAACTCAGAAGACGGGGTTTCTTTTGATCACGGGCAAGGCAGATCCGGCGATTATCAACAAGGGCAAACAATTGGGAATGAACAATTATCTGGCCAAGCCTTTTCAAACCGCCGACCTGAAGTCAGCCATCGAAGCAATCGTCGGGCGGCTCTGAGTGGAAGACGATAACAACAGCGACGAAATCGGTGTCGAGTTTGTCGCCCGCATATTGGGTGCCGTCGGGCATTTGATGCGGGATTTTCGCGATCGCGACCTGGCGCTGCAAGACGCCGTTGCCGACCTGACCTGCAATCAACAGGCCGGTGGCATCGACCTGCACGACTTGCAACACATCGACCTGATCACACAAACCCACGCGGATCTGGCAAAATTCCTGCCGAAACTGGCGCAATGCCTTCGCAAAGACGATTTCGAACAGGCGTCGCTGGTCGGCACGCTTACTTTGCGAAGCCTGCAGGACGTATTGCTCGGAACGTCGGAAAACTGCGATCACCACCGTTCGCATCAGGATGTCGATCCAGGAGAGATGGTTCTGTTTTGAAGGCCGATAGCAAATCCAGAGGCCGTCTCTGAGATCAAGGGTCAGACGCGCCAATTGGCAGTCACGCTTCCAGTTCGGCGTCCCAATAAAGGAAATCAAGCCAGGTCTCGTGCAGGTGGTTCGGCGGGAACTTTCGCCCCTGATTCCGCAACTGTTCCGCACCGGGCTGACACGGTGGACGTCGCAACGCCATGCCAACCTGGGACAAAAGCTTTGCCCCTTTCCGCAGATTACACCGCGAACAAGCCGCAACGACGTTTTCCCAACTGGTTATTCCGCCGCGCGCCCTTGGGATCACGTGATCGAACGTCAATTCCCCGCGCGCGCCGCAGTACTGACAGCAAAACCCGTCGCGCAGGAAAAGATTGAAGCGCGTAAACGCCACCCTCTTTTGCGGTTTGACGAAGTCCTTCAACACGACCACCGAAGGAATTCGGATCTCGGTCGACGGGCTGCGAACGACCTTGTCGTATTCCGCCAGGATTTGCACACGATCCAGCCAGGCCGCCTTGATCGCATCCTGCCATGGCCAAAGTGAAAGCGGGTAATAACTCAGCGGGCGATAGTCGGCATTCAGGACCAGCGCCGGATGGTGGCGCAGTGAATTCGGCTCGCGCACAAAATTGGTTCTGAAATTTCCACTCATTCCGAACTCCGACCTCGCCCTTTCTGCTGGTCACTGCAGGGCGAAACTACCGCCCCGACCGTTTTATCGGGACTATATATCGCGGTGGACGCCTGACAAGCCCCATGATTGTGCGAAAAACAATGCCGATCAACAGCACGCGTCAGCGGTCGCCCAGTTGTTCGTGAATGAAGGCCAATGCAACCGACAACCCATCTGGCGCAATCCCGTGGCCCGTGCCTTCCATCACATGGCCGAAGACCCGAAAACCCGCTGCCTGCAAGGCTTCGCCGGCGACCTGCATTTCCGCGAAAGGCACGACGTCGTCGGCATCCCCGTGAACCAAAAGAATGGGCGGATGGCTCAGCGCGTCTTCGCCAAGGGCCTCGGGAAACATCAGCCGCCCCGAAAACCCAACAATTCCTGCGACCGGATCGCTGCGCCTTGGCGCCACATGAAGGCTCATCATCGTCCCCTGGCTGAAGCCGAACAGAACCAGCCGATCCGGCGACAAGCCTTCGTCCGCCAAGACTCGGTCAATGAACGCGTCAACCAATTTGGCAGAGTGCATCAGCCCCTCGGCGGCGGCAGCCTCGGACGATCCGTCGATCCAGGGGATCGGAAACCACTGAAAACCTGCCGGATTGGCCATCGACCGGGTCGGTGCATCGACTGCAATGAAAACAGTGTCAGGCAGATGCGGCGCCAGCGGTTCGGCCAGACCCAAAAGATCGGCACCATCGGCGCCGTATCCGTGAAGGAACACCACAACCGAGGTATCCTTGCCCGACGTACTGGCCCGGCGTTTGAATTTCAGCTCGCTCATCGGATGCCCTCTCGTTCCTTTGCCACGCGGTAATAGGCCCAGAGCAGCCGCGCCGCCACCCCACGCCATGGCGCCCAGGCCACGGACATCTGGCGAAGCGATTTCTCGGTCGGCCGCTCGGGCAATTCAAAAAGGACCCGCGCCGCCTCTTGCAACGCCAGATCGCCCGGCGCAAAGACATCGGCGCGACCAAGCGAAAACATGGCATAAATCTCGGCCGTCCATGACCCGATTCCGGGCACTTCGACCAGCGTTGCGATGACATCCTCGGTCTGGCGCAGACGCAGCTTTGGAAAGGCGATTCCAGCTTCGGCCAACGCACGGGCATAGCGGATCTTCTGTCGCGACAGACCGCAAGCGCGCAAGTCGTCGTCGCTGGCCCATTTGATCTTGCGAGGCCCCGTCAGACCGGCGTCCTTCAGGCGCCCCCAAATGGCATCGGCGGCAGCGACCGAAACCTGCTGGCTGACAATCGCATCAAGAAGGGCGGGAAAACCGTCCTTGCGCAACCTCAGCGGCGGCGGCCCGGTCAATTGAATGGCATCGTGAAATCGTGGCTCGATCCGGGCCAAATAGTCGGCACCCTCGGCCACACATGCGTGCGTCTTGATGATCCGTCCGACATCCTGATCCATGGGGCGTTCCTGCCAGCAAAAGTCGCGCGACGGTAAAAGCTGGGCGGGCGAAACAAAACCCTAAATGACCCGTCTTGTGATGGGGTGCGGAAAACGATAATCGGCCCAGATGGAGACAAGGTCGGAACATGCTCTGGAAAAGCGGAACCTCGCGATTCTGGTCATCGCGCAGGGTTATCTGGGTGCGCAGATGCCGATACTGTTCACCATCGGAGGTCTGGCCGGTCAGGCCCTGGCGCCGAACCCCTGCCTTGCGACACTGCCGATTTCGCTGATCGTTCTTGGGTCCATGCTGACAGCCACCCCGATTTCGGCCTTCATGCAACGTTTTGGCCGCGCCGCCGGGTTCATCGTCGGTGCCCTTGGCGGCGCTACCGGTGCGGCTTTCAGCGCCTGGGGGTTGGCCAGTTCCAGTTTCGGCATCTTCCTTTTTGGATCACTTTTGACCGGTATCTATATGTCTGCACAGGGGTTTTACCGTTTCGCGGCTGCCGACGATGCCTCGGACGCGTTTCGTCCAAAGGCGATCAGCTATGTCATGGCGGCCGGTCTGGCCAGTGCCGTCATCGGGCCTCAACTGGTCAAGGTCACGGCGGACGCGATGGTGACGACGTTTCTCGGCACCTATCTTACGGTCATCGCGATCAACCTGACCGGCGCATTTCTGTTCTTCTTCCTGAACATCAAGACACCGCCGAAACGCAGCGCTGTCAGCGCGGGCCGCAGCCGGCTCCAGCTTTTGAAAACACCCAAGGTTCTGGTCGCAATCATTTGTGCCATGGTGACCTATGCCCTGATGAACCTCGTCATGACGTCCACTCCGTTGGCCGTTGTCGGCTGTGGATTTACCAAGGACAACGCCGCCGACATCGTGTCCGCGCACGTTCTGGCCATGTTCGCACCGTCCTTTTTCACCGGTCACCTGATCGCAAGGTTCGGGGCAGAACGCATTGTTGCCACAGGGCTTTTCATTTTGACCGGTGCCGGAATGGTGGCGCTGTCGGGGACTGATCTGTCGAACTTTTTCGTCGCCCTTATCCTTTTGGGCCTTGGCTGGAATTTCGGCTTTATCGGCGCAACCTCGATGCTGACAAGCGCCCACGCCCCCGAAGAACGGGGTCGGGTTCAGGGCATGAACGACATGATGGTCTTTGGCTGTGTGACGCTTGCATCCCTTGCATCCGGCGGTTTGATGAACTGCTCGGGCGGTTCGCCGGTCGAGGGGTGGACAGCCGTCAATCTGGCCATGGCGCCGTTCCTGACTTTGGCTGGCGGTGCCCTGATCTGGCTGATCCTGCAAACCCGCGCAGGACGGTCGCGAGCCGGGTAATCGATTCGCTGGATTGCAAAAGCCGTCACCGGCCCCAAAAAAACGCCCGCACAAGGCGGGCGTTAAGTTATTGAGGCAGGTTTCATACAGGCAAGAAACCTATCGAGCAGTAACACTTTTATACGCAACGTTTTGCCGCTGGCCAAGCTAAAAGTTTGAAAACTTTGGGAACGGTCCCTAGGCTTGCACAAAAAGTCATGTGCAGAAGGATTGTCCACATTATGAAATCAACGCGCCGGATCGTACTCGCCGCTGCCTTGTTGTTGTCCCCCGTCATGGCACCCGCCGAGCCGCAGCATGGCATAGCTATGTATGGCGAACCGGCCCTGCCACCCGATTTTGTGTCTTTGCCCTATGCCAACCCCAATGCCCCGAAGGGCGGACGGATCGTCCAGGGTGAGGTCGGCAGCTTTGACTCGCTCAATCCCCACATCCTGAAAGGCCGGGTTCCCTGGCAATTGCGCTTTCTTGCACACGAAAGCCTGATGGGCCGAAGCTGGGACGAACCCTTCACTCTTTACGGGCTGTTGGCCGAATCAATTGAGGTACCCGACGACCGGTCCTGGGTCGAATTCACGCTGCGCCCCGAGGCAAGGTTTTCCGATGGCTCACCCGTAACCGCGGAAGATGTTCTGTGGTCCTATGAAACGCTCGGCACCGTCGGTCACCCCCGCTATCACGGGTCATGGAAGAAAGTCGAAAGCGCCGAGAAAGTAGGCGAACGCGGGGTGCGATTCACCTTTAACACGCGCGACGACGAATTGCCGCTGATCCTGGGCATGCGGCCGATCCTGAAAAAGGCGCAGTGGGATGGAGTGGATTTCGCCGAATCCGGCATTGGCATGGTACCGATCTCAAGTGCGCCCTATGTCATTTCCGACGTCGATCCAGGGCGTTACGTGGTGCTTAGCCGGAACAAGGACTATTGGGGGAATGGCGTGGTTCCGTATCGCAAGGGCCAGGCGAACCTTGACGAGATCAGGATGGAGTTCTTCGCTGACGGCACCGCGATGTTCGAGGCTTTCAAGGGCGGGCTTTTGAACACCAGCCGTGAAACCAGCGTTCAAAAGTGGGAAACTCAGTATGGCTTTCCCGCCGTAACCACCGGGAAGATTGTCAAATCCGTCATTCCTCACCAACGCCCGACCGGCATTCGTGGCCTGGTCATGAACACCCGCAAGCCCAAGTTCCAGGACTGGCGTGTGCGCGAGGCCCTGATCACCGCCTTCAACTTCGAATTCATCAACCAGACCATCAACGGAGAGCTGCAGCCGCGGATTTCGTCCTATTTTTCCAACTCGATCCTTGGGATGGATCATGGTCCGGCAAGTGGCCGCGTGCTTGAGTTTCTTGAACCCTTTGCCGACGACCTTTTGCCGGGGGCCATTGATGGATACACGTTGCCAACCGGCGATGGCACCGAGAGGAACCGCAAGAACCTCCGACAAGCGCTTGATTTGATGAAAAAAGCTGGCTGGGCCTTGCAGGATGGCACATTGAAAAATGCCGAAGGTACGCCCTTTGCCTTTGATATCCTTTTGTCCTCCGGTGCGACCGAAACCCAGCAGATCGTCGACATTTATGTCTCGGCGCTGGAACGGATGGGTGTTGCTGTCACTGTGACCACGGTGGATTCCGCCGAGTACAAGGAGCGCACCAACATCTTTGATTTCGACATGACATGGTATGCGCGCGGGCTGTCCCTGTCGCCGGGCAACGAACAGAACCTTTACTGGGGGTCCGAAGCTGCCGAAACGGATGGGTCAAGGAACTGGATGGGCATGAAAAGCCCTGCTGCCGAAGCCATGATCGAGCGGCTTTTGACCTCGGAAAGCCGCGATGATTTCGTTGCCGCGACCAAGGCATTGGACAGGGTGTTGACATCGGGCCGCTATGTGATCCCAAGCTGGCATTCTCCGATCGCAAGGATTGCCCATGTGAAAGAGCTTCGGTATCCCGAAAACCTACCTATGTATGGCGACTGGATCGGCTTTCAGCCCGACGTCTGGTGGTATGAGGAGTAAGACGAGCATGAAGAAAATCATCCTATTTTCGGCCCTACTTCTGGGCCTTTCGGCCTGCAACACGCTTGAAGGGTTCGGCCAGGACGTTTCAGCGGGCGCCCGGGCGGTCGACCGGGCCATTTGACGCGCAAGGTTGGCCATGCGCTGATCCGGGCCCGTAAACCCTTCGTCAGGCATGACCCAACTTTAGTTTGCGCCTTCCCTGCGGTTGTTAGGATTCTGTTAGGATCGTCCTGACACTCTCCTCCGTGCTACGGAGGATTGAATGAATACATCTCAAATTTGGAACTGGGACAGCTTGGTCGACGCAATCGCTGTTCGTTTTCCCGGCACCTGCGCAAAAGACCTCTTGGCGCTTGACCGGGATTCGCTAACCCTTTTGCGACACCTGGCCTTGACCAACGACCTGACGATGACAGAGGCCGAGGAAATTGTCGCGGTCACGCGCGTTGCACACTCCCGTAACGCGGACCGGTTGCACGCCGCCTGATTGATCGCGCGCGCGTGCTTGCGCCTGACACCTGGGCTGATACTTCGGTCGGATGCTGGCCGTCGATGATCAAAGACCCTGCCCGAAGGTGCCCGCACGCCTGAACCTTGCGCGCCACGTCCTGTTTTCGAACAGCGCGCCGGATGACGCCATCGCCTTGACCGTGCTTGGCCTCGACACCACCGAGGTCTGGCGCTTTGGCGAACTTCGACACAGCGTGCTGGCCACCGCCGCGGGCTTTGTGAAAAGCGGGCTGTCTGTTGGCGACCGGATCTTGATGCGGATCGGCAATTCGCCCGATTTTCCTGTCGTCTTTCTGGGTGCCATCGCGGCCGGTCTGATCCCGGTCCCGACCTCGGCCGCCCTGGGACCGTCCGAGATCACGCGAATTGCCGACATGCTTTCCCCCGATGCAATCGTTGCGGGTCCGGATATTCCTCTTCCCGATCATCGCGCCCCCCTCCTCTACCCCGATCAACTGGCCAAGGCCAAACCGCTCACCGATCTGGCCGACACCCTGTCCGACGATCCGGCCTACATCGTCTTTACTTCGGGCACCTCGGGCGGACCCATGGGCGTGGTTCACGCACACCGCGCCATCTGGGCCCGCGGCATGATGTTCAATGGCTGGTACGACCTTCGCTCCGACGACCGCATGTTACATGCCGGTGCGTTCAATTGGACTTTCACCCTAGGTACCGGCCTGATGGATCCCTGGACAAAGGGTGCATCCGCCCTTGTCCTCGCGCCGGGCACACCGATTGACGCCCTCCCGCAACTTGCCCGGGAACACGAGGCCACCATCATTGCCGGCGCGCCCGGCGTGTTCCGTCATCTTCTGAAATCCCCGATGCCCACCCTGCCAAAACTTCGCCATGTCTTGGTCGCGGGCGAAAAACTTCCCGAAACCCTGCGCCAATCATGGAAATCAGCAACCCATACCGACATGCACGAAGCCTTTGGGCAGACCGAGTGTTCGACATTCATCTCGGGTTCGCCAACCCGTCCCGCACCCGCCGGAACACTTGGGTTCACCCAACCCGGGCGCGCGGTTGCGGTATTGGGACCCGACGGCCCGGTGCTGCGTGGCGAACTGGGTGCGATTGCGGTCCACGCCTCAGACCCCGGCCTTCGCCTTGGATATCTTGACGACACCAGGCCGCCCGAAGGCGAATGGGTCTTGACCGGTGACATGGGCGTGATGCGCCCGGACGGTGCGATCGAATACCACGGGCGCAACGACGATATTCTGACAGCAGGCGGCTTTCGCATTGCACCAAGCGAGATCGAAGACGCCATGCTGACCCATCCCGATCTGGAAGAAGCCGCCGCGGTCGATCACGCTCTCACACCCGAAACCACCGTGATCGCCCTTCACTATACCGGCAAAAAGCTTGAGGATGACGTGCTTTCGACCCATGCCGCAAAACACCTCGCGCGTTACAAGCAACCGCGTGTGTTCATCCATGCACAATCGCTTCCCAGGAATGCCAACGGAAAGCTCTTGCGCAAAACCTTGCGGGCTGCGAACGAGAATACGTCATGACAAAACTGGACATCCTCAGCGATCCGATCTGCCCCTGGTGCTATATCGGCAAACGCAACCTTGATCGCGCCCTCGAAGCCCGCCCGAATCACCGGTTCGAGATCGAATGGCATCCCTTTCAATTGAACCCCGACATGCCGCGCGAAGGGATGGATCGGCAGGCTTATCTGGACGCCAAGTTCGGCGGGCGCGACAACGCAAAACAGGTCTATGACCGGATCGCCGAGGCCGCCAGGGCCACTGGTCTGGACCTTGACCTTGGCGGCATCGCGCGAACCCCCAGCACACTTGATGCGCACCGTCTGATCCATTGGGCGGGGCTTGAGGGACGCCAGACCGCCGCCGTATCGCGCTTGTTCAAGGCATATTTCGAAGACCTTCAGGACATTGGCGATCAGGGTGTGCTTTTGGATATCGCCCAGGGCATCGGCCTTGACCGGGCCATGACCGAGCGGCTTTTTGAAACCGATGCCGATCTCGATGACATCCGCGCCCGCGATGCCCATGCCCGCGAACGCGGCGTCACCGGCGTGCCCACTTTCATCATCGCACAACAACATGCGGTCCCCGGCGCCCAGCCGACCGAGCTTTGGCTGAACGTGATTGATGAACTGGCCGCGCAAGCCGACCAAAGCCCATGACACCCTTCAGGCGTCGACTGTGACGGAAAAGGACGTTCCCATATCGCGCATCGAACTTGTTGCGCTGCTGGCCATGTTGTCGGCCACTGTGGCGTTTTCCATCGACGCCATGCTGCCCGCCTTTCCCCTGATCGGCGCGGAACTCAGCCCGAGCAACCCGAACCGGGTACAGTTGATTATCGCGTCATTTCTGGCCGGTCTTGGACTTGGCACGTTTCTGGCCGGCCCGATCAGTGATGCCTATGGCCGCCGCTCGATCGTGATTGGTGGCTCGATCATCATCAGTGTCTGCGCCGTGATCGCGACGCTGTCGTCGAACCTGGAACTTCTTCTGGCGGCGCGATTTGTTCAGGGAATCGGTGCGTCAGGCCCCAGAATCGCCGCCATGGCCATTGTGCGCGATCTGTTTCGGGGCCGCGAAATGGCGCGTGTGATCAGCTTCGTGATCTTTGTATTTACCTTGGGCCCGGTGTTCGCGCCCCTGATTGGATGGGGACTTTCCTGGGCCTTTGGCTGGCGCGCGATCTTTTATTCATTCGCGGTGTTTTCCGCCGTCTCGATGGCCTGGCTCTTGATGCGCCTGCCCGAAACTCACGAGGCCGAGAACCGCCGACCGTTCCGCGTTGGCAGGCTGGTTGAAGGCGTGCGCGAGGTTTTCGGCAATCGCCAGGTGGTCCTGACGATAGGCGCGCAGTCGCTGGTATTCGGGATCCTGATGTCGACGCTGATGTCCAGTCAGCAAATCTTCGAGCACGTTTTCGATCAGGGGCAGTACTTCCCCTTGTGGTTCGGGTTCATGGCGATCCTTGCCGCCTTTTCCAACCTGATGAATGCCGCCATCGTGGTGCGCCTTGGGATGCGGCAAGTGATCATCCGCGCCCTTGTTACCCACGCCATCGGCTCGGGCATGATCTTGTTGGCCCTTGTCGGAGACTTCTTGCCACCCGCCTGGCTGTTCCCGGTGGGATTTCTCTGGATGACCTCGAATTTCTACCTGGCAGGCTTTGCCATCGGCAACATCAATGCCATCGCGTTGGAGCCCCTGGGACATATTGCAGGGCTTGCCGCTTCCATCGTGACCGCACTGTCGACCATATTGTCGATCTTCCTTGCGGCCCCGATCGGTCAGGCGTTTGACGGCACGCTGATCCCGCTGGTTTTGGGATGCCTCGTTCTGGCCATCCTGGCCGTTGCCCTGATCCGCCTTGTCACAGATACCGAGGCCTAGGCCTGCCCCCAATCGGCCGCCTGCATTTCTCGCAGCCGGCTTGCGGTACGCTCGAACTCGAAACTGCCTTCGCCTTCGATATAAAGCCGCTCTGGCACATCGGCAGCCGAGGCGACCAGCCGCACATGCGCTTCGTAAAGGGCATCTATCAAGGTCACGAACCGGCGCGCCTGATTGTAGTTCTCGGAACTAAGGCGCGGAATGCCTTCCAGGATCAGCACGCGCACAGCATCGGCCAGGGCCAGATAATCGGCAGGGCCAAGGGGCTGACCACATAAATCATAGAAACTGGCACGCGCGACACCGTTTGCAAACTCCGGGATTTCCACATCCCTGCCGCGAACCCGCAAGGTCAAGGGTTCGGCACCGTCCTTGGAAAGATCGTCCCAGATGGCCGAAATGGCGGACCGGGCTTCGGCACCGGCGGGATGGAAGTAGACCTTTTCGCCTTCCAGCCGGTCCTGGCGATAATCCCTGGGCGACGCCAATTCGACCACATGCAGACGTGATTTGATCAGGTCGATGAACGGCAAAAACAGGCCCCGGTTCAAACCGTCCTTATAAAGATCATCCGGCACCCGGTTCGACGTCGTGACAACCGCCACTCCGGCGTCCAGCATATACTTGAACAGACGCCCCACGATCATCGCATCGGCGATATCGGTGATCTGCATTTCGTCCAGACAAAGCAGTCGCAGGTTTTCGCACAGAGCCTCGGCGACTGGCAGTATTGCGTCGTCAACCTCGGTCTGTCGAGCCGCGTGAAGGCCGATCTGAACCTCTTGCATGAAGGCGTGAAAATGTACCCGGCGCGATTGATCGCCACCGACAACCTCGTGAAAAAGATCCATCAGCATGGATTTGCCGCGCCCAACTCCCCCCCAAAGGTACAGGCCCTGGATCGGCTCTGGGGCGCTTTTGAAAAAGCCGCCAAAGCCCTTTTTTGCAGGCATCGCGGACAGCGCGTCGGCAATCCTGTCGAACTCGCGCATGATACCGGTTTGCGCTGGATCAGGGTGCAATTGACCCGATGCGACCCGCGCCTCATATGCTTCGGTTACGATGCCCAAAGGCACCGTCCGAAAGCGTTTTCTGGTCGTTGACCCTCAGTCACCGTCGGCCGTCACGTCGTACCGATAAAGCCAGTCGAACCTGCGGATCATGTATCCCGGCGAAATCGCGCCCACAATCCGAAGCGCCGAGTGCGCCAAAAAGCGGGCGGGCGGAAAACTGAGGTGGTAGTTGCGTGCATTTCTGGACGCCGCATCGACCACGGCGGCGGCCCGAGGTTGCCTGGCCATCTGGTACGCCGCCAGTCCCTGGTCCAGCGCACCCGATCCAAGCGAGCGGGCAAGCACATAGGCATCCTCCAGCGCCAGATTGGCCCCTTGTGCCAGAAACGGCAGCGTCGGATGGGCGGCATCCCCCAAAAGCACCTGTTGGTTGAACCACCAGCGATCCGCAACCACGTGCCGGAACAGCCCCCAAAGATGCACGGCTTCGACCTGCTCTAGCCATCCCTGAACACGCGGTGTGAAACTTGTGAAGGCCCCACGCAGGTTTGCCGGGTGATCTTCATGGCTCCAACCTTCTTCGGCCCAGCCATCGCGTTCTTCGATGGCGACGATATTGCGCCGGTCGCCCGGCAAGGGATAGGTCACCAGATGGCGACCGGGACCCATATGAACCTCGACAACGGGTCGAATGTTGGCTTCCGGGATAACGGCACGCCAGGCAACCTGACCTGTAAAGAACGGCTTTGATGCTTCATCGACGCTGGCTCTATGACGGGATTTCAACCCATCCGCCCCGACCAGCAAATCGTCGCCCTCCAAGGCCTCACCCGCAGGCGGAGGCGCGATTTCGGCTCCCGTCTCTATCGTGACGCCAGCGTCTTTGGCGGCAGACTCCAAAAGCTGGATGAATTCGGCACGATGCACCAACTGCCAGCGAAGATCACCGGCATGTTCCGCGAGATCGAGCGTGGCAACCTGCCGCCCGCTTGGCCCGTCCAGAAGCTGCACCGCCTCGCTCTGGGTAGAAATCGCGTTGAAACGGTCTTCCAGCCCAATGGCGCGCAACACGGACATCCCGTTTGGGCTGACCTGAATGCCTGCACCGACCTCGGCGATCGTGGGCGCACGTTCGGCCACGCGTACGGCATGGCCATCGCGCGCCAGTGCAATGGCAGCGGCCAGCCCGCCAATACCCGCCCCGGCCACCGTGATCTTCAAAGGGTTTTCTGCAGTCGTCATGGTCACCTATAAAAACGCCCGCCCTGATGCGATCAAGACGGGCGTCTGCATATTCTGTGTCACCGCGCGTTAGTCGTCGCGGTGAACTTTTTCCGCACGTTCGTGACGCTCCTGCGCCTCAAGGCTCATCGTGGCAATTGGACGCGCATCCAGACGTTTCAGCGAAATTGGTTCGCCCGTCTCTTCGCAGTATCCGTATTCGCCCTCGTCGATGCGCCTGAGGGCCGCGTCGATCTTGGCCACCAGCTTGCGCTGCCGGTCCCGGGTGCGCAGTTCAAGCGCGCGATCGGTTTCCTCGCTCGCGCGATCGGCAATGTCGGGTATGTTGCGCGTGGTGTGCTGCAACCCTTCGATTGTGCTTTTGCTGTCGTCCAGCAGTTCCGCCTTCCAGTTCTGCAGCTTTTGGCGAAAATATTCGAGCTGTCGCTCGTTCATAAACGGCTCGTCCTCGGCAGGTCGGTAGTCGTCCGTCAGAATGACCTCGGCCTTCATGGATTTCCCTTTTTTTGTCATCTTAGTACCATTCCGGAATTTGGTGCGAGTGATGCGCCATAAGCGATCCGGCTCCTCGTCATGGCGGGCTGATACCCGATCACCTTGGGCTTGTCACTACACGAATCCGCCCCCATGATGGGTTAATTTCGCGGGACATTGTGCAAGGCCCCCGGACTGAGAAAAATGAGGCATTCATGCAGTTTGCAAGTACCGAAAGCTATATTGCGTCCGAAGATCTTGCCGTGGCGGTCAATGCCGCGATTGTTCTCGAACGCCCCTTGCTCGTGAAAGGCGAGCCTGGCACCGGAAAGACCGAGCTTGCCCGCCAGATTGCGACCTCGCTTGGTCTGGAAATGATCGAGTGGCACATCAAGTCAACCACCCGCGCCGCGCAAGGGCTTTATGAATACGATGCGGTCAGCAGGTTGCGCGACAGCCAGTTGGGCGATGGCAAGGTGGAAGACGTCGCCGCTTATATCAAGCGCGGCAAATTGTGGGAGGCGTTCACGGCAAACGACCGGGTGGTTCTGCTTATCGACGAGATTGACAAGGCAGACATCGAGTTTCCGAACGATCTGTTACAGGAACTCGACCGGATGGAGTTCCACGTCTACGAGACCGGCGAAACCGTCCACGCCAAACACCGTCCGATCGTGATCATCACCTCGAACAACGAAAAGGAATTGCCTGACGCCTTTCTGCGCCGTTGTTTTTTCCATTACATCAGGTTTCCCGACATGGAGGTCCTGAAATCCATCGTCGACGTCCATTTCCCGGACATCAAGGACAAGCTTTTGACCACCGCGCTGACCCAATTCTATGAAATCCGCGACATGCCCGGGCTAAAGAAAAAGCCCTCGACCTCCGAAGTCCTGGACTGGCTGAAGCTCCTTTTGGCTGAAGACCTGGCGCCCGAAGACCTCATACGTGATGCCAAGGACGCTTTGCCCAAACTGCACGGCGCGCTCTTGAAGAACGAACAGGACGTCGCCTTGTTCGAACGGCTGGCCTTCATGGCACGCGGGCAGCGCTAACGCCATGGAACCCCTGACAAATCCGGTTTACACAGCCCCATGACAACCACCATCCGCCCCCTTCACGCAGACGACTGGCCCGAGTGGAAACGGCTTTGGCACGATTATCTGGCGTTCTATGAAACCGAACTGCCCGATGCGATCTATGACACGCTATTTGCGCGTCTCTTGGGCAATGACCCGCAAGATTTCCACGGCCTGATCGCCGAGGTCGAGGGTCGCCCCGTGGGCCTCACGCACTATGTCTTTCACCGCCATGGCTGGAAGGTGGAAAACGTGTGTTACCTGCAAGACCTATATGCGGACCCAACAGTGCGGGGCCAGGGCGTGGGCCGCGCCCTGATCGAGGCGGTTTATTCCGAAGCGGACAAGGCCGGCGCACCCTCGGTCTATTGGCTGACCCAGGATTTCAACACCGAAGCGCGCAAGCTTTACGACCGGATCGGCACGCTGACCCCCTTCATCAAATACGCGAGACCGACATGAGAGCCGGCCTTCTGACACTCGCCTTTTTGGCCCTTGCCGCCTGCACGACGGCAGAAACCAGCCGTCGCGCAAGCCCCGATATCGCGCTGCCACCGATGAAGACTTTTTCCACGGTCACCACCACACCGCCCCGCAAGGCCAATGCCGTCATCGCGCGCGATTTCCTCGATCTGGTGTTCCGGCTTGAAAACGGCGACAAGGTGCCGGTCTTCAGCCGGTTTGAAGGGCCGATCACTGTCGAGGTCAAGGGCATCGCCCCGCCTACCCTGATCCCCGATCTGGACCGGCTTCTGGCCCGTCTGCGGCGCGAAGCACAAATCC
>JABDJO010000113.1 GCA_013002465.1 Silicimonas sp. | reverse complement strand
CGTTGCCTCGGTTGCAGTAAAGGTGGGCGCCGAGGTGAAGCAGGGCGATCTTATGTTGACAATCGAAGCGATGAAAATGGAAACCGGCATCCACGCCGAACGCGACGCGGTTGTGAAGGCCGTCCATGTTTCACCGGGCGCCCAGATCGACGCCAAGGATTTGCTGGTCGAATTGGAATAGACCGTGGCGGTGAATGCCAACTTGGACCCGAAGTGATCCAACGCAGACTTTCAACGCCAATTCGCTTGGGTAGCCGAAACTGGCTCAGCCAGTCTTGAATCAGCTTGCCAAAAGTTTTGCTTCAAAAGCCTTTAGCGCTGGTCTGGCTGCCGGGCCGTAGCCCGCACCGGTTTTCGGGTCGAGTTCTGGGAAAATCTCGCAGATTTCCGCAACCGTCGTTTCCTCAAAGCAATGCGTGGTTTGGGATCCGGGAAGAAAGCTTTCGGTCTCCAGCCCTTCAGACCAGACGACTTGGTGGCGGTCGAAAAGCAGGTGAACGTAATGCACCTGGCCACCTTCAATCTGACAAACGTCAATTCCATCGACCAGGTCTTTGGCCGCAATCAACACTTCGCTTGACCCAAACAAAAGATCGGCATGCACGCTGCGAACAAGAATGCGATGCAAAGGCGAAACCATCAGCGTCTGATGGTCACCAAAAGCGCCACGTGCAATCCGCACCGGCGCCATCGGTCCCTGCGCGGGCAGTGTTCTTTGGCCGATCCATCGGATGGGCTGCAATCCGTCATCGCAGGTTTGAACCAAATCCCCTTTTTTCAATCGTTCGACCGGAACATCGCCGCGATCCGTTCGGATCATGGTTCCGGCAACAAAACAGGGAACGGTATTAAGCGTGACGGTCGCATCTTTGGGCGGCTTCGCGTTCCCCATGCCGTAGGACGCCGAATAGTCGAAGGTGACCGTGCCCAGATCGCCGTCCGCTGTAATCGTGATGGTACCATCTTCGTTTATCGTGATTGTCTCGCCAGTCGCCAACGTTACAGTATCGCCGACGTCAACCGCCACCCCATTGATTTCAGTGATGAAAATTATACTCTGGCCCGGACTGACGTCATTGGCGGTTGGATCAACTGTTACCGATTGATTTTTTGGAACGTCATATTCGTCATCCGTCAGAAAAAAGTTCGGGGCGGCAATGGCCTTCACCGCAAGCGAACTGAACACAAAGGCTGCTCCCAAAGCCGCCGTTGCGATGCGAATAGTGTTTACCTTCCTGGCAGACACCGAAAGATCGGCAACCAAGCCAAGTTCAAATCCATGCGAAACAGTCGTGGTCTGAACCGGCAGATCAGGCAAGTGTCCCCTCGGGATTCTGGTTGCCGACGCTCCGGTACCAATAGGAAAGCCGTTCACCCAGATTGAAACACCGTCGCGAATTACATTGTCGTCCGATCCAATCGGTATTTCGTTGGCCGAGAATTTCAGGCCAAGCAAAAGTCTTGCCGTGGCTGGTATGAAATCAATGTCGATATGCGACGACACCGTTGTGCCAGAAGCACGAGTCCCCGCCGCCAAAACGACAGGGCCATCGTCGCCGGATTCGGGTGCCGACACGTCGCCGTAAAGACGTGCCCCGACGATGCGAACGGCATCTCCCAGGATCGCACGCGCCATTGCAAGCGCTGTCGCGCCCGATTGCTCAGGTGGTTTAGGCACTGCCTCAGCCTCACACCAATAATGAGACCGGGCGCGCCGCCGATGTCATCGGTGACGTTGATCTAAGAAATTCATCGGGCCAAAGTTTTCTTCGTGCCGTCTGACGCCCTGCCTCGGGTTTATTTTCACTCAGATTGCCGGAATTCTGCGAAAACGAAAGGTGGTCGCGTCAAACGCGCGGGAATGGTGATTTGGAAACCACAACTCATGCGACGAAACCGAAGGCATCTCAGGCACGGAGCATTTCGACAAGCGATGAGGCTAGCCCGCAATATCTGTGATCGCTCCGTCTCATCTGGTACGTCACATCATGTTAACCACGCCGAACGCTAACATGTACAAAACGCATAAATGGGCCGGTTTGAGTTGTACAAAAGTTCAAATGTTGTGGCGGCGCGCTGTGGTAACTGTTCGCAAACCACTCAGCGCGCCAGAGAAAGGATTGAGTCATGCCCCGCCGACTAGCCCTCGTATCGCTTCTGGTTCCCGACTATGACGAAGCGATTGATTTCTTTACCGGCATCGGTTTTAACCTATTGGAAGACACCGATCTGGGCCACGGCAAACGGTGGGTGCGTGTCGCGCCCCCTGATGCCGAGACGGCGATCCTTCTCGCCCAGGCAGGTGGCGAGGATCAGCACCAGAACATCGGCAATCAGGGTGGTGGGCGCGTCTGGCTATTCCTTGAAACCCTTGATTTTGAACATGATTTCAACCGGATGCGAGATGCCGGTGCCGTGTTCGAAGAACATCCGCGCGATGAAGCCTATGGCCGTGTTGCCGTCTGGCGTGACCCTTGGGGCAATCGGTGGGACCTTATCGAATTTGCAGCGATGTGATGGCCAACTATCTGGGATTGTGTGGTTTTAAGCCACGGAGAGTGGCAGGCATTCAAAATTCCAGGCACACGGATTAACGGTTTACTCACCCTTCCCGCCTAGATCGCAGGAATGCCGCATTCCTGCAGCCAAACCGCCGTAATTACCGAGGAAATTCCATCGGTAATGCGAACGGACATTCCCCTTTCGACCTGCAAAAGGCGCGGCCGCATACTGGGTCTGGCCATGGTTCTGGTCGGCTTTGCATCGGCCAATTCCGGTCCTTTCGGGGCCTCGGCTGTTGCACGCACTGGTACATTTCCCGCCCCGGAAGCCGTTCAAAAACAACAACTAAGCGCTGCGCACGCGGCCGCCCGCGAACATCTGGATCGGTTCTTTCAATCGGTTCTGGGTTCTGACGGCGTCGCGCGGAAAGGGGCTGCGGTACGGGTGTCGATCCAGATGGCGAACGGAAAAACCGATCTGGTTTGGGTAACCCCCTTTGCCAAGCAGAACGGCCAGTATTTCGGCACTCTGTCTGATATCCCGCGTCATTCCGTTCGCTTGTCCCAAGGTGACCTGATCCGCTTCGACCGCGCCCAGGTGGTCGACTGGTCATTCTTCGGTACCGACGGGCGTATGTATGGCAATTTCACCACCCGAATGATCCTAAACACGGTCAGTTCCGCCCGCGCGGCCGAGATCGCCGCCCTCCTGTCCGACACCGCCGCGCCGGAGGACTGGTGACCTTTCCAATAGATTTCGCCCCAACCGACACTTTTCACTTGCAGCCTAGCCCAGTAGTTTATATCTCCGCCTCACCCAAATGGATGCGGGCGTAGCTCAGGGGTAGAGCATAACCTTGCCAAGGTTAGGGTCGTGAGTTCGAATCTCATCGCCCGCTCCAAAATCAGAGATAACCATATCTAAACGGTCGGCATTCCGACCGGTTGCCTGCCGTGCAAGGCAGAATTCTCTTGACGCCCATCTGCAGGCAGTAACAAATGTTACTGTCATGCAAAAATACTCGCTTCTATCCCTTGTTCGCAATGGTCTGACCGGCCATCGAAACTGGACAACGGCATGGCGCAATCCGCCTTTGCAAGACCGCTATGACGTCATCATCGTCGGCGCCGGTGGTCATGGACTGGCAACCGCCTATTACCTTGCGAAAGAACACGGAATTACCAATGTCGCCGTTCTGGACCGTGGCTGGCTTGGTGGCGGCAACGTTGCGCGAAACACTGTCACGATCCGCTCGAACTACATGCGCGATCAGTCAATTCCCTTCTATGTCAAGTCGGTAAAGCTTTATGAGGGTCTCACAAAAGACCTTAATTTCAACATGATGCACTCGAAACGCACCATGATCGACGTGGTTTGCACGTATCCCAAGATGCGCGAATTGCGGCGGCGGCAGCTGACAATGGACATCTATGGATCGACCTATAAGCAGATCACCACCAAAGAGGTTCGCCGTCGCATCCCGGCCCTGACCGGTGGCGGTCCCGATGCTCGCCTGCCGGTCATCGGTGGCATGGTGCATACGGATGCGGGTGTAAACCGACACGACGCAGTGGCCTGGGGATACGCCCGGGCGGCAGATGCGCGCGGGGTCGAGATGCACCAGCAGACGCCGGTACTGTCTCTGAACCGGGGCGGCGATGGACGGATCGCGGGCGTCGAAACCTCGAAAGGCACGGTCAAGGCCGACAAGGTGGTGATCGCCGTGTCTGGCCACACGACGACGCTGACGGAAACCGCCGGGCTGAAGTTGCCGCTCAGAACGATGAACCTGACGGCCTTCGTGTCGGAACCTGTGCAGCCGCTTGTGGACGTCGTGGTGAACTGCCCTGATCTGGGCTTCTATTTCAGTCAGTCCGACAAGGGCGAAATGGTGATCGGAGGCGCGCCCGATAGCGGCCAGAGCTTTCGGCGCGACATCAAGCAGCATGTGTTCGAGGACACCGTTGGCGCGATGCTGGAGTTGTTTCCATCCTTCAAGAAGCTGAAATTGATGCGACAATGGGGCGGGCATCTGGATATCACCCACGATGCGTCGCCGATCATGGATGAAACGGACATACCGGGCCTGTTTGTGACTGCAGGCTGGTGGGGCGGGTACAAGGCGATCCCGGCCGGCGGATTGGCGATGGCCCATCATGTGGCAACGGGACAATCGCATCCCTTGATGGCAGACTTTACGGTGAAGCGCTTCAAGCATCTTGATTTCATTATGGAAACCGGCACGACGACGGCCAGATAGGAGCGGGCATGCTGCTGATCAAATGCCCATTCTGCGGGGCGAGAACCGAAACCGAATTCATCTATGGCGGCCCTGTTGGGCAAGATCGACCGGATCCTGCGACCTGCAGCGACGAGGTCTGGCTGGACTATCTGTTGAACGTCCCCAATCCCGTTGGACCGGTAGAGGAACGTTGGTGGCATGCACGAGGATGCGGCGTGTGGTTCACCCATTGGCGAAACACTCTGACCCACGAGATCACGGAGGGGCCAGATGGATAATCGCTTGCCGTCTGGCGGTCGGATCGACCGATCCTCGTCTCTTTCCTTCACCTTCAACGGAGCGGAGATGACCGGCTATGCGGGCGATACGCTGGCCTCGGCCCTTCTGGCCAATGGCGTCACATTGACCGCCCGCGGCTTCAAGTATCACCGCCCGCGCGGGATCATCGGTGCAGGCGCCGAGGAACCGGGAACGCTGGTCGAACTTCTGGGCGAGGATGCCTCGGGCAATCGGCCTGCGACGACGGTGACCTTGCGGGACGGGCTAAAGGCGAAGTCAGTAAATTGCTGGCCCTCACCCACTTTCGATCTTGGCGCGGTCAACCAGTTGATCGCCCGCTTCATCCCGGCAGGCTTCTATTACAAGACATTCAAGTGGCCGAACTGGCATTTGTTCGAACCCTCGATCCGCAAAGCCGCCGGACTGGCCCCCGCCCCCGCCGCACCCCCTTCGGCGGGACACTTCGAAGCCCGAAATGCGCATGCCGATGTCCTGATCGCAGGCGCGGGTCCTGCCGGTCTGGTCGCAGCACTTGTTGCCGGGCGCGCCGGTGCCCGAGTGATCCTTGCCGATGAGGGCACGGAAGCAGGTGGCGCACTGTTGGGCCGGTCGTTGCAGATCTGCGGCAAGCCTGCACTTGAATGGGTGGCCGATGCCGTGGCGGAATTGAACGCTCTGCCGAATGTCACCCATCTTCAAGGCGCGACGGTCTGGGCCTACCGCGAACACAACCTGTTGTGCATCAATGAAAAATGCCCAGAACATCCCAATCTGCTAGAGCGAAACTGGCGGGTTCGGGCGGCTCGTGTGATCCTGGCCACTGGTGCAATCGAACGCACACTGGCATTCGGCAACAACGATCGGCCAGGTGTTATGCTGGCTTCGGCGGTGCAGACCTACGTGAACCGCTATGCGGTCAGGCCCGGCGATCAAGCGATCTTCTTTGCAAACAACAACAGCGCTTATCAAGCGGCGGCAGACTTCAAATCAGCGGGCGGCGCGGTCTCGGCCATCGTCGACAGCCGGGGCAATGTACCGGACCACGCCCGGGCGCTGATTGGTGACATTGAGGTCGTGGCAAACACCCACGTTGAAACTGCCGAGGGGCGGGGGCGTGTTCGGGCGGTGCGACTTTCCAATGGTCGGCGGATCGACTGCGATCTTCTTGCTGTCTCGGGCGGATGGTCGCCGACGGTCCACTTGTTCTCGCAATCCCGGGGCACGCTCCGCTACGATGAAACGCTGGCCGCTTTTCTGCCGGACAAGCCTGCGCAGCCCTGTCAGTGCATTGGTGCTTCGGCAGGCGAATTGCCGTTGGACGCGGCGCTGAAAGACGCATCCGACAAAGCGGTCGACGCCGTCGCGGATATTGGGTTCTCACCAAAGCCAATCAGGCTCGACGCCAAGGACACACCTTATAGCGTCGAGCCGCTCTGGCATGTGGAAAGCAATGCAACGGGCAAGGCGTTCCTCGACATCCAGAACGACGTGACGGTCGACGACGTGCATCTGGCGCTTCGCGAAGGTTATTCCAACGTCGAACACGTGAAACGCTATACCACTGGCGGCATGGGGATCGACCAGGGAAAAACCGGCAATATCAACATCATCGGTACGGTGGCCCTGGCCCAGGATACCGCTTTGCCCGATGTCGGCACGACCACTTTCCGCTCTCCCTACACGCCTGTCTCTTTCGGCGCGATCAGCGGGCTGCGCGAAGGGTCCGTGGTTCTGCCCTATCGCCACACGCCGGTGACGAAGTGGAACCTGGATCGGGGCGCCTTCATGTACGAAGCCGGTGCCCGCTGGCGGCGTCCGGGTTATTTCCCGCAGGATGGTGAAACCTTTCAAGAGACGGTCAACCGTGAGTGCAGGGCGGTGCGGACGCGCGTTGGCGTCTACGACGGTTCGCCCCTTGGCAAATTCGAGTTGAAGGGTCGGGACGTCGGCCGCTTCCTCGATCTACTTTACACCAACGTGATGTCGACACTGCCCGGGGGCAGCGGGCGCTATGGCTTGATGCTGTCGGAAGACGGGCTGATCATGGACGATGGCGTGGTCTTCCGGCTGGATGAGTATCGCTGGCTGGTTTCCACGTCGACCGGGCACGCCGATGCCATCAACCAGCACATGGAAAAGGTGCTGCAGATCGATCACCCGGACTGGCAGGTTTTCATTACCACCGTGACCAGCCAGTGGAACAACGCCACCATCTGCGGCCCCAAAGCCCGCAAAGTGATGGAGGCACTTGGTACCGACATTGATCTTTCGACCGAAGCCTTTCCATTCATGGCATTTCGCGATGGCATAGTCGCCGGGCTGCCCGCGCGCGTGTGTCGCGTGAGTTTCACCGGCGAGTTGTCGTTCGAAGTGAACGTCGCGCCGCGTCATATGCTTGAGCTTTGGGAGAAGGTCATCGAGGCGGGCGAACCTTTCGGGATCGAACCCGTCGGCTCGGAAGGCAGCCATGTTCTCAGGGTCGAAAAGGGCTTCCTGTCACTTGGCCACGAAGTGGACGGAACGGTCGATCCTTATGACCTCGGGATGGGTTGGGTCATGTCGAAGAAGAAGGCGAACTACATCGGCAGGCGTTCGGTCGAAATCCGGCGTGCCGGAAATGCCGTGCGACGCGAGTTGGTGGGCCTCTTGCCTGACGACCCGGTGACCCAAATTCCCGAGGGTGCGCCCTTAACCCCAGGCGGGGCGAAACAAGCGACCGAGGGGTTCGTGACAGCCTGCGTCTGGAGCGTGGTGCAGGATCGTTGGGTGGCTCTTGCACTTCTGGAAAATGGTCGCAGCCGACTTGGCGAGACCGCTCATGTGCGGCTGACGGATAGTACGATTTCTGCGACGATCACCGAACCGGTTTTCCATGACCCGGAAGGCGAAAGGCTGAGGTCCTGAGATGGGGTATGACGTTGACATCAAACGGATCGGGGCGATGACGCTGTTCGACCTGAAAGGCACTCAGAAGGCTATTCTGAACTGGTGCGGCCCCCATCTTCCCGGATTTCCAGACACCCCGAACTCAGCAGCCACCCGCGACGAAGCGATGTTTTTGCACATTGGCAAAGACCATTGGCTGCTGTTGGCCGACTTGTCGCAAGAGGGCGCGCTTTACGCCCATCTGAAACCCACCGAAGCCCCCCCTGACATCAGTGTTGTGTGCGTTTCGGACACCCAGTGCTTTTTCGCAATCACCGGAGCTGATGTCGATCAAATCCTTTCCATCGCCAGCCCGCTGGACATTCACGCGACAATCTTTCCCGAAAACGGGGCGACTTACAGCGAAGCCTTCGGCCTGAAGGCCCTGATCCTGCGCAAGCCAGAAGGATATTGGCTGGCGGTCGAGCAAAGTTTTGGCGACATGCTGGAGGATTATCTGAGCCGCGCCACGGCCTGAAAGGAACGCACATGCCGCGCAAGCATATTCACCCCTACGAAACGCGATATCACGCCAAGGCGACATATTCGAAAGCGATCCGGGCCAGCGGCGATTTCGTCTTCATGCAAGGCCAGGTTGGCACGCTTCTGGATGGCACCCTGATCGGTCCTGGCGATCCGGGCGCACAAGCGGATCAAGCCTGTCGCAATATTCAGCAGTGGATGGAAGAGGCAGGTGGCAGCCTGCAAGACGTCTGCAAACTGACCGTCTATGTCACCGACATATCCTATCGCGCGCCGGTCTATGAGGCGATCAACCGTTGGTTCGACGGCGTTCAGCATTGTTCGACCGGTGTGGTGGTACAGGGTCTGGCGGATCCGTCTCTGTTGGTCGAAATCGACGCGATGGCAGTTATCGACCCTTAGGTATCGAGCGCCCTGACCGCATCGACAAAGGGATCAACGGGCATGTCGTAAAGGCCGCCACCAAGCCGTCCCGCTTCGCCCAGACGGTCGATGATGCCAAGACTGATCGTCGGACCCTTGCCAAGCTCAATGGCCTTGCGGGCACTGGTACCAAGTTGCACATCCATGGCTCGAAAGTACGGATGCGTGCCAACCGAAAGCCCGGTTCTTGCGTCCGCTGTGCTGCTTGCGTTCGTGGCCTTGAACATGGCGCCCAACCCAAAGGCATCGACGACGGCGCTGTCTCCGATGGCGCCAAGGGCGCGATCTTCGGGCAAATCCACGTCAAATTCGCCCTTCGGCGCGTCTGCGGGCACGGTAAACCAGTGCCCCGGCAGACCCGAAACCTGGATGCCCACATTGCGCCCATTTCCAGTGGCAGCGGTCACGAAGCCCGAGCCCGCCACGCCCGAGGCCGCGAGCATCATGCACTTGGTCGCTGCCATCCAGAGGTTCAGGAACAAGCTGGGCGAAGCGCGCATGAACTCCAGCACGTCAGGGTCGGTGGGTCGTCTGCTGCGGAACACCAACTCATCGACGAGTGCCGCACCCGCAACCGGCGTTCGACCGTGGCAATCGTCACCGCCTTGCAACCCCTCGACTGCGAGCGGCACCAGCGCGATCCCCTCGGCCAGGCCTTCCCGCAAGGCGTCCCGGACTTCGGTGTTCAGCCAGCGGATGTGGCCCAGCACCGCCTCGGAGCGAAGCCCAAGCCGTAACGAAGGCCGCGCGCCGCCGTTGATCGGGGCATAGGCACGAGCGGTGCCTTTCCATACGTCATAGACCGCGTGCAGCGGCATGGATGCGCTAACCACTGCCGCCAAAGGAGTTACGACGCCCATATCCTGGGCTGGGTGCAGGGTTATTTCACCGGCCCGGATCATCGCCTCGGCCTGATCGAAATCGCGCGCCAAGCCTTCGTAAACGGCTGCAACACAGGCGGAGTTCAAGACCGGCGTCGGAACATGTTCGACCGAGGAAAAGGCGGGGCCTGCATGCAACAAGGCGTTTTCGGCCATGCCCAGGAAAGCACCGGTCGCAAAACCGTTCCAAACCGGTTGGGTGACCATGGCGCGGTCAAAAGCCAGCCGGTCGGCGGGGTGCGTCATGCATCCACCGGCGGAATGACCCAGGTTTCCGAGAAATAGAGAAAGGCCGTGGTGGTTTCGAATCCTGCCTGCACGCGTTCGCCAACCGTGCCTGGAAGGCGATTTCCGTTGACAAAGACCCGTGCATCTCGGGCCGGCACCAGAAGGGTGAACATCGTGTGTTCTCCCGTGCCCACCTGATCGGGTGTCAGTTCCAGGGCCTTTGGTTTCTCCAGCCCTTCCCACACAAGCTGCACATTCAGTCCTTCGCCAGAAACGGTTTCCGCATAGCGGTGCCCCATCGGATCACCGTCAGAGCGTACCGCCTGAATGGAAAGGCGCGGCAATGTGGCAAAAGCAGGTGCGGCGCGAAAAGCTCCAAGCTTGCCGATGAAATTGTCCATCAGAAAGTCGGCCAACGCCATGTTGTCGGCCATGAGGACATTGGGGGCCTTCGGCGGGCCTTCTACCGCATTGGGTGTACCATAAAGCAACAACACCTGCCCCTGCCCTGCAGGCGACCAGGAAACGCGAAAAAACAGGGCCATGGCCGAGAAATTTCCGTCGGTGTCTTTCAGCAATATCCCCGGATTTTCGCCCGTCCAGTCAACAACACCGGGCGTGACAGGCTTGCTCAAAGGCATCATGCACCCCCTTTCGGCGTGACCCAGGTTTCCGAGAACGCCAGAAACGCCGTGCTCATGGTGCGACCGAAAAACTGCCTGTCTGCCACCTGCCCTGACAGGGGGATGCCGTTGACGACAATCTCGGCTGCGCCGGCTTCCAGAAAGACCGAATACATCTCGTGATCTTTGGTCGCCGAGTTTTCCGCGGTCACCTCGACCGGGATCGGCGCGCCCATGTCGCGCCAGATCATTTCCAAAGTCACTCCAGAGCCGCGCAACGTTTCAGAGTACCGCGTCTTCAGGTTTCCGGGGCGTTTCTCGACACTGTCGCAATCAAGCCAGGTCATTGCGTCCAGCCCGACCTTTCCCGCAAATGTCGGCATCTTGCGCACCCAGCCATCAATGATCCAGCGCATCATCTGTTGGTTGTCGGTCATGATGAAATTTGGCACCTCGGGCCAGCCCTTGGCAGCGTCAGGGCTCCCAAGAACGATGGCAGCATTGCCACGTCCGTATGGCGACAAAACCACCCGGAAAAAAAGCGCGAGCGCGGTGTAATCGCCAACCGGGTCTTCTTTCAAATAGATGCCGGGATTTTCGCCTGACCACTCGACGGTGCCTGGATTGATTGAGGTGCGTGTCATTGAAACCCGGCCTCATATTTTTTCAGGGCATCGACGATAAACGCCGTACGTTCAACTCCTTGCAGATGATCTCCCGAACGATAGATGTCAGCGATCGCCATCGAAACCTCTTTCAGCACGGCCCCGTCGTCGCGCCCCTCCTGCAGCGGGATCCGCAGCATCGTGTCGCCGCCATAGGTCGGGATCTCCCTATCGAAAAAGTCGGTCGGATGGGCGACCCGCTCGCCCGCCGCCAGTGCCCGGATCGCCTTTCTGAGCATCCGCCGTGCCTTGGCCACGCCGCGGTCGGTGAATGCAAGGTTTTCGCGCGCATGGATGTTGCGAGGTCCTTGCGAGACCCATGCGTCATAGTCACCGGGGTCTTTCTGGCGTTGTGCGTAACTGCGGTCCGGGTCCTGACCGTAGAAATCCGTCTTGCCGAACCCGACCTGAGACTTGTCGGTCAGCCCCCGTGGATCGTCGCCTTCGCGGAAGTGACGCCAGGCAATGACCATCGTGTGGGTGTCGTCCAC
>JABDJO010000086.1 GCA_013002465.1 Silicimonas sp. | reverse complement strand
AACTACCTGTGGCACACGCCATTTGGCGAACCCAAGCGGCTTATCACGCGCAATGGGGCAGGAGCCGGTGATGCCGCCGCGCGTGTCAGCCGTGTTCCACCGGGTCATCCCGAAGGCTATCTGGAAGGCTTTGCCAATATCTACTCGGAGGCGGCGGAAGCCATCCGGGCCAAACGAACGGGACAGGCGCTTTCACAGGAGGTTGTCTTTCCGACGGTTCAGGATGGCTTGAAGGGTGTCCAATTCGTTGACGCATGTGTTCGGTCCTCCCGTCGCCAAGGGGCTTGGGTCAATGTCTAACCTCAAAGTCGATAACCTCCGCCGGAATTACGGCTCTGTCGAGGCATTGGACGGCATGTCCTTCGATGTTGCCGAGGGCGAGTTCTTCTGTCTTTTGGGCCCGTCATCCTCGGGCAAGACGACCACGCTGCGGGCCATTGCCGGACTAGAGGAACTGGCGGGCGGAGCGGTGCATTTCTCCGGACAGGACGTGACCGAAGCCCCGGTGCAGGGACGCGGAATGTCGATGATTTTCCAGACCTTCGCGCTCTATCCTCATCTTAGTGTCGAGGCCAATCTTGCCCATCCCCTGCGCCGCTCGGGTGCCAGTTCGGCGGATGTGAAGAAGCGTGTGGACGAAGTGTCAGAGCTATTGCGTGTCACTCACACGTTAAAGCGTAAGCCATCAACGCTCTCGGGTGGCGAACAACAGCGCGTTGCCATAGGTCGCGCCATTGTCGGGCGGCCAAAACTGCTTCTTCTGGACGAGCCCCTGACAAATCTTGATGCGAAGCTGCGCCACGAGATGCGGGCGGAATTCAAGCGATTGCACCGCGAGTTGGGCATGACCATGCTTTATGCCACACCAGATCAGCTGGAGGCGCTGACGATGGGAGAGCGCGTCGGCGTGATCAAGGATGGCAAAGTGGTGGCGATCGGTGCGCCGCGCGATCTCTATCAGCATCCTGGCGACACCTATGTGGCACAGATGGTCGGCTCGCCACCGATCAACTTTTTGTCCGCCACTGGCAGCGGCGACAACCAGGTTGAATTGCCATTTCTTGGTCTGCCCGTCGCGGCGCCTGGTGTGGCCTCGGGCCAATCGGTGACATTGGGTTTGCGCCCGCATGACATTTCCTTGGCTGGGGGCGGATCAAGCCGCGCTACGCGGTTCCCCGCCAAGATCCATCTGACCGAACCTCTGGGCGACGTCACGGTGATTGACGTCACAGCCCGCGAAACCGGCATGAAGATGGTCCTGCGCGAGGAAATCGCGGCCAAATACAACGTGGGCGATGACATCGAAATCGCCTTCGATCCCGAAGATCTGCATGTATTCGACCCGTCCACCGGCGCCCGTCTGGGCAATGGTGCGACGCAAAAAAATTAGGCGAGCGGTGAGAATCGAAACAAGAACTGAAACTGACAACAAGTGGAGGAGACTATGAAAATGCGAAACATTATCAGTGGTTTGATGGGCGCCACGGTGCTTGCGGCGGGGCTGGGTGCCACGCCCGCGCTTTCGGCTGACATCACGATAACGATGGCAGCACCTGACTGGCCACCCACACGCTTCATGAAAGAGCATTTCGACCAGACCTATACCTCACCTGCTGGTCACACCACGACGTTGGACATGGATTTCATTCCCTGGCCAAGCTTTTATGAACGTGTCGCGGCGTCGCTCACATCGGGCGAACAGAAATACCAGATGATCGTGACCGACAGCCAATGGCTGGGTGCCTTTGTGGAAGGCGGGTACTATCTGGACCTGACCGACAAGATCAACGCTGATCCCGAACTTCAGGCCATCATGCAAGACCTGCACCCGGCATTGGTGTCGGCCTATTCAACCTATCCGCATCGCACGCGTGCACAGCTGGAAGAGGCGGGGGAAGTTCCGGCGCCGGGGGTAAGCTACTATGGCTTCCCGCAGTTCCCAGACACCTATGTCACTTTCTATCGTGAAGACATCTTCTGCCACGAAGGCGAGATGGCGGCGTTCCAGGAAAAGTACGGCAGCAACTTGCCGTGCTCATATGAAGACTGGCAGGACACCGACTGGCAGAAGTGGGGCCAGATCGGCGAGTTCTTCCAGCGCTCGGCTGGTGAAGATCTTGCAGGCGAAACGCTTGACGATGATTTCTATGGCATCGCCTATCAGGCTGGTAAGGGCTATGACTTTTCGACCATGGCAATCAACGCCTTCATCTGGCAGCAGGGTGGCGACATCTGGGACGAATCCAAGATGCCGGAAGCGCAAGCCGAAGGTGTTGTTAACTCTGACGCGGCCGTGGCGGCATTCGACGAGTATCTCAGCTACCTGCAGTACATGCCGCCAGTCGCGCAGACAGGTCAGATGGATATCTTCGTGATCCAGGACCTCTACATGCAGGGCAAAGTTGGCGCGATCATCGACTGGGTTGGCCTTGGCGAACCTGTGCTTGATCCCAGTGCCTCGAAGGTGCATGACAAATCGGCCTTTGGTCCAGCACCTGGTTCCCGCAAGGGTGACGGCACCATTGACCGAACCGGCAACATCGGTGGCCAGCCTTTTGTTCTGACGACATGGAACAGCGATGAGGTGGTCGACGAAGCGCTGAACGTGGTGAAGTGGTGGCTAAACCCGGAAACCCAGCTTTCGGCTGTGGCGAACGGCGGTCAGTCTGGTCTCAAAAGCGTCATGGCGGATCCGGGCTATAACGACCTGCGCCCATGGAACCGGGCACATGTCGAAATGATCGACTGGCAAAAGGACGTCTGGCATATTCCGGAATTCTTCGAACTGCTGACTCAGCAGCAAGAGGAATTCGACAAGGCGATCACCGGCCAGCAATCCGCCAAGGAAGCACTCGATTCGGTTGCCGAGTTCCAGCAGGAGCTTCTCGAAGACATCGGTTTCATCGAGTAACGGGTTTCTCCCTGTGGGGGTCCGGCCTTGTGTCGGGCCCCTGCTCAAACTGATATCATTGCAAAGAGGACGGCATAGAAATGTCCGAGACTTCAGCCTCCAAAGGCGGATTTGGCGCATGGGCTTTGGACCCGAAAAGACGCGGCGCCATGCTGGTGGCCCCGGCTTTGATCATCCTTTTTGTCATGAACATCTTCCCGCTTCTGTGGTCGTTCGGATTGAGCTTTTTCAACTACAAGGCTTCAAGCCCGCGCGTGCCATCCTTTCGGGGATTGTCCAACTATGAGCGCGTCCTGACCGACGAAAAAACCTGGGAGCGGTTTCAGACCACGGCAGTGATCGTCGGGTCCTCGGTTCTCTTGCAACTGATCGTCGGCTTCCTTTTGGCCTTGATGTTCGCCAAGGTCTTTCCGATGCGCCGCATCGTATTGATGCTGGTTCTGACGCCAATGATGCTTTCGTTCGTGTCGGTTGGCGTCTTCTTCAAGCTGTTCTACGAACCGACATTCGGCATTGTCAGCTATGTGATGAATATATTCATGACGGACAAGTTCGTGATGCTCGGCTCACCCGGGGGCGCCATCGCGGGGATCGTCATTGCGGATGCCTGGATGTGGTCGCCCTTCGTGATGCTTCTGGTCCTTGCCGGGCTCGTATCCGTGCCCAAGTACCTGTACGAGGCGGCAGAAATCGACAGAGCGTCCAGCTGGCGGATCTTCTGGACGATCACGTTTCCCTATATCAAATCGCTTCTGTTGCTGGCCATTTTGTTTCGCACCATCGAAACCTTCAAGCTATTCGACATCGTCTACATCATCACAGAAGGCGGGCCCGGCAGTTCGACGGAAACCATTGCCGTCTTTCTGTATCGGAACGCATTCCAGTTCTTCCAGACCAGCCGATCGGCGGCATTGGCCTATATCGTCCTGTTCATCGTGATCGTGCTTACCAACCTGTACCTGTACGCTGTGAACCGGCGCGAAGAGGAGGTGACCTGATGGCCCGCAGATACCGAGAGATCGGCAAGGCCGGTTGGGGATATACCGCGATTACCGGCCTAGTCGGGTTCATCTATTTTTTTCCTGTATTCTGGATCATTCTGACCGCCTTCAAGACAAGGACAGACGCGCTGGCGGTGCCGCCGAAGCTGTTCTTCACGCCGACGCTGGAAAATTTCCAGTCAGTCTTCTTCCGCGCTTCGATCACCACCGGCACCAGCCAGGCCACGGACATGGGGCTCTACTTCTTCAATTCGATCTTCATTGCTTTCACCAGCGTCGGTTTAGCCCTGATCGTCGGCACACTGGCGGCATATGCCTTCAGTCGCTATCCGCTGAAAGGCAACGACACTTATCTGTTCATTATCCTGACAACCCGGATGATGCCGCCGATCGTCGTGATCATCCCGATCTTTCTGATGTTCCGTCTTTCGGGGCTGGCGGGAAGCTATTGGGGGATCATCCTGTTGTATACGGCGTTCAACATTCCGTTTTCGGTCTGGCTGGTGAAATCGTTCTTCGACGAGCTTAACCCGGAAATCGAGGATGCAGCCCGGATGGATGGCGCTTCCGAAAGGCGTGTCTTTTTCGGATTCTGCATCCCGCAGATCCTGGCGGGGCTTTCGGCAACCTTCGTCTTTGGCCTGATCCTGACCTGGAACGAATTCCTGTTTGCGCTGCTGCTCACTGGTGTCGAAACACGGACGGTCCCGGTTGCGATGGCCCGGACGCTTGGCGGCGAAGTCGGCGTGGACTACGGATTGCTGGCGGCGATCGTGACCCTGTTCCTGATCCCGATCTTCTTCGTGACGTTCCTTTTGCAGAACCAGCTCTTGCGCGGCGTAACCTTTGGTACGGTGAAGAAATGACAATCCAGCTTACCAAACTTACCAAGCGTTTCGGTTCGCTGACCGCCGTCGATGCCATTGACCTTGACGTCGACAATGGCGAGGTTCTGTGTCTTCTTGGCCCGTCGGGGTGCGGCAAGACCACGACTCTGCGTATGATCGCCGGGCTTGAATTCGCGACCGAGGGCGATGTGATCCTCGACGGCAAACGCGTGAACGAACTGGCCCCCCGCGAACGCAACGTCGCTATGTCGTTTCAGTTTTACGCGCTCTATCCGTCGCTCAGCGTCGCCGACAACCTGGCTTATCCATTACATGCCGAGGGTCTGTCACCTGCAGAGATCGACAAACGAGTAGCGCAGGTTTCAAGCACGCTGCAACTTGACGGTATCCTTAAGCGAACACCGGGACAGCTTGCCGAAGGCGAGAAGCAGCGCGTGGCGGTGGGGCGTTCAATCATCCGCGACCCGAATTGTTTTTTGTTTGACGAACCCTTGTCGCGTCTCGACGTCCAGCTTCGCGAAGAGATGCGCGGCGAAATCAAGGAGGTCCTGCAAGACCTCTCTCGCCCCACGGTTATTGTGACACATGACCAGTTAGAGGCTTTGACAATGGCCGACCGCATCGCGGTCATGCGCGATGGCCGGATTGAGCAGGTGGACACGCCCCACAATGTCTTCACCAAGCCTGCCAACCTGTTCGTCGCGGGTTTCATCGGAACCCCGCAAATGAACCTGTTGCCGGCAACATTGATTTCTGGCCAGCCAGATGGCACCGCGGAATTCGCGGTCGAAGGCGGGCAGACGATGACAATTCAGGCCGACCCGCGTGTGGCCGAGCTTGAACCCGATGCAAAGGTGACGCTTGGCATCCGGCCCCGTAACTTTGAAATCACCCATGAATCCGTCGTTGATGGCCTTTCGACCAAGATTGACATTGTCGAACCCATGGGCGCCGAAACACTGGCGCACCTGCACGACGGGCGGCACGACCTTCGCGTCGTAACCGATTGGCGTGTGCCATTGACCGAGGGCGATCAGGTTCACACCAGATTTCCACCCGGCGCCACGCATATCTTCACCGAGGATGGGGAGGCCCTGAGATCATGACCGCCGCTCAAGCCAAGCTTCTGGAACGCTCGATTATAGGGCTTTGCATTCTTTCGATTATCTTCATCTTCCAGCCGTTCTCGATCACACTATTCTCGATCGGAAGCGTCACTGTCGTTGTTGGTGCGCTTGCGTTCAACCTCGTGCCCTTCTGTCGGGAAGGCACGGAATGGCGATCCATCGTCAAGGTAACGGTCATTATCCTGATCATTCTGGCTGTCGCCGCGGCACTTGGCGTCGGCACCGCCTTTCTTTACGTCGACTATCTGGAGACGCTTAGATGAGCCAATTCGACGTTTCCGTCGTTGGCCTGTACATCCTTGATATCCTGGGCCGACCGGTAACCTCGATTCCAGAGGGCGAAATCGTCGATTTCATTGACGAAATCCGACTGACCGTCGCCGGTACGGCTGGAGGCACGGTTATCGACCTGGCGAAACTCGGGCTGAACTGTCAGGCGGTTGGGGCCGTCGGATCAGACGAAAAGGCTGATTTCGTCATGAACCGGATGCAGCAGTTTGGCATCGACTGCCGCAACATGGCGCGGCTTGACGGTGTGGAAACCTCGGCCACTATCTTGAACGTTCGGCCAAACGGCGAACGCCCGGCCTTGCACTGCCGCGGGGCATCGGACCATTTCGAGGTCACCGACGACATGCTGGCGGATGTTCTGGATTGCCGCTTTTTCCACTTGGGCGGCACAGGTCTTCTGGCAAAGATTGATGGCGAACCCTCGGCAGAACTTCTGAAAGCCGCGCAAGAGGCCGGGTGCGTGACAACCTGGGATCTGGTCGGCGCCGGTCCGGACACATGGCAATTCGTTGAACCGCTTCTGCCACACATCGACTATTTCATCCCTTCCATCGAAGAGGCCGAAATCCTTTCCGGCGTCAAAGGCGTTGAGGCGAATATCCAGTTTTTTCAGGCTCGTGGCGTGAAATGCTCCGTTCTGACGCTTGGGGCGGACGGGTCGATGGTGGCTGTGGGGGACGAACGCATCCACGTCAGTGCCTACGATATTGACGTTGTCGACACGACCGGTTGCGGTGACGCCTATACCGCCGGATTCATTGCCGGACTTGCGGACGATCGGCCGCTTGAGGAATGTGCCCACCTCGGAACGACGTCGGCATCCCTTGTGGCCAGCGGGCTGGGGTCTGACGCCGGTATCGTGGACCGCGAGCAGGTCGAGGCCGCAATGGGCCGTTGGCGGGCATGACGGTCTGTGTCGCAGGAACCTTCGATACCAAGGGCGCCGAGCTCGGCTATGTCGCTGACCTGATTTGCGGCGCTGGTTTAGAAGTCCGTACGACCGATCTGGGCACCACCGGCACCGGCCATGCGGATGTTTCGGCTGCAGAAATCGCCGATCACCATCCAGACGGCGCCAAGGCGGTGCTGGGACAATCCGACCGTGGCAAGGCAGTCTCAGCCATGTCTGTTGCGTTCGAAAAGTATGTCCGCCAAGCAGACTGGATCGACGGCATGATCGGCGCGGGCGGTTCGGGAGGTACGGCCCTGATCGCGCCAGCCATGCGCGCCCTGCCGATAGGCGTTCCGAAAGTGCTGGTCTCAACCGTCGCAAGCGGCAATGTCGCGCCTTATGTCGGGCCTTCGGATATAGCGATGATGTACTCGGTCACGGATGTGCAGGGATTGAACCGTATCTCGCGCCGGGTCCTAGGCAACGCCGCCTACGCGCTTGTCGGCATGATGCAGCACAAAGTACCCGAGATTGCCGAAAAGCCCGCCATTGGTCTTACGATGTTTGGTGTCACCACGACCTGCGTCAGCCACATTGCCGATGCGCTTGCATCGGACAACGACCCTCTGGTCTTTCACGCGACTGGCACCGGCGGACAATCCATGGAAAAGCTTGTCGACAGCGGTTTGATCGAAGCGGTGATCGACCTGACCACCACCGAAATTGCCGACATGCTGGTCGGCGGCGTTTTCCCGGCGACCGAGGACCGGATGGGCGCAGTGATCCGAACCGGCATTCCCTATGTCGGCTCGCTTGGCGCGCTTGACATGGTTAACTTTGGTGCGCGCGAGACGGTGCCCGATCGGTTCGCCGACCGGCAATTTCACGTTCACAATCCTCAAGTCACACTAATGCGGACAACTCTGGAAGAAAACGACCGCTTCGCCACATGGATCGCCGCGCGACTTAACCAGATGACCGGACCCGTCCGTTTCCTGATCCCCGAGGGTGGCGTTTCGGCACTTGATGCCAAGGACCAGCCCTTTTACGACCCCGAAGCGCTGGCAGCACTTCGGCACCGATTGGATATCGACGTCATCCCGACCCGAAACCGGCAACTGATTTCGGTCCCTGCGAACCTGAACACAGCCGAGTTCGCCGATGCCGCACTGAACGCCTTCAAAGAGATAGCCCAATGACAATTTCACGTTCTGAGATCCTCTCGCGCCTGCGCAGAAAGATGGACTCTGGTCGGCCAATTATTGGCGCCGGTGCTGGCACCGGACTCTCTGCAAGGTGCGAGGAAGCGGGCGGCGTCGATTTGATTGTCATATACAATTCGGGCCGTTATCGCATGGCCGGGCGGGGATCCCTGGCAGGGCTGCTGGCCTATGGCAACGCAAACGACATCGTTGTCGATATGGCAAAAGAAGTATTGCCGGTGGTCCGGGATGTCCCCGTGCTGGCCGGAGTCAATGGCACCGATCCTTTCATGTTGCGTGACAAGTTTCTGGACGATCTGGCCGGACTTGGGTTTTCTGGGGTGCAGAATTTTCCCACCGTGGGTCTGATCGACGGCAGCTTCCGTGCCAATCTTGAAGAAACCGGGATGGGCTATGACCTTGAGGTCGAACTGATCAAGGCGGCGGCGAACAAAGACCTTCTTACAACGCCCTATGTTTTCAATCAGCAAGAGGCGGCATTGATGGCCGGGGCAGGGGCGGACATCGTGGTGGCCCATATGGGGCTGACCACCGGCGGAGATATCGGCGCGGAATCCGCCTTGAAGCTAGAGAACTGCCCGGCCTTGATCGACGATATGGCGGCGGCGGCACGGGCTGTGAAGCCGGACGTGATCGTGCTTTGCCACGGCGGGCCGATCTCGATGCCGGTCGACGCAGACTATGTTCTGCGCAACTGCAAGGATTGCCAGGGTTTCTACGGTGCAAGTTCGATGGAACGGTTGCCAAGTGAAAAGGCGCTTGTGGAACAAATGCAAGCCTTCACCCGAATTGGAGGGAAACAATGACCGGTAAATTCATGATGTCGGAAAAGACACCGCCAGAGGTTCTTGATTGGGGACAGCTACGTTGGATGAGCCATCCGCCATCCACCGGTGCCGGGCAGTTGACCGTGATCGAAGTGAACATCACGCCGGGGCAGGGGCATGATTTTCACAAACATCCCGACCAGGAGGAAGTAATCTACTGCATCTCTGGCAAGGTCGAACAATGGTTGGATCGCGACAAGAAAATCCTTGGCCCCGGCGATTCAGTCTTCATTGGTGCTGACGTGGTGCATGCCTCTTTCAATGTCGGTGATGAAGACGCGAAATTGTTGGCCATTCTGGGCCCCTGCGTCGGCGATCAGGGATATGAACTGGTCGACGTCGCCGACCAGCCCCCCTGGAACGCGCTGCGTTAATCGCGCCCGGATCGGCTTGCGCCCGAATACACCCGAACCGGACGCGCCGAAGTCTCAGCTTGCGTTTTCCCATTGCCCGGTCTTGCCGGACTTCAGCACCGCATCCGTCACCAGATCGGTCTGGTGCGCGTCGGCAAACGTCGGTGCCGCCGCCGTGCCGTCCAAGCCGTTGATGAAATCCGCGGCCTGGTGAACAAAGCTCTCGGCATAGCCGATGTGCAGCCCCGGCACCCACCAGTTGCCCATATACGGATGCTCGCCATCCGTGACGTGAATCGAGCGCCAGCCGCGCTCCGTGCCTTCGTCGCTGTGATCGAACATCGACAACCGAGTGAGGTCGTGCAGATCCCAGGCCAACGACGCATTTTCGCCATTTATTTCAAAGGTATAAAGCGCCTTGTGCCCACGGGCATAGCGTGTCGCTTCGAAAAGCCCCAGCGAACCATTTCCAAATCGCGCCATGAATGCACTGGCATCATCAATCCCTACGGGTTCCACCTTGCCGGTAATATTGTGCGGGCGTTCCTTGACAAAGGTCTCGGTCATCGCCGTGACGGTATCGATCCCGCCGTTCAACCACATCGCGGTGTCGATACAATGGGCCAGAAGATCGCCGGTGACACCGGACCCGGCAACGTCCACGTCAAGACGCCAAAGCGCTTCGCCACCCTGAGGCAGGTCCTCGGCAATGGTCCAGTCTTGTAGAAACTGCGCGCGATAGTGGAAGATGCGGCCCAATTTGCCAGCATCAATAAGGTGCTTGGCATGAGTCACCGCTGGTATCCTGCGGTAGTTGTACCAAACCATGTTCGACACACCTGCTTTTTCGACCGCAGCAACCATTTCGGACGATTCTGCCGCTGTCCGGCCTAGTGGCTTTTCGCACATCACCATCTTGCCAGCCTCGGCCGCCGCGATGGCGATTTCGTGGTGCACGTTGTTCGGGGCGGCAATGTCGATCAAGTCGATATCGTCGCGGTCGATTAGTGCGCGCCAGTCGCTTTCAACCGAGCCATAGCCCCAGTTGGACGCGAATTCTTCGGCCCGCTCCGTATTGCGGGCGGCGATGGCGGTCAGTACGGGTTCGCGGTCAAGATCGAAAAACTTGGGAGCTTGCGAAAAGGCGTTTGAATGGGTTCGGCCCATGAAGCCATAGCCGACCATGCCGATGCGGAGTTTTTCCTTTGCCATCCTATTCGCTCCATCCATGGGCATCCCGCACCTTGATCATGGCGGCCAGGATGTCGTTCCAGGTTTGCTGATCCTCCAACACGGAATTTGGGAACATGCAGCCGTCCCAGCAAATGTGACGCATCGCCTTGGTCGGTGTGCCGTCCAGATTGTTAAGCCAGAAACCAGCGTGTTTCACGATGTCCAGCTTGCCGTTGGTATCCGTGGCCAGACAGTGGCGCCCGGTCTTGTCGTGGCTTCCCTGTCCGTGAACCGTGCCGTCGTTCTGAGCGACGTGGAAATCAATCGTCCACGGCCGCAAGGCGTCGGTCACCTTGCGCAGTGCATCATCCAGGGCGCCCGAATCGTCAAGTTGCTCGGGCGTGATCAATTGATGCTCGGGTGCGTTGTAGCCAAGCGTGTACAGCATCGAATGCGCCATGTCGGCCTGAAACCCAAGCGTCTCAGGACGCCCGACGGCTTCAAGTAGATCCACCATGTGTTTCCAGGAATGCATGCCGCCCCAGCAAATCTCGCCCTCTGCGGCCAGCCGCTCGCCATGGTCCTCGGCAATGTCGCAAGCCTGACGAAGCGTTTCGGCCATCTTTTCGGTATTGCCAACCGGGTCTTCGGCCCATTCGCCGACCCCGGTCGCTGTGTCGACACGAACCACACCGCTCTTGCGAATTCCAAGATCTCGCAGGCGGTTCATGATGCCGCAAGCCTTTCGAACTGCTTCTAGAAATGCGGTGCGCCCCTCACCTTCGTCCATTGCCGAACCACCACCGACGGGCGGCCAGACCGGTGCCACGGCGGATCCGACGCTCAGCCCGCGGCCACCGATATTGTCGGCAAGCGCCTTGATCCCGTCGTCATCCACATCAATCGACGTATGCGGATCGGCAAGAAACAAATCGACGCCGTCAAATTTGACACCATCGACATCTGCCGCCTCTGTCATGTCCAGCATCTTGTTCAGGGCAATGGGCGGCTCATCCTCGCCTTTCCCGACAAGCCCCGGCCACATCGCGTTGTGCAGTTTGGGATAAGAATTTTCCCCCATCACGTCCTCCCGAATGAAATGTTCCTGTTCCAGCCTCTCATACCCTGATCGCATTGCAATACCTTTTTGACGTACGCCCCTCAATTCTCATCTTTTAGGACGCGGCGTTCGGGTGTAGGCTGAAAGAAGGCCAAATCGGGGGACACTGCGATGAAGATCGGTTTTTGCATGCTTCTTTGGACGACATCCGTCGGCGAAGAACACAAGGGTCTTTTGGAGGACATAAAGGCGACGGGTTATGACGGGATAGAAGTGCCTGTTTTTGGCGGCACACCGGATGACTATGCCGCCACGGGAAGGATGCTGGACGACCTCGGGCTGGGGCGTACTGCGATTTCGGTCATTCCGACCCCCGACATGCATATTCTAAGCGAGAATGCCGCTGACCGGCAACGAGGCGAGGACTATCTGAAGTGGCTGATTGATTGCGCGGCGGCGCTTGGGGCTGACGGAATTGGGGGGCCGCTGCACCAGACGTTGGGGCATTTCTCGGGCGAGGGAACGACCGAAGCCGAATTCGACAGGGCGCGCGAGGTGCACGGTCGGGTCGGCGATCATGCGCAAGCCAACGGTCAGGTCATTGCTCTGGAAGCGGTGAACCGGTTCGAGACCTACTTTGCCAACACCCAGGACGATTTATGCGCTTACACCCGCGGGCTCGGGCATCCGGCGATCAAGACGATGTACGATACGTTTCACGCCAATCTGGAAGAACGCGATCCGGTTGACGCCTTCACCCGTAACGCTGACGACATCGTACATGTCCACATCAGCGAAAACGATCGCGGTGTTCCAGGGCGTGGCCATGTCCCCTGGGCCGAAACATTCAAGGCGATCAAGGCTTCGGGCTATGATCGTTGGCTGACAATCGAAGCCTTCGGTCGGGGACTGCCAGAATTGGCCGCCGCGACTCGCGTCTGGCGCGATTTTGCTGAATCGCCCGAGGCATATTACAAGGATGGTTATCGCTGTATTCGCGAGGGCTGGGACGCGGCATGACGGGTTTCAAAAGCCAGGTTGCCGTCGTTACGGGCGGCGCGCAGGGTATCGGCGGCGCCGTCGCCGACCTGCTTTGTGCCGAGGGTGCCCAGGTTGCGATCTGGGATATGGACGGCGATCTTGCAAGCAAGAAAGCCGATGCTTTGGGCAACGAATGCTTCGCGCTTCAGGTGGATGTCGCCAGTTGGGATAGCGTGGAAACAGCCACAGAAGCCACGCTCAAGCGCGCCGGACGCGTGGATATCCTGGTGAACTCGGCGGGGGTCGCGGGAATGAACGCTACGGTCGAGGACTATCCCGTCGAACATTTCGCCGAGATCGTTCAGATCAACCTGATGGGAACGTTTCACGTCAACAAGGCGGTGGTGCCAGCGATGCGCAAGCAGGGGTATGGGCGGATCGTCAACATTGCTTCGGTCGCCGGCAAAGAGGGAAACCCGAACGCAAGCGCATATTCCGCGTCGAAAGCAGGTGTGATCGGTCTGACCAAATCGCTGGGCAAGGAATTGGCCGATGTCGATATCGCGGTGAATTGCGTGACGCCGGCGGCGGCGCGCACCCGAATTTTCGACCAGATGAGCCAGGAACATATTGATTACATGCTGGCGAAAATTCCGCGCGGACGTTTTCTGGAACTCGACGAGGCGGCTGCGATGATCGCCTGGCTTTGCAGCCGCGAGAACACGTTCACCACTGCGGGAGTTTTCGACTTGTCCGGGGGGCGCGCCACTTATTGATGGGGGTCTGCAATGTCTGATTTCGATGAAGTCATCACGACGCGGGAACGGATGCGGGAAATCATCCCACCCTGCACCGGTTTGGCCGAGCACAAGGACATTGACCACATCGACGACGCTTGCCGCCGCTTCATAGAACTGTCGCCCTTCGTGCTGATCGCAACGCGCGGCGCGGATAAAAAGCTGGACGTTTCGCCCAAAGGCGATCCCGCTGGTTTCGTCAAGGTGCTGGACCGCAACAGGCTCGCAATCCCGGACCGGCCTGGCAACAACCGGCTGGATACATTGGAAAATGTTCTGGTGCATCCTGAACTGTCGCTGATCTTTTTGATACCCGGAAAAGGCGACACTTTGCGTATCAGCGGCAATGGCAAAGTTGTGCGGGACGCCGACCTCGCGCGCCGTCTTGCGGTAAATGGACATGCACCCGAACTGATCCTGGTTGTTGACGTTAAACAGGCCTTCACACATTGCACCAAATGCATGGTGCGCTCGGGTCTCTGGCGGTCCGAAGCATGGCCCGATCCCAAATCCGCACCTTCACATGCTGAAATTGTCATCGCCCACGCCAAGCCCGACATGACGACTGTCGAAGTCGAGGACCTGATCGAGAATGACCGCCGCAACAACCTTTATTGACGTGCCGCAAATCCTTTGCTCAACGCTTCCATTTGACCCCGTCGACCAATGGATTGTGCCCCGGGTTGAAAGGATGTTGCGTGACGGCGCCCCGAAAACAAGAGGACAGCCATGAGAATGGTCGACGCCCACCAGCACTATTGGAACCCCGCACGGGGCGATTACCATTGGATGGAACCAGGCGATCCAATTCTCGCCAAGACGTATGCGCCACAGGATCTTGAACCGGAACGAAATGAGTGCGGGGTCGAGCGGACGGTACTGGTTCAGGCGGCGGCGACTGTAAGCGAAACGGAATACATGTTGGGCATCGCTGATGCTACACCAAGCGTGGCCGCTGTCGTAGGCTGGGTCGATTTCGAAAAGCCGACAGACCGTGCAATCCTCGAAAAATTTGCGCAGCATCCGAAATTCAAGGGCGTTCGGCCCATGATTCAGGACATCCCGGACGTCGACTGGATGCTGCGTGATGACGTCCAGTGGGGGTTCAAGGCGGTGCAGGAACTGGGTCTTTCCTTTGATGCCCTGGGATATCCACAACACCTGACGAATTTCCTGACCCTTCACAAAAGGTATCCGGATATGCGTATGGTCTTGGATCATTGCATGAAACCTAAGATCCGTGACCACAACGCGGAAAGCTTCCAGCACTGGGCCGACGGCATGGCTTTGATTGCCAAGGAGACGGGCGCCTACTGCAAACTGTCCGGGCTGGTGACTGAAGCGAACGAGGACTGGACCGCCGCAGATCTTCGCCCTTACGCAGACCATGTTATGGACTCCTTTGGACCCGAGCGCGTTATGTGGGGGTCCGATTGGCCGGTGTGTCGGCTTAGGGCAGAATACGGCGACTGGCACAGTACAGCGGTGGCATTGACGGAGCAGTTAGGGGAACCTGCCGTGGTCCGGATTTTCGCCGGAACCGCTACTGAGTTTTATCGGTTGTGAACCTTGCTAATTTTTCTATCGCGGCGTTCGAGCTGCCACTCGAAAGTTGACTGGATGGTAAAAGAATGTACTGCTGAGAATACAAGGGAGGGATAAAAAATGAAGCTAACTTCTGTGACACGAAGGGCGTTGCTTGCGACGCTACTCGCCGTATCAACGCTGTTTTCCGCAAGCGCGGTTGCGGCGGAAAAGATCAAAGTTGCAGCGATTTATACTTTGCCGGTCGAGCAGCAGTGGATCAGTCGCATACACAAGGCGCTGAACACAGCGGCTGAGCGCGGCGACATCGAGTATGCGTTTTCGGAGAATGTCGCGAACACTGACTACGAACGCGTCATGCGCGAGTATGCCGAGCAAGGCATGCAGTTGATTGTGGGCGAGGTCTTTGGGCTTGAACGCGCCGCGCGCAAGGTCGCAAAGGACTACCCGGAAACGGCATTCCTGATGGGCTCGTCTTTCGGCCCTGTCGCACCGAATTTTTCAGTGTTCGACAACTGGATTCACGAACCGTCTTATCTGTCCGGCATGGTGGCCGGCGCGGCAACGGAATCTAACGTGATCGGCATGGTCGGAGGCTATGCCATCCCAGAAGTGAACCGATTGATGCACGCGTTCATGGACGGTGCCCGCGAAACCAATCCGGATGTGAAGTTTATCGTGAATTTCATCGACAGTTGGTACGATCCGCCAAAGGCCAAGGAAAGCGCTTTCGCCATGATGGATGCGGGTGCGGACATTATGTATGCCGAGCGATTTGGCGTTTCGGACGCGGCTGTCGAGCGCGGCGTCAAGGCGATCGGCAACGTCATTGATACTTCGGGCGACTATCCCGGCACGATCATGGCCTCCGCGCTTTGGCATATGGAAGCCACCATCGACAAGGCGATTGCCAACGTGGCGGGCGGCAGTTTTGAGGCGGCTGACTATGGCCAATACAGCTTCATGGCCTATGGTGGTGGATCGCTTGTTCTGGATGAAAGCCTGGTTTCGGCTGATGTCGTATCGGCGGTCAAGGCCAAGGAGACTGAAATCCTTGACGGATTGTTCCGAGTCAACGTCAACGACGACCGCCCAGTTTCCGATAACTAGGACAGGTGGGCTGGCAGTTTTGCCAGCCCCATCACCCACATGCCAGAACAAGTTCTTAGCCTGAACGGGCTTTCCAAGCGTTTCGGCTCGGTTGTCGCCAATGATGACGTCAGCTTGACCCTTCGACGTGGCGAAGTGCTGGCGCTTTTGGGCGAAAATGGTGCCGGCAAGACAACGTTGATGAACATGCTTTTCGGTCATTATTTGCCCGACGCTGGCACGATTGACGTGTCCGACGAAGCAGGCCGGATGCGGCCGCTGCAACTTGGGCATCCGCAGGCTGCTTTGGCGGCTGGGATAGGGATGGTGCATCAACATTTTACCTTGGCCGAGAACATCAGCGCCCTGGACAATATTACGCTTGGTTCAGAACCCCTGCTGGCGCTGCGACGTGACCGGAAAGCAGCCCGGGCAAAGATCGAGGGCATTATTGAAAAAAGCGGTCTGAAAGCGCCGCTTTCAATACCCGTTGGCCGCTTGTCCGTCGGTGAACGACAGCGGGTCGAGATATTGAAAGCTCTCTATCGCGATGCCCGGGTTCTGGTTTTGGACGAACCGACGGCGGTTCTGACGCCGCAAGAAGCCGATACATTGTTCGAAAACATCAAGGCGATGACGAACGAAGGTCTTTCGGTCATCTTCATCTCGCACAAGCTGCGGGAAGTTCTGGCCTTTTCCGACCGAATTGCAGTGCTGCGCCATGGAGTAAAGGTCGGCGAACTGGAAACATCTGCGGCAGACGAAAAGGCCATTGCACGCATGATGGTTGGCGCGGAAACGCCCAAGGTTTCCCGCGAAAGGATGGCAGCGGGCGCGCCTGTCATGCAGTTAAAGGGCGTGTCGGTCGTCGGGCGATCAAAGCGCGATACCCTCCAATGCGTCGATCTTGAAGTTCGGGCCCATGAAATTCTGGGGATCGCAGGGATTTCCGGGAATGGGCAGAACGCACTGGCGCAGGTGATTTCGGGCTTGGCGGTGCCAACCGCAGGCGCAATCCATATCGTCGACAGCGAAATCTCGAAACCAACTCCGCAAGCCATGGTTTCTGCGGGGGTAGGGCGCATCCCTGAAGACAGGCATCGCGAAGGGATTGTTGGAGCCATGACGGTGGCGGAAAACATGGTAATCGAGCGGTTGGGTGACATGCAGGTGCAATCGCGCGGGCTGTTGAGACGCGATGCGATCCAAAGCAATGCAAAGAAGTTGGCCAAGGAATACGATGTGCGCGGTCCCGGCGTGACCGCCCCGTCGCGGTTGCTGTCGGGCGGAAATATCCAGAAGCTGATCCTGGCGCGTGTTTTTGAGCACGCACCCAAGCTGATCCTCGCCAACCAACCAACTCGTGGGCTGGATATGGGGGCCGCCGCCGAAGTTGGACGTCGACTTCTGGAAGCACGCGAGCGGGGGGCGGGCGTGGTCCTGATCTCGGAGGACCTGGACGAAATCCTGGGGCTTGCCGATCGCATTGTCGTTATTCGCGACGGGCAGCTAACAGAAACCGAAAGCCACGACCGCGAGCGGATCGGTTTGATGATGGCAGGCGAAGCTGCATGATCCGGATCGAGCCCAGGAACAGCACGTCACGCGCTTTCGCTTTGGGCATCCCGATCTTGTCGGCGGTGGTCTCGCTTGCGCTTGCTGCCATTCCACTGATGCTGGCAGGCGCCAACCCGATTGTAGCCTACGGCGAGATGATCAAGGGCGTCTTTGGATCTGTCTTTTCCATCTCCGAGATGCTGACCCGCGCAACGCCTCTGATCTTCACCGGCCTCGCCGCGGCCTTGGCCTTCCGCGCGAAGCTTTGGAACATTGGTGCCGAGGGCCAGCTTTATTTGGGTGCGATGGCCGCCGTCGCCGTCGGTTCCGGCGCCTTCGATGTCCCGGGCATCATTCTCATTCCCCTGATCATCCTGTTGGGTGCCGCTGCTGGCGCTGCGGGCATGGCAGCCCCGACGTATCTCAAGATCCGATTTGGCGCGGACGAGGTGGTGACGACGCTTCTGTTGAATTTCATCATCCTGATTTTCCTGCAGATGATGCTGGAAGGACCGTTGCAGGACCCGATGGGGCTGGGTTGGCCACAATCGGCGCCGGTTCTGGATCAGGGCATGTTGCCGCCGCTCGTGGACCGGATGCGCATTCATTCCGGCTTGATCATCGCGCTTGTCGCGGCGGGCATTGCTCAGTTCATGTTGGCGCGCTCGGTCTGGGGTTTCAAATTGCGCGCAGTTGGAGAAAATGCCGCTGCTGCAAGACATGCAGGGATCAATGTGAACCGATCTTTATTCGGCGTCGCCATTATCTCGGGTGGTCTGGCCGGACTGGCTGGTGCCAGTGAAGTGGCCGGACTGAAAGGCTATCTGACTGCCGATCTATCGCCCGGCTTTGGTTATACCGGCATCGTTGTCGCCATGCTTGCAGGCCTGTCACCTGTTGGCGTTGTGATCGCCGCCTTGTTTATCGCGTCGGTTTTTGTAGGAGCCGACAGCATGAGCCGCGCCATGGGCGTTTCGTCTTTTCTGGCGGATCTGGTCGTGTCGATGTCACTGCTGTGCGTTCTGGTCGGAGGCTTTGTTGCCAAGTACCGGATCATCCGCGCGGACACAGGGAAGGCCGCGCGATGATGGATATCCTGAATATCCTCCTTAGCGAAAGTTTCTGGGCGGCATCGCTACGCATCGCTACGCCCTTGATCTTCGGTGTGCTCGGCGCGCTGATCTGCGAACGGGCGGGTGTTCTGAATCTTGGAATTGAGGGCATATTCGTTGTGGGTGCCATGTGCGGTTGGATGGCCGTATGGCTGGGCGCTGGCCTTTGGGGCGGCGTGCTGATTGCTGCATTGGCAGGTGGATTTTTCGGGCTTTTGCACGCCATTTTGACAGTGCCGCTCGGGCTATCGCAACACGTCTCTGGTTTGGGCATTACACTGTTTGCCACGTCGGTTAGTTATTTCTCTTACCGAACAGCTCTGCCTAACGTCTCGTCCCCTCCAAGAATTACGCCATTTCAACCCCTGGACCTGCCCATTCTATCTGATCTTCCGTTTTTGGGGTCGGTCTTGTTTCAACAAACTGCGCTGACCTGGCTTGCACTTCTGATGGTGGGGGTGGTCTGGTATGTGATGAACCGAACCGCACTTGGCGTGGCGATCCAGGCTGTGGGCGACAATCCAGACAGCGTCGATGCACAAGGGCTCTCGGTCTATGCATTGCGCATGGGGGCTATTGTCGCAGGATCCGCCCTGATGGCGTTAGGTGGAGCGTTCTTGACCATGTCGGCCTTTGACGCCTTTTTCTTTGGCATGGTCAACGGGCGCGGCTGGGTCTGTATCGCATTGGTGATTTTTGCAAGCTGGCGGCCTGGAAAGGCACTGTTCGGCGCGCTTTTGTTCGGCGCGTTCGACGCATTGCAGGTGCGACTTCAGACTGAAATGGGTGCGTTAGTGCCTGGGCAGGTGTTTCTGATGGCACCCTACATCCTGTCTATCATCGCCCTTGTCATAGCCGCGCGCTCTGCCGATTATCCCCGCGCACTGCTGACCCCCTGGTTCAAGGGGCAAAGATAACAGAAGCCGAAGACATCCAATGTTCCCGATCCAGGCTTTTTTCACGAAATCAGCCGCAGATAGAAACAGGAGAGTGCCATGTTCGATCTGATCGTCAAGAATGCCACGCTGACGGACGGACAATCGGGCGTCGATATTGCTTGCAAGGACGGAAAGATAGCTTCCATTGAGGCCGGGATCTCTGCAGAAGCAAGTACAGTCATCGACGCCGAGGGATATTTGGTTTCACCGCCTTTTGTCGACCCTCATTTCCACATGGATGCGACACTTTCCCTAGGAACGCCAAGGATGAATGTCTCGGGCACCCTATTGGAGGGCATCGCGCTTTGGGGCGAACTCAAGCCGATCCAATCGGTGGAGGATATCGTCGCGCGCGCCCTTCGCTATTGCGATCTGGCCGCGGCCAAGGGCATCGGTGCCATTCGCAGTCATGTCGACACATGCGATGATGAGTTGAAGGGGGTACAAGCGCTTTTGGAGGTGCGCGAGAAGGTCAAGGATGTCCTTGATCTGCAACTCGTGGCCTTTCCGCAAGACGGTGTCTTGCGCGATCTGACGGCCATGGAAAATACCGTCCGCGCGCTAGAGATGGGCGTCGATGTCGTCGGCGGGATACCGCATTTCGAACGGACTATGACGGATGGAGCGAAAAGCGTTCGCTTGCTCTGCGAAATGGCCGCCGAGCGCGGATTGATGGTAGATATGCATTGCGACGAAAGCGACGACCCCCACAGCCGCCATATCGAGACTCTGGCCTATGAGACCCAAAGACTTGGTCTTCAGGGCCGTGTGGCAGGCTCGCACCTGACCTCGATGCACTCGATGGACAATTACTATGTGTCAAAGCTGATCCCGCTGATTGCTGAAGCCGGTGTTCACGCAATCCCGAACCCGTTGATCAACATCATGCTGCAAGGTCGCCATGACAGCTATCCAAAGCGGCGCGGCCAGACCCGGGTGCGAGAGTTGCGGGACGCAGGAATTACGGTCGGATTCGGATCGGATTGTGTGATGGACCCTTGGTACTCATTGGGTAAGGCCGACATGCTGGACGTCGCCTTCATGGGGCTCCATGTCGGTCAGTTGTCAAGTCGGGTGGATATGGACTGGTGCTTTGACGCCGTGACACAGAACTCGGCTCAAATCATGGGACTTGCCGATTATGGTGTGGCGAAAGGGTGCGACGCAAACTTCGTACTGCTGCAAGCGCAAAACAAGATCGAGGCTATCCGATTAAGGGCGCATCGTCTGGCGGTCGTACGGCGCGGGGTTGTAATTTCGAGATCACCTGTTGTGACGCACACACTCTTCAAGGGTGAGGGCTCGAAATCACTCAACGAAGCCCGTTTGGATGGGTGACGTTGGTATTCGCATTTCAAGTCATCGTTCGGATTGGTCACTTCCGGGGCTGACTAGAACGAACTTGTTACAAACAGTCACGTTGAATCACGAGGGAGATCCCAATGGACGGTAAACGTATCTTGATGCTGATCGGTGAATATTCGGAGGAGTACGAAATCTTCGTGTTTCAGCAAGCCATGGAAGCCGTGGGGCACGCGGTTGATATCATTTGCCCCGAAACGGTGAGGGGAACGCGAGTTACAACGTCCGTGCATGACTTTGCCCCAGGGATCATGACCTGGACTGAACACAAGGGGCATGGGGTCGAGGTAACAGTGGACTTCGACGATTGTTCAACCGACGACTATGATGCCGTCTACATCGCGGGCGGGCGGGGGCCAGAGTACATTCGGACCTATGACCGGGTGCGCGAGATCGTGCGCGAGTTTCATCAAGCGGGAAAACCGGTGTTTTCAATATGCCATGGGCTTCAAGTGTTGATTGCCGTGCCTGAGGTGATTGCTGGCAAGCGGGTGTCGGGACTTTTCACTGTCGAGCCGGAAGTTGCCCTGACCGACGCGATTTATGTCAAAATCGGACCCAAGGACGCGCTGCGGGATGGAAATTTGGTGACTGCCGAGGGGTGGACGGCACTGGCGGCTTTCATTCGCGAGTGCCTTGCCGTTCTGGGCACCGAAATCGTACACCATCCCATAGAAGGGTAGCAGTGGAACGTAACAAATAGGCAGACACGCATCGACGGCAGTGAGCCATTCGGCTTCAATGGATAGTAATTTCAAGACAATCTCTTCCGGCTTCGGTCGCTTGTTTGCCATTCTTGGTCCTCCGTTTCCTGAACAGAACGTTGGACCCAACCGAATGGGGAAGCTCAGCGATTGTCGATTTCTGGATGGGCTCCAAACCCGCTCTTAAGATATTGAAAGCGATAGATCATCATCGGACTCCCTTGCCAGTCTTGACTATGTCCGGCGGGGGCGGCGACTTGTCGTCGGAGATCGCGCACAACGTTTCAGCTGTTTGCGGCGCAACACAGTTCATACAAAAGCACTTCAGGCGCGACGGTCTTCTGTCGAAAGTTAACCTACTCCTGACCTGAACACCGCTCGCAAAATAAAATGCCGCGCGAACCAATCTATAGTTGCTATTCGTGCTAATGGCACGTACTAAGGTCTTACTGGGTAGCGGTATGTCGCGGGAGTTGAAATGGGAATCCACAGTAAAGACGCAGTGAGCGAAGCTTTAGCTGTCATGCAGGAACTATCAGAGTACCTAAAAAAAGTGCATGAGTTCAAATCCTAGATATCCATGGGATGCCGCCGCTTGAGGTCGGCGATCTGGTCTTCGGTCAATGGCCGAGTTCGCATGCCCTGCAGGGCAAGGAACAGCTTGGCCGTTTCTTCAAGTTCTTCGGTGGCATAGACCGCATCGTTTAGCGACTTGCCCGCCACCACGGGGCCGTGGTTGGCCAAGAGAATGGCGTGGTGGTCGCTGGCCATTTCGGCCACGGCGCGGGCCAGATCCATGTCACCAGGGGCGAAATAGGGCACCAACCGAAGGGTTCCAACGCGCATGACGTAGTAGGCGGTTAGCGGGGGCAACACGTTTGCGGGATCGATGTCGTTGAGGCACGACACCGCAACAGAATGGGTGGAATGCAGATGCACAATGGCCCCTGCCTTGGGTCGCTGGTCGTACATCGCTGTATGCAGGAATGCCTCTTTGGTCGGGGCGTCGCCGTCGATGTGCTTGCCGTTGCTGTCCAATTTGGAAATCCGCGCGGGATCAAGGCTGCCCATGGATGATCCCGTTGGGGTCATCAGCCAACCGTCGTCCAGGCGCACGGAGATATTGCCGGTGGACCCGAAAGTCAGCCCACGGTCAAAAAGGCTTTTGGCCAGGCGGGCAATCTCGTCGCGGGTGGCAGTCTCGGTCATGGCAACATCCCGAAGGCGTCTTCAAAGAAGGTGTCCTTGCCGAAATTCCCCGACTTCAAGGCGAGCGCCAGCGGGTTTTCCCCAATCGCTTCGGTCCAGGGTACGCCGGGTGCGATCTCGGGCCCGATCTTCAGCGCCCGCACGTCCAAGGCCTTGACCACGGCACCGGAAGTTTCGCCGCCTGCGACGAAGATTTGTGCGAACTCCATATCGGCAAGCCGTTTGGCAATGCCGGCCAGCGCGTCCTCCATCATCTGGCCTGCGCGCTCGGTGCCATGCTTGGCTTGGGTCTGCGCCACTTCGTCAGGATCGGACGAGCCATAGATCAGTACCGGCGCATCGCCCGATTGAGCGGTGGCCCACTCCACGCCACGCGACACCTCGTCAGCGCCGTCGGCCATGCGGTCGATGTCGATCTTCAATGTGGGCCAAATGACCTTGGCCCGTGCGATCTGGGCACGCGTTGCCGCTGAACAACTTCCAGCGACCACAAGACGGCGGCCCCGGGCAGTTGGCAGAACCGGTGCGTTGCTAGCACCAAGCTTGCCGGATTTGCGAAGATTGGCGGGCAATCCCATGGCAATCCCTGACCCGCCCGTCACCAGCTTGTGGTCGGCAAGTGCGGCCCCGATCGAATGCAAGTCGTCATCTGTCAGCGCATCGACAACGCCGTATCGTTTTCCTTTGTTCCGCAGTTCGTCGATCTGCCGCTGAATTGGGCCTTTGCCATTGCGGACAGTTTCAAGCGGGATCAGCCCGCAATCGTTCCCGCTTTGCGCCTCCATCAGCCGGATCAGGCTGGAGTCGCACATCGGTGTCAGCGGGTGATCTTTCATCGAGCTTTCCGACAAAGGCACATCGCCCACGAACAACGTACCTTTGTAAATTGTGCGTTGGTTCGCCGGGAACGCAGGGCAGATCACCGCAAGATCCTGGTCCATGGCTTCGAGAAGCGCGTCGGCGACGGGTCCGATATTGCCCTTGGCCGTGGAATCGAAGGTCGAGCAGTATTTGAAAATGATTTGCTCTGCGCCTTGGCTTTTCAGCCAGTCCAAGGCCGCTTTCGATTTCGCGACGGCTTCGTCGGCCGGAGCGGTTCGGGATTTCAAGGCCACGACCACGGCGTCCGCGTTCTGGATCGGCAGCCCGTCGTGGGGAACGCCGATGGCTTGGAGGACTGACATGCCTTCACCAACCAGCGTGTTGGCCAGGTCGGTCGCACCGGTGAAATCGTCGGCAATGGCCCCCAGAACGATGCCCATGGGCTACGCCAACCGATCCAGAAGATCATTGGTCACGGCCTTGGTTCCCATGTCGCCGCCAAATTCCATGGGGCGGATGGTTTTGGCTTCAAACCCAGCGGACACTGCATTTTCGATCGCCTCAGCTGCGTCGGTTAGTGTAGCATTTCCGGTTTGCTCGGACAGATAATCCAGCATCAAGGCACCCGAGAGAATGGCCGCTAAAGGGTTCGCTTTGTCTTGTCCCATGATGTCGGGGGCCGAGCCGTGGGCAGGTTGGAATAGCCCCACTTCGTCACCAATCTCGGCGCAGGCGGCCATGCCCATGCCGCCGACCAGCCCGCCCGCCAGATCGGACAGGATGTCGCCGAACATGTTCTCCATCACCATGACATCAAATTCCCAGGGCTTGCGGATCAGATCCAGCGCCATCGCATCGACATAGCTGTATCCGGTTTCGATGTTGGGGTGGTTTGGAGCGATTTCGTCGAAGATCTTTCGGAAGAACGCCATCGAGGCAAAGACGTTGGCCTTGTCGACGCAAGTGAGCTTGCCCGGTCGCCCGCGCGCTTTTCGGCGTTCGGCCAGTTTGAAGCCGAAACGGTGCAGCTTCTCTGTGGTCGCACGGGTGATGCGCATGGTATCGCGCACCTCGTCATCGCCGCGGATGTCGGCGCGACCGTGGACAGCGGCGGAATAAAACAGCCCTTCGGTCGATTCGCGCAGGATCACCATGTCGATCCCGGCGGCCCGCGGATCAGCCAAGCGTTGCGGAGCGTTCGGATAGGCTTTGACAGGACGGACGCCCGCATAAAGACCGTAAATGTCGCGAAGCCTTAGGTGGGGCGCGATTTCCGTACCATCGGCGTGGCGCACGGCAGGCAAGCCGATGGCACCGAGGAAGATCGCATCCAGTTCGCCCGCGCGTGTTTCGCCGCCCGGTTCAATGTCGTGGCCGGTCTCTTTGAAATACCCCGCCCCTGCTTGGATCGTCTCGTAGGACAGCGGTGCGCAGCCGGTTTTGGCAAGTGCCGCATCGACGACGGCGACCGTCGCCGCCGAGACATCTATCCCGATGCCATCGCCGGGAATAAGTGCGATACGCAGTTTGTCAGTCATTATGTGTTTCCTTCACGGCTAGAGCTGACCAAGCCGGTACTTTTCAAGAATGTTCAGAAGTTCGTCGGCAGCGCGGCGGCGGTGTTCCTTGAAGACGCGCCGTGTTGCCTTGGCGTCGCCTTTCCTCAGGTGCTCTAGAATCTCTCGATGTTCTTCGGTCGATTTTTGGGGGGCGCCACGCATGCGCAGGGTGACGATCCGTGCCCTGTGCGCCTGATCATAAAGCGACATGACAAAGCTTTTCAGACGTCGGTTACCCTGCAAATCCAAGAGCGCCACGTGAAACCGGTCGTCGGCTTCGGCCCAGGTGTCCAGGTCTTCGCTTTCCAACGCGGTTTCCATGTCGCGGGTCGCCTGTTCCAGCGGCGCAAGTTCTGCGTCCGAAGGCCGGCGGTCAGCCAGACGCGCGGCGGCATCCGGCTCCAGCGCGGTCAAAATCTCGTAGATTTCCCGCATGTCGTCCGCCTGGATCGGCAACACCCGTGCCCCGCGGCGCGGGATAAGTTCGACCAGTCCTTCAGCTTCTAGCCGGATCAAGGCCTCGCGCACTGGGGTCCGGCTCATGCCCAGACGAAGCGCGATCTCGGGTTCCGGGGCCTGATATCCGGGCGGCATCCGATTTGTCCGAATCTCGTACTTCAGCCGTTCGTATGCGTCATCAACCCTGCTGGACTTGGCGGCTTCGGCCATTTTGAAACTCCTTTTGCCTGACTGAATATGCATTAAACGAACGTATCGTCAAATACTTTAATGTATGCAGTGACGAACGCATTGCAAAATGCTTCATTACTTCCGTCCATCAGATTCGATTGCTGGAATAGCCCAAGAACGGGCGGGAGGAGAAAACATGAAAACGACACTTCTAGCGGCGGCCGCTCTTTCGATTGCTGCCACAACAGTCAGCGCGGAGACCGTGCTGAAGCTTCAAACCTCGGCGCAGAGCGGGGCGTTTGAGTACAAATATCTGGATGAAAACTGGGGAAGCCGTCTCTCTGCCATGACAGGTGGCGAACTGAGCATTGAGTTCTTCCCGATCAATTCGGTGGTTGACCGCAAAGAAACGCCCGAGGCTGTTATGGCAGGTGTGCTTAGCGGAGACATGAACTCGATTGCCTATTTCACCGGCCGTGACCCTGCCTTTGCGATTCTGGGTGACCTGATCGCGGGCTACGATTCACCCGAGCAAATCCAGACATTCTGTCGCCACGGCGGTGGTCGCGATGCAGTTCAAGCGCTTTGGGATTCGATGTTGCCGGGCGCCATGCACGTTGTCGGCTGAGGGGCCGTTTCGAAGGAAGCGTTGGTTTCCAAGGTCGAAATCAATGGAGTTGCCGATCTGGAAGGTATCAAGATTCGCTCACCCTCGGGTCTGGCCGCAACCG
>JABDJO010000056.1 GCA_013002465.1 Silicimonas sp. | reverse complement strand
GATATGCGCCTGCTCGTAGTCACCTAAGAAGTAATACGCGCGAGCGAGTAGCAGAAAGTAGAGGTAGCCCGCATTTGGATTGATCCTCAGCGCCTCGCGCAGCAGTGGGATCGCGTCTTCTGGGTCTTCGCGGTAGGTCGCTATTCCACCCAGCAGCGCATACGCATCCGCAAACCCAGGAGAGATTTCGATGGCCCGTCTAAGATGCGTCTCGGCCTCTCCGTACTCTCTCTGTTGGGTCAGGACGTACCCTATCACCCAGTGCTGCTCAGGCAGGTCAGGCGAGATTCCGATAGCTGTCCGGGCAAATCGCATCGCGCTTCCCAATGCTGCATGTCCGTCATTGACCCAGCCGTTTCGGTATTCCGCAGCATAGCTGAGTGCGAGCCCACCGTAGGCGCGGGCAAAGGTTTCATCAGCGGCGATCGCCGTTCGATAAAGCTCCCTTGCACGGGAGTTCGTTGAAGCGGTGCGAACCAGAAGCTGGCTCTGAGCCTTCAGAAAGACATCATAGGCATCCACATTTTCCGTGTAGCCACGTGCGCGCCGGGACTTTTCCTCCGCATTGATTGAGCCAGTGATCTCGGTCAGCACGTTCTCTCGTATCTCGTCCTCTATGACCAAGAGATCATCGAAAGGCCTGTCGAATTGAAGCGCCTTGAGGATTTCGCCGTCGCCTCCATCAAGCAAACGAGCGGCAATCCGAAGACGATCGCCGAAGCGCGCAACACTTCCCTGAAGAACATAATTAGGGGGCGTTGTGGCTCTCGTGTTGTCGAGCACGTGTCGAATAGAAAAATCAGTGAAAAGGGCCAAGTCGTTCAGGATAGTTTCGCTGATCCCAAGAGCCAGATATTCCTGCTCGGGATCGCCGCTGACGTTGGCAAATGGCATCACCTCAACAACCGCCAAGGCGTCGACTGGAGGCGCCTGTTGTTTAGTGGGGCCGTCCAAGGGAAGGATGAGAAAGAGCGTGACCGCAAAGACAGCCAAGATCGCCACCAGGACCGGTAGCATCTTGTGGCCAAACCGTACCGGCTCCGACTCTGCAACCGCCTCTGCTCTGTCGGTTGCGGCATTCTCAGAAATACCCAGGGGCGAAATCAGGCGGTAGCCGCGTTTTGGAATTGTCTCGATATACGAGGGGCTACGCGCATCGTCGCCCAGCGCCCGGCGGATCTTGATGATCGCGGCGGTGAGCGAGTCGTCCCCCACATGAATTCCTGGCCATACGGCATCCAGCAATTCCTCACGGCTTACAACCGTGCCCTGTCGTTCAACCAGAAAGAGCAGGACCGCCATGGATTTCGGTTCGAGGCGAGCTTCCCCCTGTTCGCTCCGAATCTTGCCTGTTTCGGTTTGAACGTGCGCTTTTCCCAGACGTAGTTCAGACATGCGACCGGCCAAAGAGGAATAAGACTTCGAATCTAGTTGCCTTCCGCACGCGACCACTTTTCCCCTTTTTTCAGCACTATAGCCGAAGCGTAGCATTTTCTTAGGCTTTTCTTCGGGACGCCAGTGAAGGTCTGGCAAAAGGTAAATGGATGCTAGGACTAAGCGTTCCAAAATAGCACCAGCAAGGAGCAGAAGAATGGCCTTTGATGCAGCGACATACAAAGCAACGACTCGTCAGCAATGGCAAGATGCCGCGGAAGCGTGGAACGCCTGGGGTGGGTTCCTGGCAACTTGGCTCGGCCCCGCGACTGAAGCAATGCTCGATATGGCAGAGGTCGAACCGGGGAGCCTTGTTCTGGATGTCGCTGCGGGTGCGGGACAGCAGACGTTGGTTGCGGCACAGCGCGTGGGTCCGTCTGGCCGCGTACTGGCGACGGACATTTCCCCGGATATTCTCGATTACACGATGGAGAATGCGCGCATTCAAGGGCTGCACAATGTCGAAACGCTCGAGGCGGACGGCGAAGATCTGGATGTGGTGCCCGACAACTATGACGCGGCAATTAGCCGGGTCGGGCTGATCTATTTTCCCGATCAACAAAGGGCACTGGCCAACATCATGCGCGCATTGAGACCAGGCGGTCGGTTTGCGGCAATCGTCTATTCAACACCCGAAAACAACGGCTTCTTTTCGAAGCCGGTTTCCATTATCCGCGACCGCGCCCAGTTGCCGCCACCCGCCGCCGGTCAACCCGGACCATTCAGCCTTGGGCCTCCGGGTGCGCTCGCCAGCGTGCTGGAGAAAGCCGGTTTTCGCGAAATCGAAGAAAAGGTGATCAGCGCCCCAGTTGCTCTCCCGACAGCGGCCGACTGCCTGCGCTTCGAGCGAGAGTCGTTTGGTGCATTGCATCAAATGCTCAGCAGTCTTGGCTCTGACGCGCAGGAAGCGGTGTGGGCCGAGATCGGCGAAGCCCTGGCCGAGTTTGAGACCGCGGAAGGTTTCAAAGGGCCATGTGAACTTGTTGTCGCTGCCGGCACCAAATGAGCAACTCCAGGCATTCGAAGAACTCACTCACAGGAAAGGAAACGCAGTGAAACTTTGCGTCATTCAGGAACCGCCGATCTATCTCGACCTAGCGAAAACGATGGAGCGCGCGTGTGACCTTATCGGCTCCGCGGCCCAAGAAGGCGCCGAAATGATCGTCTTCCCCGAGGCTTGGTTCCCGGGGTATCCGACGTTCGTTTGGCGCCTGGCGCCCGGTGCCGGAATGAGCAAGACCGACGAGCTCTACGCCTTACTTCAGGACAACGCGATTGATCGAATAAATGGTGGCCTTGATCCTCTGAGAGAAGCGGCGTCCGAGCATGGGGTCGTATTGGTTCTTGGGTACAACGAAATCGACAGTGGAATGAGTGGCTCGACGTTGTTCAACTCGTGCGCAGTGATCGACGCTGACGGTTCGATCGTGAATAATCACCGGAAATTGATGCCTACGAACCCCGAACGAATGGTCTGGGGCTTTGGAGATGCGTCGGGTCTTCGGGTAGTTGAAACGGTAGTCGGACGTATTGGCACGCTTATCTGTTGGGAAAACTATATGCCACTCGCTCGTTTCGCACTCTATGCGCAAGGCATCGACATCCTCTGTGCCCCAACCTGGGACAGTGGTGAAACGTGGCTGGCCACGATGCAGCATATTGCCCGAGAAGGCGGCTGCTGGGTGGTAGGATGCGCCACATCTCTAGAGTCTTCGGACATTCCCGATGATATCCCGTTCTATGAAGAACTCTTTCCGAACCAGGACGAGTGGATCAATCCGGGCGACGCCGCGGTCTACAAGCCTTTTGGCGGCCAAGTGGCCGGGCCGATGCACAGGGAGAAGGGTTTTCTGTTCTCTGATATCGACCCGTCGGCGGCACGTGGTTCCAGACGCAAATTTGACGTAAGCGGCCATTATTCGCGGCCAGACGTCTTCAATCTCACAGTTAATCGCAGTTCGTCTCAACCAGCCACATTTGCGGGCTGATCTGCAATCAAAAAAAGGAGGATTCCCATGTCGCTTCAAATCCATAAAGGACAGTGCTTCTGCGGTGCCGTTGAGATCGAAGTCACCGGCGAGCCCGCAGGCATGGGATATTGCCACTGCGAGAGCTGTCGTCACTGGTCAGCCGGGCCAGTCAATGCGTTCGCACTTTGGGAGCCGAACCAAGTCAGGGTCACGAAGGGACAGGAGTACATTCTCCAGTACAACCACACAGAAAACAGCGACCGGAAGTGGTGCGCGAAGTGTGGAGGCCATCTGATGACAGTGCATCCGGGTCTCAAGCTGATCGACCTCTATGCATCCGTAGTTCCAAGCGTCGACTTCCGTCCCGCTATTCACGTGAACTACGCAGAAACTGTGCTGCCGATGAAAGACGGGCTGCCCAAAATGAAAGGCTTCCCAGCTGACTTCGGAGGCTCTGGTGAAGTTGTCCCTGAGTAGTTCGCGATACGGCCCAGGTCTGCTATAGCCTGTCCAAAGCGGCCTGTTCCAAGCCGGACTGCGCAAGTGACGGCTTCGTCCGCGTAGCCGATCTTGGGTTGATGCCTAAGCAAGGACTGCAGTGCGGGACTTTGCAGCCGTTCGCTGTTGTTGGTTTGCAGTGCTGCTATTCAAGCCTTGGCGCGTCGCCTACATCAACAGCGGTTACGTCGCCATCGTCGGATATGCTCCATGGCAGAACCCGAAGATCCACTTCAGTTGGTCCGGTTCGGACCCGCCCAAAAGGTCAAAATGAACGTCTTGGCATGGGTCTTGGAAGCCGCCCAAGTCTCCGGCATCCGGTAGAACGAAGCACCCATATGCCCACATCAAAGCAGACGCGATTGAAGGGCAGGCTCACGGCAACCTCGCGTGCGAAGCAGACACCTACCGGCAATCACCAAAATTAATTTGGCGAATACTTCGATCAAGCATTTCAGCTGCCTGGCATTGGCCTGTTCATTTGACCGATAGGCTTGCAGTTTTGGAATTGTATCCACCCTTGCAACAGTGGCCATTTCGGTGCCCCAATCAACTCATCGCCTGGCCATACTCTTAAAGCACAATGTAGTTGTTTGTAGTTGTGTAGTTCTGAGTATGCCCTCGAGGTGGTTTATATGTTTCTGCTTATATGCGCAGTAGGCGCGGCTTGCGCTTATGCAGTGGGATCAACCCCGCTTTCTCGTCTAATCAGCACATCTATATCCCAGCTTGTTCCTCGTGCTGGGGTCAGAACGTCGGCATTGGCCCGTGTCTTGGCCAACATCGCAAAGGGATTTGTGGCGGTCACGGTGTTCTGCATCATAGTCGGACACGAATACGCTCAATTTGGCGCATTGTTTGCCTACATAGGTCACCTCTATCCCTTATGCCCGAGATGTAATGGCGGGAATGGCATCGGTTTGCTGCTAGGTGCAATGGTTGCGCTGGACCCCATCGTTGGATTGATTGCGTTGCTTGCCTGGCTTTTTACCTACTACGTGTACAGGTACGCGACGCTTTCGGCGCTCGCTGCAGCAGTCATGACGCCGATCATATCCAGTCTCCTCGGGTTGGGCGTTGAGGTATACGTGCTGTATCCCATCGCAGTCATGATCTTTGTGAGACTGAGAGTCAGTCTGCGCCTTTTGCTTGAGGGAAACGAACCTATGGTGGTCTGGAGATTTGAGAACGCGTAGTTGAAATGTCGAGGGTCGCACATCCTGTCAGTGCGCAGCATCTTATTACTTTGCGCTGATTTTGTTGAAAAACTCTGCAACCGAAAAATCGTCCCAAAATTTTGGAATTTTGTCCTCGCAGGAGTTCAACAGACAAACGTCGTTTGCGGAATTGCCAATCAGCGGGAAAATGTTCTGCCGGTATTGCGTCTGGTGCTCAAGAACCGAGTTTTTCAACACAATCAGCTCGAACCAGACATTCAACTGTCGAAGTCAACTCCATTCATACCAACATGCTTTGATGCCCACATTACTGCTTCTTCCAGGCGCGCCTTTGCATGATCCATTTCTTTCGAGCTTCCAAATCCCTCGTACAATGAGTGTAACTCAACCGCCATGTCTTTTGCTTGTTGAAGGAGTTCGGATTCTTTTGATTCCAGCGGCCGAATTTCGAGCCCAAAACGTTTATCGATTCCTATCATTGATTCCACTCTCCGATTTCAAATCTTGTACTTAGCTGCTCAATTGGAGTGAATTACTCGTTAAGATTGATCATAGGTCTTCTTGTCAAAATTTTGGATCTTTAACTGTTTGGATGGCACTTCACCAAAGGTTCTTTCAGTTCCATCGGCGTCAAGAAAACTCCATCGAGCGACCAAAAATTGGTGCCGTCGTTCAAGCGCTCCATCTTTGTCCTCAAAAGTGTTATTGCGCCAGCTACCCAGCGCTCGAACACTGTAGCGGAGATCATACAGCGACTGAGGCTGCGTTTTCATTTTAGTGACTACTCGCGAAAGGCGATCCAATTTGGCAGTAAGTGGAGTAATCGCGGCACGTCTACGCCCCGGGAAAATTACCTCGATTTCGACACCGCCGATGAATCCGACAAATAGAACGTCACCTCGCGACGAACTCTTCCGTAACGGCGTCAATTCAAGCCCAACTTCGACAACCCCTCGTCCGAAAAGCCGCGAATCCTCCCCGGAAGGCGGGCTATCCAAAGACGGATCACGACGTTCTAACATGTCATTTGCAGCATTGTGAGCGTCCAAATGCATTGGGGTAATGGAAATCAGTTAGGAAAGTGGAAACGGTAGACCTGCCCTCGGTCAAAAATGGGCTGATTTTGTTGAAAAACTCTGCAACCGAAAAATCGTCCCAAAATTTTGGAATTTTGTCCTCGCAGGAGTTCAACAGGCAAACGCCGTTTGCGGAATTGCCAATCAGCGGGACAATGTTCTGCCGGTATTGCCTCTGGTGCTCAAGAACCGAGTTTCTCAACACAATCCGCTCGAAACAGTCATTCGCCGCAATCGGTGGGAAGGTCGGTTCCGAGTCATAGCTGCAAACGTGGAAAAAAATTCCCATAATAACCAAGGGTAGCCAAAGGACTCTAAGACCTAACCCACTGAAAAATATCAGCTATCAAAAACATGCTTCGCGACATTCTCCTCCAAACTGCCCAAAATCTCGCGTCTTAAGAAAAAATCTCCGAGAGCGAAGGAGGCGGGTTTACGTGGTTAAAGCTTTCTAGCAATTGCACCCCCCTCCCCCGATAGTTGGGAGGCTTCGAACATGGCATCTACTGTTCACGCCAGTGGCGATTTATCATCTGGCTTGCCATCTGTTCAGCGGTGACGCGAGAGAATCCACCGTCGTACTCCAGGATCGCAGCACGCTCCTCAAAGCTGTCACGATCAAGTTCGGACCAGTATGGGCACACAAAGCGACTTGCGGACAGTTGCGACAAACCCGACAATTGCGACACGCCTGACATTTGCGACAAATCCTGGTTACGAGAATGTCCAGTTCTGTTGCGATAGCCCTTAGAGTTTTCGATGCGGCGCGCGAAATGAGTTAAATCTTCGGCATTGGCAAAGCACTCACGAATACGTTGAATTCCTGGATGATCGTCGCGTGAGAGGGTCTTCATTGGACTTTCCACGACCATTTGGTCCGGGCACCACCGACGAGCGTGTTCGGTGCCTGAAGCTCGACGCAGTCGTGCGCCACAAGAATCTCCATTAGCTCCCTTACGCGGACCGCATCGAAGGTCGGCCGCGGTCCGTGCCGCGCAATGTCTCTGGCGGTGACGACTTGGCCAGAACGATTGCTGACGAGCCACTGCCGCAGGACTTCTGCGTCGCGCACATCAGGCGAGACAACGCCGCATTCGCGGAGACGATGGAGCTCCATGAGATACCACTCCGCAAGCTCAATTCCATTTTCCATAGCGTCCAATGAAACGTGATCCGCACCAGGGTTTTCGAAGATTGTCAGGATTCCTGCAATACGACAGGCCTGCTCCGAGATCTTGGACACAAAATCACCGATATACTCGAAGTCGCCGCCCGGCCGAAGTTCAATCTCAACGCGGTTATAGAATTTCGTCAGAACGATCATCTGCTCTGGTGGAATTGCCAAGGCTTTCGGGCTAAGTATCCTTCGGTCGTGCGGCACAGTTGGTAGCGGTCGGTTCATGAGGCGCTCCACGAAGGCTTCAAACTCACGCAACTTTTCTTTGGCATTTTCCGTCGATGACTTCTGCAGCTCCGGATCATCGATCGTCCGATACCCGATCGAGCTCTCGGGCCAAGCGACAAGAACACGCGATAGAAGGCCCTGGTCGATGAGCCGAGGGTCCGCCAGAACATCGTTGGCCACCTGCGGCTGCACTATCAGATGCAGACTTACACGCTTGCCTTGCAATACAGACGAACCGCTGCCGACGCGGTGACGATCCAGTGTCGTTCCATCCCACAATTTGGATATGCCAGCGGCGGTCCCTAGTCGCTGTCCGGCTTTCATCGAGTATCCGCCGAGGAATTGACCACCGTCGTCGTTTTTGACCCCAATCGAAGGCGTGCCTTTTGCTAGCTGCTCTATCAACGCTTCGAAAGTTGTATCGCTGAACAGGATGGTTGGATTGATCGGCTCTTGATCAGCGATGTCGTCGGCATTCTTGGCATCTTCATCATCTTCTTCTTCGAAGACAGCTCCGCAGCCAGGTGACTTGCGCGAGTGTTGCAATCGAAGTTGTTGATCGTATGTGGCCAATTGCTTGCGTTGGTATTTCTCCAGAGGACGAGACGCCAGCTTGTCGCAAGACGTTTTGCGTTCGCCAGATTTTGCGATCGTGAGCAACAAGAGGCTGAGGGGTGCTTCGCCGCCCAATGTCTGCACATCAGCATGGCCCTGCGTTGCGATGCTCAAGGTGCACAGCACAGAATTCATGGCAATGACGTCGGGTGCTTGTGTCAATGTTGCTGTGGCTTGCACGGCGCTTTCAATTGCAGAGCACCGAAACCGCGGGCGTGCCTTTGGGGGTCTGGGCTCGCGAAACAGCGGAGATAGGTCCTTGGACATAGCTTCTCCATTTCCCTTCTTTTGAGAAGAGATTGATTGTGGATCTTTTTTCGGATCGAAGTTGCACCGCACTGCTCAAGGTGATCGCGGTCTGAACCGGTGAGTGAACGTTAGTTTATTCTATCGAGACGCCTCCCATTCCGCGATTTCGGATAGCCGCCACCGGGTGCATCCCTGCGACAAGCGCACGGCACGAGGGAACCCAAGAAGCTCGCGGTGCCAGCGCCAGATTGTGTTGCGGCTGACGCCAAAGCGGTCAGCGAGGTCGGTGTCTGAAAGGTATGTCTGTCCCATGATGGCACCCATTGCTGCGAATCGATTCCTAAGTCGATGCGTTCAATGTGGTTGCAAATTGTTCAATTTGGAGTAGGGAAGTTTGCTCAGTCGCTCCGTTCAAATCCCCCTACTTTTTTTGGGGCGTCTCCAATGGGCTACCTTCCTGATAGGCAATGTCTGCCCACGAGTCGTAGGCATCGGTAACACTCACATGTATGCCAGCGCTCTTGAGCAACTTATCCAGGTAATCCGCGAATTTAGTTTCCCTCCGAAGCTTCTTGGGCGGAGCTTTTTTTCCGGTAATCGCTGTCCACACGCGCCGCGCTTCGTCGATCATTGAAATTGCATTCCATGACTTGCCATGGTCGGTTCGCCAGGTTCCCCACATTTCTTCAGTCTCGGACGTCGCAGCAATGCAAATACTAATGATTTCGTGGAAATTCTCCCGACTTGTTGGAGGCAAAGATAGATCGCGCGCGTTGAACTCATCGAATTTCACCAAATAGCTCCTGCGCAGCGCAGTTTCTAATCCGGTTGCTGTCCAATAAGACAGAACATCCAAAGCTGAATTGGCCGCCAATAAAGAATCCCGCAGATTTTGCAGTGCATCTTTGTCAGATTTTCCCCCATGATGGAGTTCGTGGCCTATTCGGGACCAGAAGACGAGTGGGAGGGCAAAGAATAGTGCTAGCTGCGGAGATAACTCTTGGAACATCTCAATCAAGGCATCTCGGACTGAAAGAACAACATTGTCGTCAGCGGCTGGATATTTACTTGATTGCATTTTTTTTCCGATTCCCAGTGGATGGGCGGGCACCTCTATCGAGATACTCGGCCCATTTCCCAAGCATGCTCCGACGTTTTTCCACCAGATCAGTTCGCCTGTAAGCCCGCTCCACTTCCGATCCCACTGTATGCGCCAATGCAATCTCTGCCATCTCTGGCGGATAGTCGGTCTGCTCGGCTGCCCAATCCCGAAACGTGCTCCTCAATCCATGCGGAACGGCGGGTCGACCAGATCGGGGATCAAGAAAACCGCCGTCGCGGGTTGCATTGATACGCCGCATGCAAGCACTCAGCGCCATGTCCGATAGCGGGCCGCCTCGTACAGCCGGAAAGACGAAGGGAGAATTCCCAATCTTCGGCAATTTTTGCAGAAGCACAATCGCCTCCTCGACCATTGGCACGCGATGCTCACGACGTGCCTTCATTCGTTCTGCCGGGATGATCCAAAGTTTTCGCTCAAGATCGATTTCATCCCAGGTCGCGCCACGCACCTCGCCGGAACGCGCCGCTGTCAGCGCCAGAAACTCTAGAGCGCGGGCCGCCACGCCTTGCCGGTTTCGAAGATCGGAGAACCACTCAGTTGCATCTTTCAGTGCCAACGCGGGATGATGCTTCACTGTCGCGACCTTGCCAGGTTTCGGTAGCACTGCATCCAGGTTGCCGCGCCAACGCGCGGGGTTGTCGCCATCTCGGTGTCCCTTGACGGTGGACCACGCCATTACGCCCTCGATGCGGCCCCGCAGTCTGCTCGCAGTTTCCGTCTTTGTAGTCCAAATGGGGTTCAATACACTTAGCACGTCTTGCACCGTGATTTCCGCGACTGGCTTGGACCCTATGATTGGCACCGCGTATGTGTCCAGACTCGCTCGCCACTGTTTGCGATGTTTCTCGTTTTTGAATTCCTTGAGTTTAACCTCAAGGAATTGCTCCATAGCCGCAGCAAAGGTCAATTGTCGCGCTTGTTGTGCCGCCAACTCGGCTCTCCCTTGACGCTTCCACTCTACAGGATCAATCCCTTTGCGAACCTGTTCGCGCGTTTCTCGGGCTGCCTCCCGCGCTTGCGCTAAGCTGACTGTTGGGTAACTACCAAGGCCAATGTTCCGGCGCTTCCCGGCGACCATAGTTCGCAACAACCACGATCGTGCATTCGTTGGTGTAACTTGCAACTGGAGGCCATCGACGCCGCCAACGGAATAGTTCACGTTGCCGCCTTTGCCCGGGTGCCGGAGCCGTTTAACGTGCAGAGGACCGAGTTCCTTTGCTTTCTTCGGCATCACCAGCCCCCAATTCGTACCGACCATCCTACGTACCAAAAACTATGGCATTGAGTGTTACTGATTGCAAGGGGTTGAGGTGCTTGGCCTTGCTATACACTTAACTTTATTTGAGAAAATCAACCACGATGAGACGCTCTGTTACAGGCGCGCGGCGGCCTGTCTTTCCGCCAGATTCTCAAACAACTGTTTGACTCAAATTCTGTATCCCGAAGAACGACAGCTTTCGCCCAACACATTCGCAAAAGTTCGTCGTTTCGGCACGTCGGGTATCAATCGTTCTCCCGCAATGCGTTGTCCGCCCAATTCTGTTCCAAGGGATCTGTACTTCACCTTCGATGACTGCAATCAATAGCCGGTCTGGATCGGTCTGAGGATCGGTCTGTTTGGGTGTCCCAATCCATCGACACAGCGATCTATCAGAAGAATCGCCTGTTAATCGCTTGTGTGTCTTTGCGTACTTGGACATTTCTTGGCACAGTAAGACCCGTTGCGACCCAATGGCCCAAAACGAGAGGATTAGACCGGTGCAGTATGAACGCCCGAAGTCACTGATGGATGCGGCAAGTTTGTTGGCAGGTGCCAAGGGAAGCGCCTATGCTCTGGCTGGCGGTACAGACCTATTGGTCATCATGAAGAACGACGATTTTGATGCCGAGTTGGTGGTCGATATCAAATCCATCGAAGGTCTGGACGAAATCCGCGAAACTAGCGAAGCCTATACGGTTGGCGCGGCGGTGTCTTGTGCGGCGCTTGGCGAAAGCACCATGTTGAAAGAAGCCTGGCCAGGTGTGGTCGAAGCCGCGAATCTGATCGGGTCGACTCAGATTCAAGGCCGATGCACGGTCGCGGGCAATCTTTGCAATGCGTCGCCTGCGGCCGATAGCGTGCCCGCTCTGGTCGCTGCGGGCGCCAAGGCGATCATTGTCGGGCCAAATGGCAACCGGACCATTCCCGTCGAGGAGATACCGGTTGCGCCGGGAAAAACGTCGCTTGAAAAGGGCGAGATTGTCGAAGCCATCCAGCTTGACAAACGCGCGCCACAGTCAGGCGACGCGTATCTTCGGTTCATCCCGCGCACCGAGATGGACATTGCCGTCGTCGGGGTCGCCGTCAGCCTATCGCTGGATGACAAGGGGCTGGTGACGTCGGCGCGGGTCGCACTGGGTGCCGTGGCGCCAACGGTGCTTTTGGTTGAACCAGCGGCCGAGGCGATCATCGGGACAAAACTTGACGATGCGGCATTGGAGCGGCTGGCCGATGTCTGTTCCGCCGCCTGTCAGCCCATTGACGACAAGCGTGGAACAATCGAGTTCAGAAAAAAGGTCTCGGGCGTGCTGGCCAGGCGCGCCGCCCGCATTGCGTTTGATCGCGCAGGAGGAAAGTAATGTCTGCAATAGCTGTATCGACGACGATCAATGGTGACGAGGTGGAATTCCTCTGTCAGGCCGAAGAGACGCTGCTGGACGTATTGCGTGAGCGCTTGGGTCTTACGGGTGCCAAGGAAGGGTGCGGGACAGGGGACTGCGGTGCCTGCAGCGTCATGGTTGATGGCCGACTGGTATGCGCGTGCCTTGTTCTGGGTGCCGAAGCAGAGGGCCGCAGTATCGAGACCATTGAGGGAATGGCCAACGGTGACGAGCTTCATCCGCTGCAAACCAAGTTCCTTGAGCATGCGGCACTTCAGTGCGGTGTGTGTACGCCGGGCTTTTTGGTCGCGGCAAAGGCGCTCTTGGATGCCAATCCCGATCCAACCGAAGAGGAAATCCGATTCTGGCTTGCCGGTAACCTTTGTCGCTGTACCGGCTATGACAAGATTGTGCGCGCTGTCCAGGATGCCGCGCAAGAATTGAGGGGAAGCTGACCATGAGTTTTGATGCCAAATACAAAGCGCAGGATTACAATTCCGTTGGTACCCGGCCCGTTCGACCCGATGGCGTGGACAAGGTTACAGGACGCGCCCGTTACGGTGCCGACTTCAATATGCCCGGGCAACTGGTGGGCCGTGTTCTTCGCAGCCCTCACGCACATGCCCGTATCGTCAGCATCGACACGTCCGGCGCTGAAAGGCTGAAGGGCGTAAAGGCGGTGGTTACCGCCGCAGATCTGCCTGACCTCACAAACGGCGACCAGACTCTGTTCGATATTCTCGACAACTGCATGGCGCGCTCAAAGGCGTTTTATGATGGACATGCAGTTGCCGCCGTTGCAGCCGTGGACGCAAAGACTGCGCGCGAGGCGTTAAAGCGCATCGAGGTCGAGTATGAAGTGCTGCCGCATGTGATCGACGTTGACGAGGCGGTGAAACCTTCCGCTCCGGTACTGCGCGATGATGTCTTCACAGGCGGTGTCGAACCAAAGCCGCAAACCCCTTCAAACATCGCCAACCGCTCGGAATTTGGCCATGGCGACGTGGACGAAGGATTTGCAGAAGCCGACGTAATCGTCGAACGCAGCTTCAGGACGGAACAGACTCATCAGGGCTATATCGAACCGCATGCCTGTGTCGCGAGCATGAATCCCGACGGCACGGCGGATATGTGGGTCTGCACTCAAGGCCACTTCGTCTATCGCCAGAACTGCGCGGATCTTCTTGGCCTGGACGTTTCAAAGCTGCGGGTCACGTCGTCCGAGATCGGTGGCGGCTTTGGTGGAAAGACCCATGTCTGGATGGAACCCGTGGCGCTTGCCTTGTCCCGGAAGGCGGGTCGGCCCGTCAAGATCGTCATGTCACGCAACGAGGTGTTTCGTGCCTCGGGGCCGACAAGTGCGACTTCGATTGACGTCAAGATCGGCGCCAAGAAGGATGGCACCATTACGGCCGCTCAGGCGACCCTGCGGTATTCTTGCGGACCATACGAAGACATCTGGGGCGAGTTTGGCGCCAAGACCTCATTTGCATGCTACGGCCTGAAGAACGTCAAATCCGTCGGATACGAAGTGCTGGTCAATCGCCCCAAGGCCGCTGCCTATCGCGCACCATCGGCGCCTATGGCTGCTTTTGCCGTGGAAAGCACGATTGACGAACTGGCCCAAAAGATCGGGCTCGATTCCATCGAGTTTCGTATCAAGAACGCTGCTAAGGAAGGGACAAGATCGTCCTACGGGCCCGTTTACGGACCCATTGGCATTGGACCGACGCTTGAGGCGGCGCAGAACCATCCGCACATGAAAGCGCCGCTTGGCAAGAACCAGGGACGTGGCATGGCCTGCGGATTCTGGTTCAACTTCGGTGGTCAGACCTGCACCGATCTCAACATCGGGTCCGACGGCACGGCCACGCTGGCTGTGGGCACTGTCGATGTGGGCGGCGCGCGCGCCTCGTTGTCGCTGGTCGCGGCCGAGGAACTGGGCATTCCATACGAAAACGTAAGAGCTGTTGTCGCGGATACGGCATCGCTTGGGTATAACGACATGACCGACGGAAGCCGGGGGACGTTTTCGTCGTCCATGGCCACGATCTCGGCAGCCCGGAATGCGGTGAAGGTGTTGCGGGAACGGGCCGCTCTGACCTGGGATATCCCGGTCGAGGACGTGATTTGGGAAGACGGTTGCGCCAAGGCGACTGACAAAAAGCACGGCAATCTTCCGCCGTTGACGATCGCCGATATTGCTGAAACCGCAGGCAAAACCGGCGGACCAATTGCCGGCCACAGCGAGTTGGTGGCCGACGGTGCAGGTGTTTCTTTCGCCACGCATATCTGCGACGTCGAGGTCGACCCGGAAACAGGCGCAACCAAAATCCTGCGCTATACCGTGATCCAGGACGCCGGCAAGGCGGTGCATCCCGATTATGTGGAAGGCCAGTATCAGGGCGGTGCCGCCCAGGGCATCGGCTGGGCGTTGAACGAGGAGTACATCTACGGCGAAGACGGGCGCCTGCAAAACCCGGGTTTTCTCGATTACCGCATTCCAGTGTGCTCTGATCTGCCGATGATCGACACGCAAATCCTTGAGATCCCGAACCCGAACCACCCCTATGGCGTTCGCGGTGTCGGCGAAACCTCGATCGTTCCACCGCTCGCGGCAATCGCCAACGCGGTGTCCAATGCAGCGGGCGTGCGCATGACACACATTCCAATGTCGCCGCCGCGGATCCTTGCGGCTTTGGAGGGGGAAAGCGAGGGCTGATGGCCGAGGTGAACCTGTCGGCAGCACTTGCGGCGCTGGCAGATAATGAGAGACAGATTCAGATCGAAGCCAAGGATATTCGCGAACTTTTCCGCAAGCTGGAAGAGCGATATCCTGGGCTTGAACCGGTCCTAAAGAACGACGTCGCGGTTGCCATTGACGGGGTGATTTATCGTGACAATTGGTCCAAGGAATTACCGGACGATGCCGAGATCTTTCTCATGCGGCGCCTGACCGGTGGATGATTGCGGCGCGCATGAACCGTAGCTTCGGTTGCAGCGGCGGGTCTTGGGCGCTTTCGATCAGGTATCCGGTTTCACTTCTTTCCCGGCGTGCCATCGAACTTTTTTTCAAGCGATGACCAGCAATCAATGTAATCGTCCTGCAAGGGGGCCTCTTTGCCCGCGAATTCCGTCAGATGCTGCGGAAACCGTGTTTCGAACATAAATGACATCGTGTTGTCCAGTTTTTCGGGCTGCAGATCTGCATTCGACGCGCGTTCAAAGGCTTCGCGGTCAGGACCGTGAGGGATCATCATGTTATGCAGACTGATGCCACCGGGGATGAAGCCCTGTGGTTTCGCGTCGTACTGGCCGTAGATATTGCCCATCAGCTCGGACATGATGTTCTTGTGATACCAGGGTGGGCGAAAGGTATCTTCCATGACCATCCAGCGCTCGCGGAACAGAACAAAGTCGATGTTTGCCGTGCCCGGCTGGCCTGAAGGGGCTGTCAAAACGGTGAAAATCGACGGATCCGGGTGGTCGAACAGGATAGCACCGACCGGACAATAGGCGCGCAGGTCGTATTTGAGCGGCGCATAGTTTCCGTGCCAAGCCACCACATCCAGAGGCGAATGATCAATCTCGCAGCGGTGGAACTGACCACACCACTTGATGGTGATGGTCGAAGCGGTTTCGCGGTCTTCAAAGGCGGCGACCGGTGTCTTAAAATCGCGGCGATTGGCCATGCAGTTGGCGCCAATGGGTCCGCGACCGGGCAATTCGAACTTCTGGCCATAGTTTTCGCACGCGAAACCACGGGCAGGTCCTTCCAATAATTCAACGCGATACAAGAGGCCGCGCGGGATGATTGCGATCTCTTTCGGCTCCAGGTCGATGATGCCCAATTCGGTGGTGAAACGCAGCCTGCCTTCTTGCGGAACGATCAGCAGTTCGCTGTCGGCGCTGTAGAAATATGCGTCCACCATGCTTTCGGTGACCAGATAGATATGGGTTGCCATACCAACCTGGGTGTTCACATCGCCTGCAGTGGTCATGGTGCGCATGCCGGTAAGCCATGTCAGCGGTTCGTCGGAGTGAGGCACCGGATCCCAGCGATATTGTCCCAGTGAAGTGACCTTCGGCACAATATTGGGCGCACTTTTCCAGTAGGGCACGTCGATTTGTTCATAGCGGCTGGAATGCTTGACCGAGGGTCGGATGCGATAGCACCAGGTTCGTTCGTTCTGATGGCTGGGGGCCGTGAATGCCGTGCCCGACAATTGTTCACCGTAAAGGCCATAGTTGCATTTCTGGGGGCTGTTCATACCAATCGGCAGCGCGCCCGGCAGGGCTTCCGTTTCAAAGTCGTTCCCGAAGCCGGGCATATATCCCGGAGTGACAGTCGATCCGTCAGCTTTTTGCATCAAGGATGTCGCAGCGGTGTCCATTTGCGTCTCCAATTCTGGCAATGACCGGCTTTGGTCGGTCAGTCGAACGTTATCGCCCAAGCTCTAACGCATCTTTGCAGCAATGCGACGCGATGTGAAATCTCCTAAACCTAATGATCGCGCCTTCGGGCAAGAGCAATGGGGTCAGTTCTCACAAGCCAGTTCAAACGCCTGTTCAAGCACTTCGGAATCACCAATATGATTGCACAGGATCAACACCAATCGTGCGTTGATCGCATCGCTTTCCGATTTTGACTTTCCCTCATGAAGGGCCAGCAGCCTGGCATAGAAGTCGTCCGGTTTGGCAATATTGGCGTCTGTGTTCAGCGTGTTCATGGTTTTGTACCTCAGGTGCGCCCGATTGCGGTGTGCAGCGCCTTACGCACCTCTGTTTCATCGAAGCTGTCCCAACGGGCGGCAACATGTTGGTCGGGCCGGATCAGGTAAACCGCCGTCTTGGCCGCGCCCAGATACCTTTCGCCAAGCTCGGGATTATCGTGGGCTGAAACAGAAACGCAAGATACCGGGATGCCGCCGAAATCAAGGATCTCGGGCGCTTCTGTGTTTATGGTCAGCAGACAGAACCCGCCGCCAAATTGCCCAAGCAGCCAAGCACCATCGACGGGCGCGTCCACCATCGGTGCGCCGACACGGGTTACGGCAGGGCCGCCTTCCAGTGCGTCGGGTCCGTTCAGCGGGCCATCATCATAAATACAAGGTATCGATAACCGCCCCGAATTTACCAGCGGCCGCGCGAATTTTGCTTTTCTGGCCAGGGTCAGAACAGCATCGCGAAAGATCTTGCTGATCTCGGTTTTCGGAGTGATGAAATCGGTCGAGCGTGTCGAGTTCAGGATGTTTTCGTCGGCACCGTAGACGCGTTCCTCGGAATATGTGTCAAGCAGAACTTCTGGGGCCAGGCCCTGGATCACCAGCCCCAGTTTCCATCCAAGATTGTCGACGTCCTGCATGCCAGAGTTGGCACCCCGTGCTCCGAATGGCGAAACCTGATGCGCCGCGTCCCCGGCAAACAGGATTCGATCGTGGCGGAAGCTATCCATGCGCTTGCATTGAAACGTATAGATCGACGACCAGACCAGTTCATACGACGCGCCACCCAGAAACGCGTCAAGCCTGCGGCGAACGTTCGCTTCTTTCAGTTCCTCAGTCCGGTCTACGTCCCAACCGATCTGAAAGTCGACGCGCCAGATATCGTCAGGTTGCTTGTGAAGAAGTGTGGATGCGCCTTCGCCGTGCGAAGGTTCGAACCAGAACCAGCGTTCGGTCGGAAACTCCGCATCGCCCTTCATCCTGATGTCGGCGATCAGAAAACTGTCCTGAAAGACCTTGCCCGTGAAACCCAGCCCCAGCATGTCGCGCAACGGCGAATTGGCCCCGTCGCATGCAACCAGCCAATCTGCCTCGATCTTGTAAGGTCCGTCGGGCGTCATGACGTCAAGTGCCGCATGGTCATTGCGCACATCAACTGCTTCCACGCTGTTCTTGCCACGAATCTCAATCGGAGCGCCCTCGGCCTGCAGGGCTCGCAGGCGCTCGACCAGACATAGTTCGAAATAGGGCTGCTGCAGATTGATGAAGGCAGGGAACTGGTGGCCGGATTCCGGCAGCAGATTGAACTCGAACACTTTTGCGTCCTTGTGGAAGACCTTGCCAAGGTTCCACACGACACCCTTTTCCAGCATTGGCTCGCCACATCCGTAGCGATCGGCAATTTCCAGACAACGCTTGGCGAAACAGATGGCCCGGCTTCCCAACCCAATGCCCTCATGATCGTCAAGCACCAGAACCGGGATGTTTTGCTGGCCAAGATCAAGCGCCAGCGCAACACCAATTGGTCCGCCACCCACAATGACAACCGGATGCCTTACGGCGCTGTCCCTGTCCTGATCCGGAGATCTTTCGTAGGGATAGACCTTGTGGGCCAGTTGATATCGGTCTTGCAGCACGATCAAATCTCGATTTTCGCAGTGAAATCAGCCTTGCAATTGCTCCCACATTTCCAGATCGCGCGCGGCAGTCCAGATACGCGGTGTGTCGATCCCGCGAGCCTCGTCATAAGCACGGGCCACGTTGAACGGCAGGCAATGCTCATAGATCGCATAGTCCTTGAATTTTGAATCGCAGGCGTCGCGAACCGCGTCCCAGGCATCCTTCAGGCTGCCGCCCCGGGCAGCGACCTGTTTCGCTGGGCGGTATGTGCTGTCCACGAAATCCCGTGTCGCGGCGAGTGCGGCATCAACCATCTCGCGGCCGACAAGCGCATCGCCGCGGCCCGGCGCAATGGATTGGGGATCATAGGCCTTCACGGCATCAAGGGTGCCGCCCCAATCCTCGAAATGCCCGTCGCCGCAATAGCAGGCCGAATGATATTCTACGATATCGCCGGTAAACATGGTCTGGGCATCCGGCACCCATATCACGCTGTCGCCTGCGGTATGGGCGCGGCCAATCTGCTTGATCTCAACCTTCCGGTTGCCAAGATAGACTGTCATAGCGTCGCTGAAGGTCGTGGTGGGCCATGTCAGCCCCGGTATGCTTTCGTGGCCTTCGAAAAGCCGGGGAAAGCGCTGGAACTCGCTGTCCCAGTCTTCCTGCCCACGCTCTACGACCATCGCGCGGGCCTTGTCGGACATGATGATCTGATCGGCGCCAAAGGCCGAGGCACCCAAAACGCGTACGGCGTGGTAGTGGGTCAGCACCACATGGCTGATCGGCTTGTCGGTCACCTCGCGCACCTTTTCGATGACCTTGTTCGCAAGGCGCGGAGTCGCCTGCGCCTCGATAATCATCACCGAGTCGTCGCCGATGATCACTCCAGAGTTGGGGTCTCCCTCGGCAGTGAATGCAAAAAGCCCTTTGCCGATTTCTGTGAAACTGATCGTCTTCTCGGCAAGGTCACCCTGCGATGCGAATCCTTTGGCCATCACGCCCTCCCGTATTGTCCTGCAACGATAACTTGGCGAATTGCTGCAAATGCGACGAATTCCAGTAGTGCAGATCGGCAATCAGATTTGCAACCTGGGCTTTCTATAAGAACTGGGCGTGGCCCCCGTCCATCGGCGAAACGCCCGGTGGAAATTGGCTGCCGAGGAAAAACCGATGTCCTGAGAAACCTCTTCGATACTTTTTGACCCGGCCTGCAAATCACGAATGGCCAGATCGCGGCGCAAACCATCCTTGATGGCTTGAAACGAGGTTCCTTCGGCATCCAAACGCCTTATCAAGGTTCTGGGCGTTACTTTCATCGCCTGCGCCGCGTCCCTAAGGTGACATTCTTCCCAGTTCATTCGATAGAGAAATTCGCGCACCCTGAGAGATTGTGTGTGTTCGCGAAAGCGCGTGAAGATCCAGTCGCGCGGCGCACGATCAAGAAACCTTTTGAGTTCCGCCGCGCCTGGTTTGTTCGTCGGATCCAGCTTTGTGGTTTGAAACGATATTGACGTCATTGGCGCTGCAAATCCCACCGGGGCCGGGAAGATGACGGAATAGTCTTCGGCAAACTCAGGGCGATCGAATGCAAATTGCACGTCCAGAACGCGCAGTTCGTACCCGGCAAGCCAGGAAAGCAGCCCATGCGCGAGCTTTAGCAAAAGCATGTGTCCAAAGCGCTGATATTCTTGATCTTCCTGCGGTATCAATTGCAGCGTGACCATGTTGTCCTTACTTGCGACGACAAGGCGATAATCGTCCAGCAGCAAATTCCAGAATGTCGAGAACCGATAGAGCGCAGAGGATAGGGTGGTTGCCTCGCGAACTGTTGTCAGAAGGTGCTGCAAGGCCCTTGCTCGAATGGGGCGGCTCCAAAGCCCCATCATCTCGTCGCCGGTCTCGATGGCCGCTATCTGGTACAATCGCACAATCTGATCCAACGAGACGCGATGCGCCGTTTGGTTTTCAAACACATCCATTCCCGAGCGCCTAAGAACCGACGACAATTGGTCCTCGCTGCAACACTTGCGCAACGCATCAATCCAATCCTCGATAAGCGGGGTCGAAACCGTGGCCAGATAAGGGGGATCGGAAAGCTCCCGTGTTTGGCTCATGCTTGCTTTATGTCACTTAATGAAAGGATATTGTCCAGAATGGACCTATTTCTGCTGCATAGCAATGTATATATGGCGAAAAGAGACAATTCACCGAAGCGACGCGCATGACACATAGGGGCCCCATTCGCGACATCATGTTCAATATCGAGCATCTGTTAGACTGGCTGCTCGTGCATGAAAGACGCCCGATTCAATCTCTGAACGCCGAAGAAATGATGGCACATGAGTGTGCCTGCCCGAAACGCAAAGGCCCGAACGATGTCCAAAGCAAGCAGTCCGCAATCATACGAAAACCTTGACATCGAGGCGCGCGACAACGGCGTCCACATTGTCAAACTGGATCGCCCAGAAAAGCGCAACGCGCTTGACGTCGCCACAATCGAAGAACTTGTCACATTCTTCAGCACGGCCCACCAAAATGACGTCAGAGCGGTGGTTTTGGCTGGGAAGGGCGATCATTTCTGCGCTGGTCTTGATCTGGTCGAGCACTGGAAAGAAGACCGGAGCCCCGATGAATTCATGCACGTCTGTTTGCGCTGGCACGAAGCCTTCAACAAAATGGAATACGGCGGCGTCCCGATCATCGCGGCGTTGAACGGAGCGGTTGTCGGGGGCGGGCTTGAGCTTGCAAGTGCGGCCCATATTCGCGTGATTGATCAATCCACGTATTTTGCCCTTCCCGAAGGGCAGCGCGGTATCTTTACTGGCGGAGGGGCCACAATCCGTGTTTCCGACATGATCGGAAAGTACCGGATGATCGACATGATCCTGACGGGTCGGGTTTATCAGGGGCAAGAGGCCGTCGACCTGGGGCTGGCACAATACATGGCCGAAGGGTCAAGCTTCGATATGGCGGTTGAATTGGCCGACAAGATTGCAGCGAACCTGCAGTTGACAAACTATGCTATTTGCTCGGCCATCAGCCATTTGAACAACATGTCGGGGATGGATGCCGCCTATGCTGAAGCGGTTGTCGCTGGCGTCGTGAACACGCAGCCCGCAGCACGTGAAAGGCTGGAGGCGTTTGCCAACAAGACTGCAGCGCGGGTGCGCCCCAACAGTTAGACTGCATCAGCGGATAGGCGGATTCGCCTCTGACTCCTTTGGTGAAGACGATCGAACTTGGAGATACGGCCATGCAAGAGAACTACGCGAATATTTCGAAGACCGCGGCGAACTATGTTCCCCTGTCGCCGATTTCGTTTCTAAACAGCGCCGAAAGCTTGCACGGGTCGCGCCCGGCCGTGATCTATGGCGACTTGCGGTACAGTTGGTCCGAGCTTTCGACGCGGATTCGCGCTTTGGCGGCCGGGCTGACCGCGGCGGGAATTGGCAAGGGCGACACCGTTTCGGTGCTTTGCCCGAATACCCCGCAACTGTTCGAGCTGCATTTTGCCTTGCCACTGACCGGCGGGGTCTTGAATGCACTGAATACGCGCCTGGAATCCGAGACCATCGCCTATATCCTTGATCACGCAGACACCAAAGCAGTGATCGTCGATCGCGAATTGATCTCAGTGCTGTCAGCAGCCTTTGAGGTGCTGGGCCGCACGCTCCCGGTGTTCGAGATCAACGATCCCAATGCGCCATCGACCGAAACTCTGGGCGGGCGGGATTACGAACACCTGGTAACGGAAACTTCCGGGGAAGCCACGCTCGGACTGCCAGATGACGAATGGGATGCAATCGCCCTGAACTACACATCGGGAACCTCCGGGCGCCCCAAGGGGGTCGTGTATCACCATCGCGGCGCCTATCTCATGGCACTGGGAACCGTGGCGGGCTGGCAGGTTCCATACTATCCGATCTATCTGTCCGTGGTGCCCATGTTTCATTGCAACGGATGGGGGCATCCCTGGGCCATGGCAATGCTAGGCGGTACGATGGTGTTCACCCGAACACCGGCGGTCGACCGCATAATTGATGCCATCCAGACCCACGGTGTGACCCATTTCGGGGCCGCGCCGATCATACTGCAGATGCTTGCCGAAGCCGAAGCGGTCGAAAAGTTTGATCCGCCCATTCAGGTCTTGACCGCTGGCGCCCCACCTCCCCCCTCTGTTCTGGAAAAGACAAAAGCCATGGGGCTGAATGTAATGCACGTCTATGGCCTGACCGAAACTTATGGCCACATCACCGAATGCGTTTGGCAGAACACCTGGGACGATCTGCCAGCAAGCGAGCAGGCCGAAATGCAGGCGCGGCAAGGGGTGGCTATGCCGATGGTCGAGTCGGTTTCGGTTCTGGACAGCAAGTCCGGGCGACCCGTTGAATGGGATGGCGTCACGCAGGGCGAAATCGTGGTGCGTGGCAATACGGTCATGAAAGGTTACTACAAGAATGAGGAAGCGACCGATCAGGCTTTTCTGGACGGCTGGTTCTGGTCGGGTGACGGCGCGGTTGTCCACCCCGATGGAAACATCCAAATCCGCGACCGGCTGAAAGACGTGATCATCTCGGGTGGCGAAAACATCTCGTCTGTCGAAGTCGAAGCCGTCCTTTTCCGTCACCCCGCTGTGCAGTCCGCGGCTGTTGTTGCAAAGCCGGATCCGAAGTGGGGCGAAGTCCCGTGTGCCTTTGTCGAGCTTCGTTCGGGAATAGACGCTACGGCGGAAGAGATCATTCAGTTCTGCCGAGAGCACCTTGCCGGGTTCAAGACCCCGAAGGCCGTTGTGTTCGCTGACTTGCCCAAAACCTCTACCGGCAAAATCCAGAAGTTTCAGCTTCGGGAAATCGCCAAGTCCATGGGCGCTTGAATGACGCACCTGGTTTCTCATTCGCGGCGGCTTCGCGACACGCCCTTCACGCCAGGGGTCGAGGCGTCCGGCGTCACAGGCTATACTGTGTACAATCGCATGCTTCTGCCCACGATATTCGAGAGTATCGAGGCAGACTATCGCCACCTGAAAAGCCATGTTCAGGTATGGGATGTGTCCGTCGAACGTCAGATTGAATTGAACGGGCCGGATGCGTTGAAACTGATGCAGAAGCTGACGCCTCGTGACCTGTCGCGCATGCAGTCGGATCAGTGCTATTACATTCCGGTTGTTGACGAAAACGGCGGAATGCTGAACGACCCTGTTGCGATCAAACACGACGACACGCGTTGGTGGATTTCGATTGCCGATAGCGATCTGTTGCTTTGGGTCAAAGGGCTTGCGGTTGGCGCCGGGTTTGATGTTCGGGTGTTTGAACCGGATGTTTCCCCCTTGGCGGTTCAGGGCCCCAAGTCTGACGCATTGATGGAAAAGGTCTTTGGCAGCGTCGTACATGACATTCGCTTCTTCAGGCAAAAGCGTCTGGCATTCGGGAACTCATCATTCATCGTGTCGCGGTCTGGTTATTCCAAGCAGGGCGGCTTTGAAATCTATGTCGAGGGTTCAGAGAACGGTATGCCCTTGTGGGACGCCTTGTTCTCGGCGGGCAAGGACCTTGATGTCCGGCCGGGTTGTCCCAATCTGATCGAGCGGGTCGAAGGCGGATTGTTGAGCTACGGAAACGACATGACCCGGGACAACAGCCCATTCGAATGTGGGCTTGGCAGGTTCTGCAAACCCGCCGAAGGTAGCGATTTCATCGGGCGAAACGCGCTGGAAGCCGAGGCCGGGACAGGACCCAGCCGACAGGTTCGCGCCGTTTCGATTGCGGGCGACCCGATCCGTCCGCCACGGAACGCCTGGCCCCTGATCAAAGGCGACCAGAAGGTCGGCCAGATCACGTCTGCGGCATGGTCGCCGGATTTTGGGACCAACGTTTCCATTGCCATGGTCGACAAGGATCATTGGGAAGCTGGAACCGAACTGATGGTCGAGACTCCCGAAGGTCCGCGTGATGCGGTCGTTCAAGAGCAATTCTGGAAATAAGCCTGATTCCGGCCCGGGCGATAGGTGAAGTCCATACGCGCTTTCATCCGGTATCCGATCAGTTGCAAAAAGTTTTCTAAAAATGCAGTCGGCAGATCACAAGTTTGCCGCATTCTCTCCACAATCAAGGCCTAGGTTTGTTCCACATAGGGCACAGACCCAAGAGGGACGTGCAAAGAGAGGAGCGCGCAGGCGTTAGTCAAATGTCAAGAATCCACAAGATTGCAGGGCTACGGATTTCACCGGTACAGGGCAGCGAGCTATTGCCGGATCTGGCACCGCCAGAAGAAAAGCTTCGACGCGAGAAAAGTCATATCTTTTCGGCCGACTCGATCACGCTATCGCACAATTCGGCTGTGGAGGATGTCTTTGAACCCTGTCTCAGAAAGGAACATGGCGATCTGACCGCAAGGTTGACGGTCTATGTTCTGAACCTGATCGTGATGGTTTTCTCGGTGCCATTGGGGCTGGCCCTGTTGGTGATGAACATCGTTGGCGGTGAAAATCTGCGGACGACGGCCCACGTCATGGCCCTGATGGGCATGTTCATGGCCTTGTCAGCTTCGGGCGTCACCGTCTAACCGGCAACAGGTGCGGATGGCGTTTGGCGAAGATGGCCGCGCTTGATCCAGACCCGCGCGCCATCCGGTCCGACATGCGCGGTGCTGTGACGGTCGGTCGGCAGGCGCAGCCAGCTTTCGGCTCTGAAAGCCTCACCCGCCTCGGAAAACCCGCCAGCCAGGACCAGAACCTCGGCGCCGCCGGCAGCATTCAGAGCGATATCCGCGTTCGGATCCCAATGCTCAATCGCAACGTCCTCGCGCCCGTCTGAAAACAACGGCATGACCTGTACCCCCGAACGTTCAGGCACCAGGCGCATTTTGCCGGTGTCGATCCTCACGTGGGTCCGGTCGTCGAGGTCGAACTGCCAAAGCTTCACGAAGATGGTACAGCCGGGTTCAGACCCAGGCGTATGGGATGATTGCGGCGGATTGCGGATGTAACTGCCCGCAGGGAAATCCCCGTGTTCATCCTGAAACACGCCATCAAGCACAAGGAATTCCTCACCGCCTGTATGCACATGGGACGAAAACGAACTTCCCGGAGCATACCGCACGATTGACGTCGCGCGCGCCACCTCGTCGCCCATGCGATCCAGCATCCGGCGATCCACTCCGGGCATCGGCGAGGCAACCCAAGGTTCGTCCGCGCTATGGACGGCGATGCGTTGCGAAAAATCTGCATTCAGGTCCAAGGTTCTATCCTTCTGATTGTCGGATCAGCCCAATTCGATCCCGGACGCGGCAAGGCCGTTTCTTTGTACATCGGTCAGTCTGGAAATCGGAACGACGATCGTGTGAATGGTGAATACGATGGCTTGGGTTCCGGGCAGCTTCAACAATGTCTGGCGTTCGGATCTGAGATATTCGGGGTCGGTGGCGCCGATTCCGTCGCGCGGCTCGGCTTCGCGCCGTGGTGCGAAAAGCTTGGGCGAGTGGTGAAGAATCGCGTTCGCCCGCCAAAGGGGTTGTTCAACTCGCATGGCATCGAAAAGCCGCTGCACCCGCCGGGCGATGTCTTCGTCATAGCGGGCGACCGGCCTGTGGATCCTTGTCATCGGTCGCCCCAACTTCTCGGCCAGGGTCCAATTCGACGGAAAACACAGGATCGCACCGCCCAGGACATGGCCTTTCGGTCCCGGCGTCATCAGGCAGACATCAGCTTGCATCAGGCGGCCAACGGTCATCAAGGGGTTGGCGCGGTCCAAGGGAACCTGGACACCATCGGGGCGGGTGGCAGTCTGGCCGGTGAATTGATAACCCTGATCGCGGCCAAGCGCGTTCAACACTCTGTCGAGACACTCACCTGCCGCGCCCCGGGCGTCGTCGGTCAGGGCATGCACAAGATCGGGTGTTTCGGCAATGAGGCGGTCTCGGATTTGCATCTGGCCCGCAAAAGCCTCGTCGCGGATCAACCAATCACCTGCCTCCAACGGTTGCACGCCCGGCAGCCGCCAGGACGCGGGCGCGAGCCAGGGGGCAAAGGGCAAACTGTCGTGAAGAACCACGTCTGTCATAGGCTTGCCCTAGCATTACCCGTGTCGCTCTGGGAGTCGGCAAATGTCGCTTTTCTGCGGGATTAGGCGAAAAATCGGGCCGAAGGTGGACCTATGAACACATATCACCGCGATACCCGCAAGATCGACCCGACGCGCGGCGCGCGTTTGGGGGATAACACCCCAAACGACGAGGATCGCGTCGAAACCGGCCCGACCCGGCTTGCCTTTCAGGAATGGTCGGCGGCGGGATTGGAACTGCCGGATCTGCAGGCCATGCGGAAACACCGCTGGTCACGTCTGGTCGATCACATCAATGCACGCAACTATGGCGGATTGCTTTTGTTCGATCCTTTGAACATTCGCTATGCGACCGACTGCCCGAACATGCAGCTTTGGAACACCCACAACCCGTTCCGGGCCATTCTTCTATGCGCCGACGGATACATGGTGATCTGGGATTACAAATGCGCGCCCTTCCTGACCGAATTTAACCCCCTGGTGAAAGAGGTGCGCAGCGGTGCGGATTTCTTTTATTTTGGAAAGGGTGACAAGACCGCCGATTTCGCCAAGGTCTTTGCGGGCGACGTGCGCGATCTGATCGTCGAGCATGGCGGCGGAAACATGGCGCTTGGGGTCGACAAGATCATGCTTCACGGCGTGCGGGCGCTTGAAGCCATGGGATTTGATCTGAAGGAAGGTGAAGAACTTACCGAGAAGGCACGTGCCGTAAAGGGCCCCGACGAAATCAAGGCGATGCGCTGTGCCCATCACGCCTGCGATACGGCGGTCGCCGCGATGGAAGCCTTTGCCCGCGCCGAGGTGCCCGGTGGTGCTGTCAGCGAAGACGACATCTGGGCGGTGCTGCACGCCGAAAACATCCGACGCGGCGGTGAATGGATCGAAACCCGGCTTCTGGCCAGTGGTCCCCGCACCAATCCATGGTTTCAGGAATGCGGGCCCCGGATCGCGAAGAACAACGAAATCATTGCTTTTGATACCGATCTGATCGGCAGCTATGGCATTTGCGTTGATATCAGTCGGACTTGGTGGATCGGTGACCGAAAACCACGGCAGGACATGATCGACGCCATGCGACATGGCCATGAACATATCATGACGAATATGGCGTTGATCGGTCCCGGCGTTCGGATCGAAGACATGATCCCCCGGCTGCATCGCCTGGATGACAAGTATCAGGCGCTGAAATACGGGTGTGCAATGCACGGAGTCGGGCTTTGCGATGAGTGGCCTCATGTGGACTATCCAGACAAGTCAACACCAGGCGCTTTCGACTATGAACTGGAGCCGGGCATGGTGCTTTGTGTCGAGGCGCTGGTGTCCGAAGAAGGCGCGGATTTCTCGATCAAGCTGGAAGACCAGGTGCTGGTGACCGAAGACGGGTACGAAAACCTTACAAGCTATCCCTTCGACGCGGCTTTGATGGGCGCATAGTCTCGCCTCATTCAAAGGCGATCCGCCAGACCCGACGGGTTTCGCAGTTGGGGGCTGGTCAGAGCGTGTCAGGCAGATCAAGGCCACGCAGGATTTCTTCGGCCGTCATCGGGCGCTTGCCCTGACGTTGCGCCCGGGTGATCTGCACCGCGCCTAATCCGCAGGCGACGCGGAAGTTGCCAAGATGCTGGCCGGGATGACCGGACCCCAGGGCCAGGCGCGAACCAAGATACTTGATACGCTCGCCGTTCAGTTCGCTCCAGGCGCCGGGAAATGGCGAAAGTCCCCGGATGAGGCGGTCAACCTCTTCGGCAGGGAGGGTCCAGTCGATGCGGGCCTCGGATTTGTCTATCTTTTTGGCATAGGTGACGCCGGTGTCCGGTTGCGGTCGCGGCGTCAGCGAGTCGAGTTCGTCCAGGGCGCGCACGATCAGTGCTGCGCCAAGATCGGAAAGCGTATCGTGAAGTGCACCGGTGGTGTCCTCGGCACCAATGGGAACGGTTTCGGACAACAAAACCGGCCCGGTGTCCAGTCCGGCCTCCATCTGCATGATGGCGACACCGGTTTCCCGGTCACCTGCCATGATCGCCCGGTGGATCGGCGCCGCACCACGCCATCGCGGCAGAAGCGAGGCATGAATATTGAGGCACCCCCTTGCCGGGGCATCCAGCACCTCCTGGGGCAGGATCAGGCCATAGGCGACGACGACAGCGACATCGGCCTGTAGGTCACGGAACCTGGATTGCTCGTCAACGGATTTCAAAGACGCAGGCGTTCGAACCTCAAGCCCAAGCTCAACGGCGCGCTGGTGAACTTCGGAGGGGCGATCTTTCTTGCCGCGCCCGGCGGGTCGGGGCGGTTGGCTGTAAACCGTCAAAATATTGTGGCCGGCTGCAACAAGGGCGTCCAGTGGCGCAACGGAAAACTCCGGAGTTCCCATAAAGATCAGGTTCATCGCGCTTTCCGTAACTTTTTCAGGAACATATCGCGCTTCGTCCGGCTTAGACGATCAAAGAACATGCGCCCGTTCAAGTGGTCGATCTGGTGCTGAACGCTGGTTGCCCAAAGCCCCTCGAAATCCTGGCGGATACGGTTGCCGGTGGCATCGGTGAAGGCCACCGTGACGGCAGCGGGCCGGGTGACCTTGGCCGAATGGCCGGGCAAGTTGGGCGAAGCTTCGTCCCAGTCGCGGGTGTCGTCCGAGGCGGCCAGGATTTCCGGGTTGGCAAGACGGATGGCGCGCCCACGATCGTCGGAACAATCAACAACAGCCAGACGCAGCATCACACCGACTTGCGGCGCGGCCAGACCATAGCCCGGCATCGCGTCCATCGTTTCGACCATTTCGTCCCAGATGGCACGAATGTCATCGGTGATCTCGCCCACGGGGCCGGCCTTGGTGCGCAGTTTCGGGTCAGGCCAGGATAGGAACGCGCGTCGAGTCATGGGGCAACGTAGTCGATACAAAGCCGCCCTTCCAGATGGTCGGCCTCGTGTTGCGCGATAACGGCGGCATCTCCGGTCAACTCGGCCTCGTGCGCAACGTCCCGGGCATCGCGCCAGCCCAGCATGACCATCGCCGGGCGGCGCACCATGACCGGCTGGTCGGGGATCGACAGGCACATTTCTTCGCACTCACGCGTGTCATCACCCAATGCCGCGACAAAAGGATTGGCACAGACGTAAGGGGTCTGGTGGCCAGTCTTCCAGCCCGGGTCCATCACGAACAACTGCAGCGGAATACCCACCTGAGGTGCAGCCAAGCCGCGCCCCCCGGCCAGATACATGGTTTCCAGCATGTCCCTGGCCAGCCGTTCGATATCGGCGTCAAATCGGTCAACCCGTTCGCAGACCTCGCGCAGGATCGGGTCCGGATATTGGCGGATGTCGAGACGTGCCATCGTGCTTCAGGCGCGCGCGCGTTCGCGCTTCAGTTTCTGCATCTTGCGGGTGATCATCTGGCGCTTCAATGGCTTAAGATAGTCGATGAACAGCTTGCCGTTCAGATGGTCGATCTCGTGCTGTACACAGGTGGCCCAAAGCCCATCAAACCTTTCGCTTTGCTCGGCGCCCTCAAGCGAGGTCCAGGTTACCTCGACCTCGGCGGGGCGTTCGACATCGGCGTATTGATCGGGTACCGACAAACAGCCCTCTTCATACACGTTGCACGCCTCGGACGACCAGGTCACTTCGGGGTTCAACAGGACCATCGGGCGTGGCGCCGCGCCTTCTTCCTTGACGCAATCCATCACCAGCATCCGCTGCATGACCCCTATCTGAGGCGCTGCCAGCCCAATGCCAGGGGCCGCATACATGGTTTCAAGCATGTCGTCGGCAAGCCGCTTCAGCCCGTCGTCGATAGTCGCGACAGGGTCAGCCACAGTCTTCAGGCGTGGGTCTGGGTGGATCAGGATATCACGCAGTGCCATGGGCATGATCTAAGCGATGCTTTGACGCACGGCAAGGCGCGCTCTTGCAGCCGCAGCGACGCTTGATAGGGTCTTGCCATGAATTACGATTTCGACACCCAGCTTCCCCTGTGGAACATCCCGACAAGCAAGTATGGCAGCCTGAAAAAGGCTTATGGGACCGATGATCCGGACGTGATTCCCATGTGGGTTGCAGACATGGATTTCGCCGCCGCCCCGCCGATCCGCGCCGCCCTGCAAGCCGAGGTCGATGCAGGGTATTTCGGGTATTTCGGTGACGTGTCCCGCGTCAGCCAGTCAGTGGCCCGATGGTACAAAGACATGCACGGTTGGGAAGTCGACCCCGGCTGGGTGCGGTTCACGCATGGTGTCGTGAATGGCTTTGGCGATGTGCTGGCTGCCTTCAGCGAACCGGGTGACGAGGTAATCGTTTTTTCCCCCGTCTATCACGCATTTTTCCGCCAGATCGACGCCATGGGTCGGCGTGTTCACCAAAGCCCGCTGATTCTGCGCGATGGCCAGTACCACATGGACCTGGAAGCTTTGGCGGCGGCGCTGACAGGGCGCGAAAAAGTCCTGACGCTTTGTTCCCCACACAATCCGGGTGGCCGGATCTGGTCAGCCGAGGAAATCCGGGCGGTGGCGGCGTTTTGTGCGGAGCATGATCTCATTCTGATTTCTGACGAAATACATATGGATTTGACCTTTCCAGGAGTGAAATTCACGCCAACCGCCGTGGCCGCGCCGGATCATCTGGATCGCCTGGTCGTGCTGAACGCCGCGTCCAAGGGATTCAACACAGCGGGCGGTGAAACCGGCTTTTTTCTGGCCCCCGATCCCGGCATTCACGCGAAGCTCGACAAGGTCGTGCTCGACCGCGAATCCTCACCCAATCGGTTCGGCATGGTCATGATTGCCGCCGCTTACGACCATTGCGCCGACTGGTCCTGGGATGTGCGGGCTTATCTTGCTGAAAACTTTCGCCTTTTTGCAGCACGAATCGGTGCGCTTCCCGGGGTGTCAGTGATGGACATGCAGGCGACATATTTGGCCTGGGTGGACTTCACCGATCTTGGGATGAGCGACAGGGAGCTTCTGGATCGCACGCTTGACGCCAAGGTCGCCCCCAGCCCTGGACCACACTTCAAGGAAGGCGGATCGGGACATCTTCGGTTTAACCTGGCCTTGCCGCGTCCAACATTGCTGAAGGCCATCGAGCGCATCGAAATCGCCTTTTCGGACCTGCAGTAAAGCGGGTTTCCGCCGACTCTGTGTGCATTTGTATACCGTGGCAGGAGGTCGCATGGATCTTTCTGCAGTGCGGCGTAAATTTGCCGGTGATTCCAACTATGGGGATTTGCCTGATGTCCGTAACCCTTGCTCCTGATGCCCCGGCCACACATACGCCTGAAGAAATCGACGCTCGTATCCAGTTTCTGGACGAGGACGAAATTCTCGAAATCGACCTTTCCGATTTGACGCTGGAAAACTCGGCTGATGTGAACCTTCTCTATGACCGGCTTGAAGCCAGGATCGCCGAGACCCTTGAGCCACTTTGGTTTTTCCTGATCAACTATCGCGGAACCCGGATCGACCCCGGCGCCTGGTTCGCCCACTCGCGCCGCGGCAAGGACCTGAACCTCGCGCACTCCATGGCGTCGGTGCGCTATGACGCATCCGAAGACACCCGCCGTCAAATCGAACGCTCGGCGGGTACCGACAACTTTGACCCCAACCTTTTCGCAGATCGCGACATGGCAATTGCGGCGCTTCGCGACATGCCTTCGAAACGTCAGGCCAAGATCGTCCACGTCCCGAATTATACCGAAGACGAATTTCGCAGCCGGATCAGGTTTCTGGAAGAAGACCAGATTATGGACGTCGATTTTTCGAATGTCACTTTTGAGCACTCGCGCGATGTCAACGATTGCTATGACGTTCTGGATGCCTTGATCGCCGAAAGCGGGAAGAAATGGTACTTCCTGGTAAATTATGAAAATACAAAGATTTTCTCGGGTGCCTGGGTGCAATACGCTGCACGCGGCAAGGCTTTGAACGAGGCTGGTTCGCTTGGGTCGGTTCGATATGCGCCAGGGTCCGAGACTGAAACCGACATCCGCCTGCGCGCCGAATCTGGTGGCTTCCGCCCCAACATCCGGAATACCCGCGAAGAGGCACTGGAACGGATCGCCGAGATGAAGCGCGGCGAGGATTGAGTGAGATTTTGCCCGGGCTGATCCGCCCGGGCAATCTGTATCAGTCTTCGTTAATGTCGTGTTCGAAGTGCTTCACCTGACCCTTTCGCACGCCCAACATGGGGCGCAGGACCAGCCAGGCAACAAGCGACAGTACGGCAAAGACCAGCAAGGTCAGGGGCAACGATCCGGCAAGGCCCGGGACGCCAACCAGAAGGGCAAATCCGACACCGGCGGCGCCAGCGGCGAAACCCAGGAAGATCTGCGCCGGGGCGACGACTTCCAGAATGGCAAGCAATAGCGCGCCAACCATCCAGACCCACCAAAGCGACCAGACAACCATCAGGCTTTTCCTTTCAGCATGTTGAAAGCGTTGCCAAAGGCTTCAAGCGCATTGGCAGGCACAAGGACAGTGCTGCTTCCCGAACTGCTGCCAAGCGCGTTCAGGGATTCCACCTGCTTCAGGGCAACCTGATACTGGGCGGCTTCAAGTCCGTTTTCCTGGATCGCTGCGGCCACAACGCCAGTCGCATAAGCCTCGGCATCGGCTTGAACCCGGCGCGCCTTTGCGGCCTGTTCGGCGGCATAAAGCTCGGCATCGGCGTTCAATTCGACCGAACGCTTTTCCCCCTCGGCGCGGGTCACAGCCGCACGCCGCTCGCGCTCGGCGTTCAGCTGCTGAAGCATGGCATCGCGGGTTGCCTGATCAAGATTCACGTCCAGAATCTCGGCCCGCGTCACCTCGATGCCCCAGTTTTCGACGGCATCCTCGACGCTTTCTTTTATGGTCGTGATCAAAGTCGCACGGTTCGACTGAACTTCATCCAGTTCCATCTTACCGATCTCGGCACGAACGATACCGGCCACTGTTGTGGCAATCGCGGCATCGACGTCGCGGATCCGATAGACGGTCTTTTCCGGTTCGGTGATCCGGTAGAATACGCTGGTTTCAACCTGGACCAGCACATTGTCCGCGGTGATCGCATCCTGGCTGGCATTGGGAAGCTGACGTTCCAGGATCGAGATTTGGTGCGCAACCCGGTCCAGAAATGGCACGATAAAGTTGATGCCCGGCCCAAGAACCGTGCGCAAGCGCCCAAACCGTTCGACCACGTGCTTTTCGGACTGTGAAACGATCCGCACGCCCTTGTAGATACAAAGAATAATAAAGGCAGCCAGAAGAAGCGTCGCAATGCCACCGCCGCCAAGCGTGGTAATTATTTGTTCCATATTTTCCTATCCCACATCACGTCCCCACTGAATAAATGGGGGCCGAAGCGCGCTTTTTCAATAGGTTATGCTTGTGAGGTGCAGGTTGGCCATCAAGGTGTCACCCCCGGGACACGTGCATTTTCAGCGCCGAATACGGCTTGCTCCACCAGCGATTGGGGTGCCGGAGGTGCCCTTGTCCTTGCTTATCGAATTGCCAGGTAATCGCTTAAATTGTCCTTCAAATGCGGAATCGCCTTTTCGTGGTTCAGAAACCAGGGGATCGGAGCGAGCCGCCATTCCTGCCCTTCGTTCCCGAAAACCACTTGGGACACGTCCAGACCCGGGCACTCGGCAGCCAGGAACCAGACGGTTTCGAACCTCCCCGGATAGGGGCAGGAATGAACCAGATCGTGCTCGGACAATCTTAGCCCCAATTCCTCCCATGTTTCGCGAAACGCACATTCTGTCGGCGTTTCCGCGTTTTCCCGTCGCCCGCCGGGCAAGTCCCACATGCCGGGCCATGGGATCGTCGGAATATCATCGCGCAGGATGGTAAGAATCTGATCGCCGACCAGAATGGCGATCTTTGCGCCGTTAAAGGGCTCTGTCACAGAGGGGCATCCTTGGGTAATCTCAGTCCTATGCCTGCCCTTTGCCGCGACTGCCTGTCAACATTCGATACCGGGCCCCGTTGCCCGGAATGCGGGCGTCCGCGTGTCATCGAACACCCCGAACTGTTCGATCTGTCGATTGCCCACATGGATTGCGATGCGTTCTATGCCAGCGTGGAAAAGCGTGACGATCCCTCGCTTAGGGACAAGCCGGTCATCATCGGTGGCGGCAAGCGGGGGGTTGTGTCGACCGCCTGTTACATTGCGCGGATCCGGGGTGTGACGTCAGCCATGCCGATGTTCCAGGCGCTGAAGCTTTGTCCGGATGCCGTGGTGGTCAAGGGACGGATGAGCGCCTATGTCGATGCCTCGCGCGCGATCCGGGTGATGATGGATGATCTGACGCCCGTGGTTGAACCCCTGTCGCTGGACGAAGCATTTATGGATCTTACAGGCACTGCACGGCTTCATCATGCGCCGCCCGCCGTGATGCTGGCGGGGTTGGTCAAGCGGATGGAGGACGAACTGGGGCTTTCGGGATCAATCGGCCTGTCGCACAACAAGTTTCTGGCCAAGGTGGCCTCGGACTTGGACAAGCCCAGGGGATTTTCGATCATTGGCAAGGCCGAAACGGCGGCGTTTCTGCGCGAAAAGCCGGTGCGATTGATCTGGGGGATCGGACCACAGGCGCAGATCTCGCTTGAGAAAGTAGGGATCCGGACGTTTTCGGACCTGCTCCGGTGGGAAAAGCAGGATCTGGTGGCTCGGTTCGGCGGCATGGGTGAGCGGCTTTATCACCTGGCGCGCGGCGAGGACCGGCGACGGGTATCGTCGCGCACTCCGGTGAAATCCATTTCCAACGAAACCACATTTTTCGAAGACACGGCGGACACCGATCTTTTGGACGGCCACATCTGGCGACTATCGGAGAACGTCTCGGATCGGGCCAAGGCCAAGGGCAAGGCGGGGCGTACGGTGACGCTGAAGGTCAAGCGCGCCAACCACCGCATCCTGACCCGGCAATCCAGTCTGGACGAAGCGACCCAGATTGCCGACAAGATCTATCGCACCGCACGCGCACTTTTGGAACAGGTCAGCAACGAAGGTCCGTTCAGGTTGATTGGGGTCGGCATTTCGCATCTGGAAGGCGCCGATGAAGGCGAGGCAGGTGGAGACCTTCTGGACCCACAAGCCCGCACCCGGGCTGAAGCGGAACGCGCATCAGACAAGATACGCGAACGTTTCGGTTCTGACGCGATCATCAAGGGGCGCGCCTTGCGGTGATGCGCCAAAAGCCGAAATCGGCCACCCAAGGTCGGCTGTCGGTCAGTCGGTTAGCGGCGCAGGCCTGGCCCGAGGGCGTTTGAATTCGCCCTTTTGGGCAAGACGCCGGTGGCCGGGGCGGGCGATTAGCTCCTGCGACAGGGTCACAGGGCCGGTCACACCGCTTTCGCGCGCGCGATAAACCGGCAGGCTTTCGGCCACGCGCATCACATAATTCCGGGTTTCGTCGAATGGGATGTGTTCGATCCAGTCGACCATGTCGATGGCACCCCGGCGTGGATCGCCCCTGGCCTTCATCCATCGGATGGGGCGGCCCGGGCCAGCGTTATATCCCGCGGCGACCATGACGACGTTGCCATCGAAGATCTCCATCAATTCGTCCAGATAGGCCGTGCCAAGTCGTGCGTTATAGGCCGGGTCGGTAATAAGGCGGTCGCGGCTGTAGGGGATTTGCAGGTCGCGCGCCACTGCCTTGGCAGTCGCCGGCATCAACTGCATCAATCCACGCGCACCGGCGCCCGATTGCACCACCGGGTCAAACTCGCTTTCCCTGCGCGCAATGGCCAGGGCCAGTTCGCGAGGCACCGGAAACTGGGCCAGGCCAAGAGGTGCCAGCGGGAAATAGGCGCGGGGTACCACAATGCCGCGCCGTGCTGCCTGTTTGCCGATCATCACCGCCAGATGCGGTTCGTTTTCGGCCATGACAAAATCGCCGAGACTGCCAATTTCTTCCTCGGGTAGGGATTCGGCCATGTGGCGCAGGAATTGTTCGGCAAGGTTGCGCTCTCCGGCGGCGATAAAGTAACGCGCTGCCTCGAAAACCGAGCTTGAGGGCAACGAGGTCGTGCGCCAGCGGGGATACTGGGTTTCGCCGGTCAGCGCCGGATCCAGAGGAATGCCAGCCCGTTCTGCCGCCAAAAGCCCATAGAAACTGGTCTGGTATTCGGCCCCGAACGCATAGGCCAGGGCGGCGCTTTCGAAATCGCCCAAAAGCTCGTGCGCGCGACCTTCCCAATACCCGGCCCGGCCAAGTGAGATCGGCGTTTCGACCGCACCGCGAAACCGCAGGAAGTGTTCCAACGCGGTCTTGCCGTCTTTCCTGTAAGTCAGCGCAAGGTATCCAGACAGCCACTCAAGATCTGCGAAGTGCGACCCGTTGGTCAGACCGTGCCGTGATGCCAGCCGATACGCCAGGTCGATGTCACCGCTGCGCATTTTGGCGCGGGCGATGCTTCGGCGCCAACCGGCCCAGTACTCAGGCCGACCCAGGCCGTCGACCTCAGCTTCGATGAACAGGTCGATGGCATCCTGGTTTTTGCCCTTCCTTGCCCGCCATTGCATCCGCTCGAAGGAAAGGCCGGGCTCGTCTTGCAGTGATTTCGGAACCTTGGCGACGATCCCATCGACCCCCTTGGCCTTTTTCCGCAAAGCCAGCCGCGCCTTTGCCAAAGCCTGCCAGCCCTTGCTGACACGGGGGTACATGCGTTCGGAGTTTTTTCGGGCGTTGCGCCACAAAAGCATGTCCAAGCGGGTTGTGTGATGCGCTTTCAGTACGTCGGAATATTGCGACAGCAATGCCGTTTCGTCCGAGGCATTGAGTATCATGGTTTGCCAAGCGGTGATCGCCTGGGCCTCGGCCATGTCCATTAACCCCTTGCCGCGATAGGCGGCGATCAAGGCGCGCGCGCCCAACCCTGTTTGGGGTGGCTGCTCGGCAAAGAACGCAATCACCTCGTCATCGCGTTGACCACGGGGAATTTTTGCTTCGGTCTTGCGGCGCAAAAGTTTCAGCCCCGGCCAGTCTGGGTTTCGCGAAAGGAATTCCAAAGCGGCGTCGAAATCGCCTTTGCCCGACCGCAGCCGGTGCCATTCGATTACATCGCGGGCCACCGGGCTGGCACTTTCGGCTGTAATGAGCGCGGCGCGCCATTCGCCCTGCTTCATGGACTTCGTCGCACGCCAATAACTTCCAACCTCGGCGCTTGTCTGCGCGAGGCCCGTTGATGTCCACCCGATCAGAAGGAAGGCCGTGATCAGGGCTTTGAACATAGGCAGCGTTCCGTTCATCATTGCCCCTCAGCCGTGACAGAAAAGCACGTTTTGGCCGTCTTGGCAATTCTTTAGGCGTTCTATAGGGTCCGCCCGTCATGCACTTTTGATGACAGATTGAAAGGAAACGCGTCATGTTCCAGGGTTCTATTCCGGCACTTGTGACCCCGATGAAGAACGGGGAACTGGACATTGATGCGCTGAAATCTCTTGTCGAATGGCAGATCGAGTGTGGGTCGAATGGGCTGGTTCCCGTTGGAACCACGGGTGAAAGTCCGACGCTGACCCATGTCGAACACGAAACCGTTGTCGAAGAAGTTGTAAAAGTTGCCAATGGTCGTGTGCCCGTCATCGCGGGTGCTGGCTCAAACAACACAGCCGAGGGCATTCGTCTGATGCAGCACGCTGCGAATGTCGGAGCTGACGCCGCATTGGTGGTAACCCCCTACTACAACAAGCCGACCCAGGAAGGATTATATCGACATTTCAAAGCGATGCACGATTGCGCCGAATTGCCGATCATCATCTACAATATTCCGGGGCGATGCGTCGTGGATATGACGCCCGAGACAATGGGACGACTGGCGGAATTGCCTCGCGTTGTTGGTGTAAAGGATGCCACTGCCGATATCAGTCGCGTCGCAAAGCAGCGCATCGCTTGTGGCTCGGATTTCATCCAGCTTTCGGGCGAAGACGCAACGGCCATCAGCTTTAACGCACAAGGCGGTGTCGGCTGCATAAGCGTGACGGCCAACGTGGCACCCAGGATTTGCGCCGAGGTTCAAGAAGCGACAATGGCGAACGATTACGGGCGCGCGTTGGAATTGACAGATCGGCTCATGCCGCTTCACATCGCGTTGTTTCTTGAACCGGGCCTGATTGGTGCCAAATATGCGCTGTCGGTATTGGGCAAATGCACGGACGAAGTCCGTTTGCCGCATGTCGAACTGACGGATGGGACCAAATCCGCCATCAACGACGCGATGGTTCACGCTGGGCTACTGAACTAGGTACCTCGCTGGCGCTGACGCGTGTCGCGCAGCGTTTCGACCAGAATCGCGGCCATCAGACCGAACATCAGCAGTCCGTTGGCCGCGGCCATTCCCCCCAACAGCCGCCAGTCCTGGGGCAAAAGCACGTCTCCAAACCCCAGGGTGGTGAAGGCGACCAGCGAAAAATAGACCGAAGCCTCAAAAGTGACGAAAATCTCCAGAAGGTAAAACGCCTCGGCCCAAAGCCACACGGATGCGGTCATGATGCCCAGTGTCCAGATCAACGCGATGATCAGAATGCTCATCAGCTTTGGACCATGCGGTGGTCGGATGGCCCAACTGTGCAGGCGGCGCAGGACCGTTTCCAACCCCCACCACGCCAACGCGGCGATCAGAAACGAACCCAGCGTCAAAAGGCTGCCGAAGGTGATCTGAACAAGCATGGAACCATCTTGGTCACCAGGGCAAAATGGTCAACCGGGGTGGACAGGGGCGGCGGGGCGAATTATCTCGTTTCGGTCATGGCCAAACCCAAGGAAAACCCGAATTATAAGGTCGTCGCCGAGAACCGGCGCGCGCGGTATGATTATGCCATTGAACGCGATATCGAATGCGGCATCCAGTTGATGGGGTCCGAAGTCAAATCCTTGCGTACCGGTCAATCCAATATCGCCGAGAGCTATGCCGCGGTTGAAGACGGTGAACTGTGGCTGGTAAACAGCTATATCGCGCCTTACGAACAGGCGATGTTCGGCCATCAGGACCGCCGAAAGCGCAAGTTGCTGGTGTCGAAAAAAGAACTTTCGGATCTCTGGAACGCCACTCAACGCAAGGGTATGACCCTTGTTCCGTTGGTGCTTTATTTCAACCACAAGGGCCGGGCCAAGGTGAAGATCGGCATCGCCAAGGGTAAGAAGCACCACGACAAGCGCGAAACCGAGGCCAAACGCGATTGGAACCGCCAGAAACAGCGGCTGATGAAAGAGCACGGCTGACTCTCAACTGCCACAATTTCGTCGTCTTTTCACCACACTCCCTCGCTTAGGAATAGTTAATGCTGTTATGTGAGGGGGAGGTTCGAGATGTATAACGCGGGAAACGTGAAATGGGGCGAAACCACGCTTGGCGAACCAAGCGGGACGATCACTTGGTCGGCTGATTTCGTTGACGACTTGAACATTGCTTCTTCTTTCACCGACTCTCAGATTACATCGGCCTTGGGCTCGGCATTCAATGCCTGGGAAAACGTCGCGGCCGTGGACTTTCAGATGGTGTCTTCGGGGGCTGATCTGAATGTCCTGGCTGGTGCACTTGGTTCGGGCGTTGCCGGCACGGCGTCCTACAGTTACAGCGGCGGCGGCCCGATTGCCGAGATTACATCAGGCGAAATCACATTTGCCTCTGGCCTGACTTGGTCGCCCTATGGCGGCAGCGGCGGTGTGGATTTCTATGCGGTAGCGCTGCACGAGATTGGTCACATCCTTGGACTGGGCCATGTCAACGACGTGACGGAGATTATGAATCCTGTCGTACACGCCGATGATCTGGGTGACGGTGACATTGACGGCGTGCAGTATCTGTACGGAACCGACGCAGGTGATCCTCCGCCAAACCCGCCGACGCCTCTACCGCCAACGGGCGGGGTCACCAGCGGTGGCGACGATGGTGGCGGCGGCGGTGCTGGCGTAGGTCTTCTGATTGGCCTTATCGCGCTGTTGTTGGGGCTTTTCACCGGAGGTGGCGGTGCTGCGGTAGCGCTTGCCGCGGGGCGAGTGTCTGATCACGATGATGATCACGATCACGATCACGATCACGATGACCCCGGACATGCGCCACACGCCAATGGTGAACTGCACGAGGTCTATTTGCCAATGATCCCGGTTGAAGAGCACGATCACGCCAATTGGTCAGATGAAGACGGCGACGAGGTCTGGTTGTTCTAACCAGACCGCTTCTGGCAAAGCGCGTATGCTAGTCGAATATGCCTGCCACACGACCCAAAAGCATGAACGCCCGGGCGGTTCGGGTTTCGGCAATCGCAGCGATGTCCTGATCGGTCAACGTGTCGGCCAACCCCGAGAAAGTCTTGTCGAAGGCGCGCAGGAAATGATGCGCGGCGTCACGAAAGATGGAATCCTGCCGCATCCGGGCAGATGACAGCGCCAGCGAAGACCGATCGCGGATCCCGCCCAAACCCGATATGGTCCCACCACGTTCTCCCGCAGCGAACTTGCGCCAAATCTCGGGCCGAGCTCGATCCGGCACGAGGTCATCCATATAGATGCCGTCCTGGCTAAGCAGTGTCAGAATATCCTGGCTCGCCCGGATCAGAACTGCTACCCGCCTATCGGCCAGAGCACGCCTCAATGCTGCAAAGCCTGCGCGGTCGTCGGCGGTTTCGGGAAAGTTCATCGCCGAGATGAAATCCTCGATCGCCACAGTGGTTTCGGCCTGGCCCGGTGGCGTTGCCAGGGCAAGACCGGGTTGTTCACTCGCCGTCGAATGGTCAGGTGCCATCATCGGGCGCGGTGCGGGAGAAGGCTGCGCGGGGCGGGTCGAGGCAAATCCGGCCAGAGCATCGGCGGCCCGCTTCTGGCCTTGTACGATCTCGTCAATCTTGCGTTCGACATTGGGTCCCATGGTGGTTGCGGCCATCTGGGCCTGGCTGATGTAAATCTGACGCATCGCATCCATAGACGCCTGAAGCCGGGTGCTTTCTTCGCGAATGATGCGCGCACTTTTCCATGCAAGTGCGGCAATCCAGACCAGCGCGATGGGAAGACCAAGGGTCATGACGAAGACCAGAACCCGAAGCGGTCCCAGGGACGACCCGCTGCCAAGCCCAACCAAGGCCATGAAAATCAAGCAAAAAAGGGCCCATATTCCTGTGACGATCAGCGCAATGCGGTCGACCGGGTCCAGCCCGGCACTATGGATCGGTCGGCTGTAGATCCCAAGATCGACAGGTGGTTCGGGGCGGTTGTCGGACATGTCTCGCTCAGATGAAGTCGATCTTCAGGATCTCAAAGGCCTTTTCGCCGCCGGGCGTGCGTACTTCGACACTGTCGCCTTCTTCCTTGCCGATCAGCGCCCGCGCCAGCGGAGACTTGATGTTCAGCTTGCCGTTTTCGATATCCGCCTCAGGTTCACCGACGATCTGATAGGTTTTCTCTTCGTCGGTGTCTTCGTCCACCAGTTGCACCGTGGCGCCGAACTTGATCGTCCCCGACATCGACGTGGGGTCGATCACATCGGCCAGCGACAGGATACCTTCAAGTTCCTTCACCCGGCCTTCGATAAAGCTCTGCTTTTCGCGGGCGGCGTGATACTCGGCATTCTCGCTCAGATCGCCATGCTCGCGCGCTTCGGCAATCGCCCGGATCACGGCCGGACGCTCGACGCTTTTCAGCTTTTTCAATTCGTCGTTCAGCGCGGAGTGGCCCGCGCGTGTCAGCGGTATCTTGTCCATGAAAGCCCACATGCTTCGGGTCAACGTCTTTGTTCTACCGTCCGGTGGCGGGAAAGAGCAAGGGCCACGCAGCGCCATCGGCGGGACTTTGTGCGATGCGCGGGCGGGCGCGACGCCTCTCGTGCGTGATTGGTGCTTCGTTATGATTGACGTCGATATGAAATCGCGGATAGGCAGTTGCGGAACCGAAGAAAAGGATGGCCCCATGTCCGATTTTGAACGCGAAAGCATGGAATACGACGTTGTGATCGTTGGCGCCGGGCCGGCCGGTCTGTCTGCCGCGATCCGGTTGAAACAGCTTGATGCCGATCTGGATGTCGTTGTGCTTGAAAAGGGTTCGGAAGTCGGAGCTCATATCTTGTCCGGCGCGGTGCTCGATCCCTCGGGACTGAACCGGTTGATGCCGGATTGGAAAGAAAAGGGCGCGCCTATCAGTGTCGAGGTGAAGAAAGACAAGTTCTTCGTTCTGGGCGAAGCGGGCAAGATCAGGCTGCCGAATTTCATGATGCCGCCTTTGATGAACAACCACGGCAATTACATCGTGTCCATGGGCAATGTCTGCCGCTGGATGGCCGAACAGGCCGAAGGGATGGGTGTCGAGATTTTCCCCGGCATGGCCTGTTCCGAAATCGTTTATGGCGAAGATGGCACCGTGAAGGGCGTCGTTGCCGGTGAGTTCGGAAAGAACGCCGATGGCTCGCCCGGCGACGGTTATGAGCCGGGGATGGAGCTTCACGGTAAGTACGTGTTCATCAGCGAGGGTGTTCGCGGATCACTTGCCAAAGAGGTTATCGCCAAATTCGATTTGGCCGCCAATTCCGACGTTCCGAAGTTTGGACTTGGCATGAAGGAAATCTGGGAAGTCGCGCCGGAAAACCACGACGAAGGTTTGGTGCTGCACACCATGGGCTGGCCGCTTGGGTTCAAAAAATCCGGCGGGTCGTTCATGTACCATCTTGATAACAATCAGGTTTACGTCGGATACATCGTCGATCTGAACTATAAGAACCCGCACCTTTTCCCCTACATGGAATTCCAGCGGTTCAAGCATCACCCCGCCATTTCCAAGGTACTGAAGGGCGGAAAGCGTGTCGCCTATGGCGCTCGTGCGGTGACGAAGGGCGGATTTCAGTCGATCCCGCAGTCGGCCTTTCCCGGCGGAGCGCTTTTGGGATGTTCGTCCGGTTTGGTCAACCTGCCCCGCATCAAGGGTAACCACAACGCAATGCATTCGGGCATTGCCGCTGCCGAGGCCGCGCACGCCGCGATAAGCGATGGTCGGTCGGGTGATGTACTGGACGCATACGATGCCGATTTGCGTTCAGGTCCCGTGGGCAAGGATCTGAGAAAGGTGCGGAATGTCGCGCCATTGAACGCACGCTACGGTCCTCTGGGCGGTTTGGTTCTGGGCGGGTTCGATATGTGGTTCCAGACACTGTTTGGCGGATTCAGCCTGTTTGGCACTCTGAAGCACGGCAAGACAGACGCCGAGGCGACCGAGGATGCCGCGCTTCATAACCCGATCGAGTATCCAAGACCCGATGGAGTCCTTTCGTTCGACCGCCTGACCAATGTCAGCTTTTCCTTCACCAATCACGAAGAAAGCCAGCCGGCGCATTTGCGTCTTGCGGACCCCGACGTACCCGTGAAGGTCAACTGGGAGAAATACGCAGGGCCTTCGGCGCGATATTGCCCCGCCGGTGTCTATGAATTCGTGGGCGAGGGGGCCGAGCGCAAGTTCCAGATCAACTTCCAGAATTGCGTGCATTGCAAGACCTGCGACATCAAGGATCCGTCGCAGAACATCAATTGGACCACGCCACAAGGTGGCGACGGGCCGAATTACCCGAACATGTAAGACGATCCGGGCACAAGGATTCTGGGAAGGTCATGTTTTCGCGATCAAACGTCGAGTACACCCCGATTGATCTGCCTGATCGCGCTGATCTCAGCGATGCCGAGATGCTGGCCGAGGCCAAGGGGTTTCTGGACCGGATGAAGCAGCGCCACACGGTGCGCGACTTCTCGGACCGTCCTGTGGCACGCGACGTGATCGAGGCCTGCGTTCGCACGGCCGGAACAGCGCCCTCGGGGGCGAACCATCAGCCCTGGCATTTCGTGGCCATATCAAACCCTGCATTCAAAAAGCGCGTGCGCGCCGCAGCCGAGGAAGAAGAGCGTCGGTTCTACGAGGGCGGCGGAGGAGATGAATGGCTGAAGGCCCTGGAACCGATCGGGACCGATGATCGCAAGCCCCATCTGGAAGATGCGCCGTGGCTGATCGTGGTCTTTGCCCAAAAGTGGGGCACTTTCGATGATGGCACCCGGTTCAAGAACTATTACGTGCCCGAAAGTGTCGGGATCGCCACCGGATTTCTATTGGCGGCGCTGCACCACGCCGGTTTGGTGGCTTTGACACATACTCCGAACCCGATGAAATTCCTTAATGAAATGCTAGACCGCCCTGGATCCGAGAAACCGGTCATGATCATCGCGGCAGGTCATCCCGCTGCCGATGCCAAGGTACCGGCGGTGGCAAAGATCAAGAAGCCGCTCGACGAGATCCTGACCATCGCCGAGTAACGCCTGCTATTCCGCAGCCTGAGCGCAAAAGCAGGACGCGCCGACGGGCTTGTCCGCACGCGCCTCGGCGGTCGCAAGCCGTTGAGCGACCAACCGCCCCTCGGCGGTGTTTTCCGCACCACGAGAGGCCAGGCAGTCGTTCAACCCGCGCAGGCTCCAGACATTGTCGGGATGCACCTGTGCGCGCGACAGCGTGCCGCCAAGCCCCAGGTCTTCGCGGTAAACCGCCTCGGCCTCTTCGACGTGGCCCTGTTCCAACAAAAGGGCACCAAGCGCGTGGCGCGTGGGTTGCATCCAGCCCCAGGGTTCGTCGTAGGGAAGTCTGTCCTCAAGGGCGACGGCATCGCGCAACCGTTGATAGGCCAGATCATGGTTTGCCTTGCGATACTCGATCTCGCCCTCAAGCATGGCTTCTGCCACTGCAAGTTGTTCGTGACACAGAACATTGTGCATCCGCCGAGCGTCTTGCATGGCGTCGCGGGCCGCCAGGAACAAAGTCTTTTCCGCTTCTGAGTCTTCGACATTGCCAAGGGCGGCATGGGCCACGCCTTTGGCATAGTGCAGTGTGGCGGTCAGATTGGAAAAAAGCGTGCGATCCTCGGGCAGGGGTTCATCAACGATCTGGGACCAGCGGCCAAACCGGATCAGCACATGCACCCAGACCGATAGATAGCTTTCATAAAAATCCGCGAATGGTGGTGATTCAACGCGCAACAGGTCTTCTGGGATGCTGTCGGCCAAGTGCCTGGCTGCGGTCCAGGCGGCGTCAAACTGGCCCAGGAACATCGCGCCATAGGCCGCGAAGTGCATGTTGTGAATGCGATAGCCGGTATAGATCGTATAAATTCCAACCCGGTCCAACGCTTTCTGATCAGCCTCGGTCGCCTTCATGTTCCAATGGTACACGTCGCGGTAGTGCCCGCACTGAATGTCGATATGGGTCGGCATGTGGATCAAATGACCGGCGTCGGGCACAAGTTCGCGCAGAGCATCACCTGCCTTTAGCGCCTTTTCCGGGAACGGCGACATCTCCATCAGGTGGACATAGAGATGCAATAGCCCCGGATGCTCCATTGCGCGGGGGTCATTGTGCAGTGCGTCCTCAAGCGCCGCCTGAGCTTCAAGCGTTCCTGCCCCTTCACCGGGTGCGCCGGTCGTCTGATTCCACATCTGCCAAGGTGTGATGTTCATGATCGCTTCGACGAAAACGGTGCGCACATCCAGATCGTCGGGATAAGCCGCATGAACCGCGCGCATTGCATCAGCGAAATCGGTGTTCCAGCCATTCATCGTCGCAAGATCGCTGGGGGTTTTCTGCGGAAACCGCTTGGTCAGAGCCTTGATCAATTGCTGTTCGGCGGGGTTCGCGGTCTTTGAAGCGGCGAGCGCTGCCTGACTGGCCTCGTAGGCGGTCGCCAGCGACTGGAGCTGCATGGTGTCATCGCGCCTTTCCCAAGGCAGGTTGTAATTCGGACCAACGGCATAGGCGATGCCCCATTGAGCCATGGCGCAGGCGGGATCGGCATCTCGGGCTTTTTCAAAACACGCAACGGCCTCGTCGTGGAAATAGGCGAAACACCAGTTCAGACCACGATCGAACCAGGTTTGCGCCTCGGGCGATGTTGTGGTCACCGCGCGGGCATAGTTGCCAAGATCGTAGTATTCCATGTCTTACCCCCGGCTATAGATGCGCAAGATTAGTCCAAATTGAAGCAGGTGTCTTGGGCCGCGGCGCCATGTTTCCATCGGATCGGCTGACTTAAGGTCATGTAACACTTGCGTCAGGAATTCGGGCGATTATCGGTCTTGGATTGATAACACGGCATGCGCGTTCTAGGTTCTCGCGCAACGATGAGGAACCATTCATGCGCATTATGCACCTGACACATGTCTTAATAGTTGCCGCCGGGGTTGCCGCAGCGATGCCAGTATTCGCCAAGGATGTTGGCAGCTATCTGGCCGCCCGCTCCGCGATGATTGCCAGCGATTACAGCGAAGCGGCGCAGTATTATGCCCGGGCACTGGTGCGCGATCCCTCAAACCTGTCGCTTCTTGAAAATGCCGCCACTGCCTATCTGGGCCTCGGGGATCTGGAACGTGCAGCACAGATCGCTAAGCGTGCCCAGGCCGCCGGAACCGAAGGGCAATTGGCCAGCCTCATTCTTTTGGGCGACGCCGCACGCCAGCAGAAATGGGCCGAACTTCTTGACGGGCTCGACAACGGTCTGACCGTCGGGCCTCTGTTCGATGGCCTTGCCAGGGCCTGGTCGCTGGTCGGGGACGGGCGCATGTCGCAAGCCCTGGAAGCCTTTGATCAGGTTGCATCGAACGAAGGGGTCGAGGCGTTCGGGTACTATCACAAGGCCCTGGCACTTGCTTCGGTCGGAGATTTTGAAGGGGCCGCCAACATTTTTTCCGGCGAAAGCGGCACGACCCTGCGTCTCACCCGGCGTGGCGTGGTCGCCTATGCCCAGGTGCTTAGCCAACTTGAGCGGAACACAGATGCATTGGATTTGATCGCGGAAAGCTTCGGGACGTCCCTGGACCCTTATATCGAGAACATGAAAGAGCGGCTTGAGGCGGGCGAAGTCTTGTTTTTCGACGCGGTCCGCACACCGACCGATGGTCTGGCCGAGGTGTATTACTCGATTGCCAGCGCCCTGCGTGGCGAGGCTCAGGAAGATTACACGCTGCTTTATTCGCGCATGACCCTGGGGCTGCGGCCGGATCACATCGACGGGCTATTGCTTACCGCCGAATTGCTTGAAGACCTTGAACGCTATGACCTTGCGACCGAAGTCTATGACACCGTGCCGCGCGACAACCCGTCGTTCCATGCGGCCGAACTGGGCCGGGCCGAAGCATTGCGCCGGTCGGGCCGCGAAGATGCGGCGATCGAGGTGCTGCGACAGTTGACGGAAAGTCACGGCCATCTGCCCCTGGTCCATGTCACCCTTGGCGACACTTTGCGCGGGCTTGAGCGGTTCGAAGAGGCGAACGGGCCATACAACGATGCGCTGGCATTGATCGAAACACCCTCTGAGCAGCATTGGATCATCTACTTCGCTCGTGGCATCACCTTTGAGCGGATGGACCAGTGGAAAAGCGCCGAGGCGGATTTCCGCAAGGCGCTGGAACTGCGTCCTGAGCAGCCGCAAGTGCTGAACTACCTGGGTTATTCCTTCCTTGAACTGCAAACGAACTATGAAGAAGCGTTGGACCTGATCGAGCGCGCCGTCGCGCTGCGCCCCGATTCCGGGTACATCATCGATTCGCTTGGTTGGGGGCTGTATCGTTTGGGCCGTTATGACGAGGCAGTCGAACATATGGAAAAGGCTGTCGAGCGGATGCCGATCGACCCCATCGTGAACGACCATCTCGGCGACGTCTATTGGGCCGTGGGCCGCCAGCGCGAGGCCGAGTTCCAGTGGCATCGCGCCCTTTCATTTATCACTGATGAGACCGATCTGGACGATGTCGACCCCGACCGTATCCGCCGCAAGCTTGAGGTCGGTCTGGACGCGGTACTGGCAGAAGAAGGTGCGCCGCCCCTCAAGGTTGCGAATGACGACGGTTAAGGTACTCGCCCCGGCGAAGATCAACCTGACGCTTCACATCACCGGCCAGCGCGACGACGGGTATCACCTGCTGGATAGCCTTGTCGTTTTTTCGCCTGTGTCAGACAGGTTGGTTCTGTCACCCGGACATCCGTTTTCGTTAACAATCGAGGGGCCGGAAGCGAAAGGTGTGCCTGGGGACCTCAACAATTCGGCCATGAAAGCCGCGCGCGTGCTGGACGAAGCCTGGGAAGGCTCTGTTGTGCTTGAAAAGCACCTTCCAGCCGCAGCCGGTATTGGCGGTGGTTCTGCAGATGCGGCAGCAGTTCTGCGGACGATGTTGGTTATGGACAAAGACTGGACAGACTCGCATTTTGATGCACCCGACGAAGTTTTGAAACCCTTTAACGAGCGCATACTTGCCCTTGGTGCAGACGTTCCAATGTGTCTCTTGTCAAAGTCATGCCGGGCACGAGGAATTGGAGAGAAGGTTACATTCACAGCCCTGCCCACGCTGCGCGCGATTCTAGTTAATCCACGTGTGCCTGTTTCCACCGCTTCGGTTTTCGGGATGCTGGAGCACTGTGACAATGCGCCTATGCCCGAGGATATTCCAAGGTTCAAAGAGGCTGCTGACTTGATCGATTGGGTGTCCGGGTTAAGGAACGATCTTGAAGCGCCAGCGATCAAGGTCGCACCGGTGATTGAGCACGTCCTCGACGTGCTACGACAATCGGAGGATTGCCAGTTGGCCCGTATGTCCGGATCGGGTGCCACGTGTTTCGGACTGTACCCAGATCCGGAAGCGGCTGTTTCGGCACTGAAAGTCATTCGGACCGCTTACCCAGATTGGTGGGTCATGGCAGGCGATCTCGGTGACCAGATGGCGCTGGCCATGCCGAAGATCAGTTGATCCGCTTCACCACATAATCGGCGAGATCGCGCATCATGTCGCGCAATGGATGATCGGGCAGAACTTTCAGCGCCGATTTGGCGCTTTCTGACCAGGCCAGGGCATCTGCCCGCGTTGTTTCCAGCGTGCCATGTTTGCCGATCAATGCCAGTGCGGTGTCCAGATCACCTTCGTTCTGCTGACCCTTCCCGATGGTCCGGGTCCAGAACGCACGCTCTTCATGGTCGGCGGCGGCAATGGCGCGAATGATGGGTAGGGTCAGTTTCTGTTCGCGGAAATCATCGCCGACGTTCTTGCCCATGGCTGCCGCAGCACCGTCCAGATCCAAAAGGTCGTCTGCCATCTGAAACGCAATTCCCAGGGCATCACCGTAGGCCCTGAGCGCCTTGACCTGCACATCGTCGGCACCCGAAATGACGCCACCGACTTCGCAGGCAGCGGCGAAAAGGGCCGCGGTCTTGCCGCGCACGACCGAAAGATAAACCTCTTCCGTCGTCGCCAGGTTGGTGGCCGCCGTCAGTTGCAGCACCTCGCCCTCGGCAATCGTCGCGGCCGCGTCCGACAGGATGTCCAGGACCCTAAGCGACCCGGTTTCCACCATCAGCTTGAATGACCGCGCAAACAAATAGTCGCCCACCAGCACAGATGTTTTGTTGTCCCACAACAGGTTTGCCGTCGGCTTGCCACGCCGTTGTCGGCTTTCGTCAACAACATCGTCGTGCAGCAATGTAGCGGTGTGAATGAACTCGACAGTCGCTGCCAGCTTGTGGTGATTGTCACCGTCATAGCCGCATAGCCGCGCTGCAGCCAAAGTAAGCATCGGGCGCACGCGTTTGCCGCCCGCATCGACCAAGTGTGCAGTCACTTCGGGGATGCGCGGCGCGTTGTCCGAGGCCATACGCTCTCGGATCAGCGAATCCACCGCCGCCAGATCATTTGCAAGTGCTCTTGCCAACCGCTCGTGCGGTTTCGCAGAGGAGTCTTCGTCCAGGCTCATCACACGCTCGTCAGATCGCTCGACAAACACCAACGTCTGCCCTTAAGTCCATCCCATGAGAGAGCTGATGCGCACCAACGACCCGACAATGATCGCCTTTGCGACCGCCCTCCTTGAGGGCGAGGATATAGACTGCTTTCAGATGGACGTCCACATGAGTGTCCTTGAAGGCTCGATCGGAATATTGCCCCGCCGCCTGATGGTGCGGGATTCCGATTACTTCCGGGCCAGTACCGTTCTTAAGGACAATGACCTGCCCGTGGAGCAATGACCCAGGTGGGGGAAGATGGCTTTCTAGGCGGGAAATTGCGCCTTCGCCAACCCGCCAAGGGATATCGCGCGGGCGCCGATCCGGTGTTTCTGGCTGCCGCGGTACCTGCCAGGCCCGGTGACAGCGTTCTGGACCTTGGCTGCGGCGTCGGGACTGCATTGTTTTGTCTGATGTCGCGCGTCCCCGACCTATCGGCGACGGGCGTCGAATTGGTCAATTCCCAGGTCTTGCTGGCGCGGGAAAACGCCGGATTGAACGGTCTGGAGGCAACTATCGTCCAGGCCGACGTCACAGCCCTGCCGCCAGAACTAACCGCGCAATCCTTCGATCATGTGTTCTTCAATCCACCGTTCTTTGACCGGAAAAACAGCACGGCTGCCCCTGGCAGCGATCGCGAAACGGGCCGAGGTGCCCAAGCCGGGCTTGATCATTGGGTTGACGCTGGGCTTCGCCGACTGCGCCCTGGTGGCACGTTGACTGTTGTGCAGCGTATCGAACGCCTGCCGGACCTTTTGGCCGTGGTTTCCAATCGTGTGGGTGCAATTCGCGTGCTTCCCCTGCAACCGCGTCGTTCGAGCGCCGCAAAACTGTTCCTGTTTTCCGCCAAAAAGGGCGCAAACGGCGCCTTTATCCTGCTACCCCCGCTTATTCTGCACCGCGGCGACCGCCACCAGAACGACGGTGACAGCTATACGGCAGAGGCCCAGGCCATCTTGCGTGACGGCGCGGCACTTGGGGCATTTGTTAACGAATGATTAGCATCGGGTGTGGATTTTCCAATCTGCGACGTGACACGAATCACGTTTCGTGCTGCACTACCCGGCAGGACATCATCAGCAGGAGGATTACGATGAGCATGAGTTCGCATCTCCAGGAACTCCGCAAAAAACATCAGGATCTCGAATCGGAAGTAGAGGCAGCACAACGCAGCCCGGCCTTCGACGATCTGCAACTGACAGCAATGAAAAAAGAAAAACTGAAGCTAAAGGAGGAAATCGAGCGGCTTAGCCACTAGTTTGGCTCTCAGGGGGGCAATAAATCCAAAATCACCGTCAAATGATCAACAATCCCGGATTTCACCCTCGAACCAGTCAATAGCCGATGCAACTTGGGGGCGATGCCCTCCTGGAATATGCTGCCGTTTGTTCGGGCGCATGAACTCATTGCGCTGAAAAGCTGCAGTCCATTCGCACAGAAAAAGGGCCAGATCCGTCGACCTGGCCCTTTCCGTTCAACCTCTGGGAAATCAGCTGAAGAACTGTGCGCCGTTCGCCGAAAGCGTCGATCCATTGATGAACCCGGCATCCTCCGAAGCAAGAAAGGTCACGCAGCGCGCGATTTCTTCCGGTTCGCCAAGGCGGCCTGCGGGAATCTGCGGGATAATCCGCTCGTTCAGGACCTTTTCGGGAATGGCGCGTACCATCTCGGTGCCGATGTAACCGGGACAAACCGCATTCACGGTGATTCCCTTCATCGCGCCTTCCTGGGCCAGCGACCGCACGATGCCGATGTCACCGGCCTTTGTGGCAGCATAATTGACCTGGCCAGCCTGACCTTTTTGGCCGTTGACCGATGAGATCACGATAACCCGGCCAAAGCCACGCTCGCGCAAGCCGCCCCAGACGGGATGCACCGTGTTGAAAACACCGGTCAGGTTGGTGTCGATCACCTCTTGCCACTGCTCGGGCGTCATCTTGTGGAAAAAGCCGTCACGCGTGATGCCGGCGTTGGCAACGACCGTGTCGATCGGTCCAAGGTCGGCTTCGACCTCGGCAATCCCGGCCTGCGACGCAGCATAATCCGCCACGTTCCACTTGTACGTCTTGATCCCGGTCTCGGCGGTAAATGCCGCGGCCTTCTCGTCGTTTCCGGCATAAGTGGCGGCAACGGCATAGCCGTCCGCCTTCAGTGCCTTTGATATGGCCTCGCCAATTCCGCGCGAACCCCCGGTAACCAGTGCGACACGTCCCATAGTCATTCTCCTCGTTCAGATCTCGTTTGGCCCCGAGCGTTCATTTCGCTTGAAACACTTTCGGGGGGTGCGGGGGTCGAGCCCCCGCGCGTTGTTTTTGTTCAGGGACGCTCGACACACATGGCGACACCCATGCCACCACCGATGCAGAGCGTGGCCAGACCCTTTTTGGCGTCGCGGCGCTGCATTTCGAACAATAGCGTGTTCAGAACGCGCGCACCCGAGGCGCCGACCGGGTGACCGATGGCAATGGCGCCACCATTGACGTTCACGATCGACGGGTCCCAACCCATGTCCTTGTTCACCGCGCAGGCTTGTGCGGCAAAGGCTTCGTTGGCTTCCACCAGGTCCAGATCGTCAACCTTCCAGCCGGCCTTTTCCAACGCCTTGCGGCTTGCCGGGATCGGGCCAGTGCCCATAATCGAGGGGTCCACACCGGCAGTCGCATAGGACACGATCCGTGCCAGCGGCGTGATGCCACGCTTTTCAGCATTCTCGGCTGTCATCAAAAGCGTCGCGGCCGCGCCGTCGTTGATGCCCGAAGCATTGGCCGCGGTCACCGTGCCTTCCCTGTCGAAGGCGGGGCGCATCTTTTGCATGCCTTCAAGGGTCGCGCCGTGACGGATATATTCGTCCTTGTCGACCACGATGTCGCCCTTGCGGTTCTTCACCGTGTGGGCGACGACCTCATCGTCGAATTTGCCGGCCTTTTGGGCAGCTTCCGCCTTGTTTTGGCTGGCAAGCGCGAATTCGTCCTGCTCGTCACGGCCCAACTGCCACTGCTTGGCCACGTTCTCGGCGGTGTTGCCCATGTGATAGCCCTGGAACGCATCCAGAAGCGCGTCGCGCAGCATGGTGTCGAGGAATTTCATGTCGCCCATCTTTTGGCCAGCGCGAAGATGTGCCACGTGCGGCGCCATCGACATGCTTTCCTGTCCGCCAGCCACCACGATGTCCGCATCACCAAGCTGAATGTGCTGAGCGCCAAGCGCCACGGCGCGCAGGCCCGAACCGCAAAGCTGGTTGATGCCCCATGCAGCCGATTCAACAGGTACACCGGCATTGACCGAAGCCTGACGCGCCGGGTTCTGGCCCTGGCCTGCAGTAAGGATTTGCCCCAGAATAACTTCCGAGACATCCGACCCCTCAAGACCCGCACGCTCGATAACTGCCTGGATGGCGGTCGAGCCCAGGTCATGGGCGGGCACATTCGCAAACGATCCGTTAAAGCTACCAACCGCTGTGCGGGCGGCGGATGCGATTACTACATTCGTCATTTCTATTCCTCCTGAAACGGTTGCTCACAGAATCCTCTGCGAATTGCGGCGCACATTATGCAGGTGCAGAAAAAAAGCAACGGACACAACGTCGCTATCATTGAATACCCGCTATGCGGTTAGCGCCCGTAATACAAACCCACAACGTGACGTGCCTCGGCAAAAAAGATCCAGCGCTGCACCAGGACGCCAGCCAGATGCGACAATACCGCCAAGACCGCAATGATGTGGTGAAACGGCAGCATCAACAAGACCACTGGCAGAATAATTGCCAGAACAAGGGCGATCACCTTCAGAACCGCCGCGTGCTTGCGCCCGACGCGATAGACCATTTCGTTGGTCAGATAATTCTCGCCAGTGTGGGGGGCTTCAAAGGCCCTGGGCGAGCCGATATGGCCAAGCCCGGTTGCCGTTGCAAGCGTCGTAGCCGAGGTTTTTTCCCGCCGGTCCTGATCGACCCAAGCCACGATCTGCGCCACGCCGATAACCAGCAAAAGCCAAAGCGCCAGCGTCGTGCGCCCGGTCATCAGTGCCCCGCCTGCAATCGCATATCCAAGGAAAAGCACGGGCGGCGACCAGTGATGCCAGCGTGGCACGGTTTTCATCTGGGCATAGATCATCGAGGTCGCAACAACCGTCAAAAGCGCAAGTACCGCGCCGATCAGGCCGAAAAAGCTCCACCGTGCATCGAAAAAGACCAGCCCAAACCCGTAAAGCGCCATGACGACCAGTGTCGCCACCGACGCCAATCCTTCCCGGCTAAGCCAGGACGACCGCCACTGTGTGAAGGCTTTCATCGCGCGCTCTGGATGGCCAAGGTGAAAGGTCGAAGAAACCAACCCGCCAACCGCCAGTAGATACGCGATTGCGAAGAACGCGAAGGCAGTCCAGCCCGTGGGCGGCGTGGCGTCGACCCCAAGAAAGGCCAGCATGCCAAAGCCAAGGCCCGAAAGCGTGGTGAACAGGATGATAGACGGAGCGGGATGCATCAGGACACCTTCGACAGTGTGCGGTCCAGCCAGCCCAGAAAGCCCGCGGGTTCTTCGGCGACAGGTTCCAGATAGGGGGCAAGGACGTCAAACTCGGGCGCTTCGTCGCGTGGTCTGGGCGGCAGATACCGATTGACCGGGGCTGTACCCTGTTCGGGCATCAGCTCGATCCCGCCGCGTTTCGCGACCAGTTGCGAAACATCGCTTTCGGGATCGGCCAGATCGCCGAAATGCCTGGCACCTGCAGGGCAGGTGCGCACACAGGCGGGTTGGCGATCTTCTTCTGGCAGGTTCTCGTTATAGATGCGATCCACGCAGAGGGTGCATTTTTTCATGACCTTTTCCACAGGGTCCATCTCGCGCGCACCGTAAGGGCAGGCCCAGGCGCACAGACCGCAACCGATGCAGTCACTCTCGTTCACCAGAACGATGCCGTCTTCCACGCGCTTGTAACTGGCCCCCGTCGGGCAGACGGTGACGCAAGGCGCATCGGCGCAATGCAGACAGGATTTCGGCATATGGAAAAGCTGTGCCGGACCGGTTTCGGGCTGCACTTCGTAGGAGTGAACGCGATTAAGGAAACTGCCGACCGGGTTCGCGCCATAGGCATCGTTGTCAGCCAACGCGGAACCATAGTTTTCAGTGTTCCAGCCCTTGCAGGCGGTCACGCAGGCATGACACCCGACGCAGGTGTCCAGGTCGATCACCAGGCCAAGCGACTTTTCGGTATGGGTGGGAAGCGTGGTCATGGCAAATCCCTATGCAGGGAATTTGGCGAAACGTTCTTCAAAAGCTCTGTGCCTCTGGAGGGTTTGATTTCAAGGATACAAAGCATCATGAGCCCAACTTTCTGGCCACTTGGGCTGGACCTTTGCCGACAGGGCTTTTCTGCGCCGGGTGCGCCGGCTGCGTTTCGGCGGGCGCGGTTGTTTTTTCGATCCTGACCCGCAGATCGAACCACGCGGCTTGCCCGGTGATCGGGTCCGAGTTCGCCCAGCGAAGACCGTCGCCCTTTGGCGGCATCAACTCGTGGATGATGTGGTTCAGAAGGAACCCCTTTGTGGTCTCGGGCGCGTCCTCGTCAAGCGCCCAGGCCCCCTTCCTCTTGCCGATGGCATTCCAGGTCCAGACGGTGTTTTCGTTCAGCGCCGCCATATGTGCGACCGGCACGGTGATTTCGCCGTGTGGCGAAGTGACCTTGGCCCAGTCACCTTCCGCGAAACGGTTCGCCTCCCAGATTTTGGTCGGCACATACAAGGGATTGCGTCCATGGATCTGCCGCAGCCAGGCGTTCTGTGAGCCCCAGGAATGGTACATCGCCATAGGTCTCTGGGTAAGCGCATGGACCGTCATGCTATCGTCGGCTTCGGAGTACGGCGAATACCAGACCGGCAGCGGGGTCATGGTCTCTGCATAACGCGCCTTCAGGTGGTCGGGAGGAGACAATCGGTGCTTCCCCTCGGCAGCCAATTGGAATCGTCGCAAAGGTTCGCACCAAAGTGTGAACAGATAGGGTGAGGGCGCGTCGAACAGACCCAATTCCACCGCCCAATCCTGATAGGCGCTGTTCCAGGGTTTGTAGAACTCCGCCTCTTCGGGGATGTGGCTGATCCAGAAGCTGCCATTTTCCTTGTAACGCTCGATCTGATTGGGGTTTGGTGCGCCGCGCCCGGACTGCGTGCCGTCGCCCCGGAAACCCGCAAGCGGGCCAATGCCGGGCTTCCTTTCGTGGTTCTGGATATAGTCGGCGTAGTCGGCGTATTTCTGGCTGCCATCGTCGTTGACAAACCCCGGCAGACCCAATCGCGCGCCCAGGTCGCACAGCACGGACTGGAACCCCCTGACATCCCGGTCGGGTTCGACCACTGGCCAACGAATTGCGTCGGCGGCAGCCTCGGCCTCGCAAATCGGGCGATCCAGCAGCGATATGCAGTCGTGGCGTTCCAGATAGGTCGTGTCGGGCAGGATCAGGTCGGCATAGGCCACCATTTCCGAGGAATAGGCATCGGAATAGATGATCCGGGGAATGATATAGTCGCCGCTTTCGTCCGTGTCCGTCAGCATCTTCATGACGCCCGAAGTGTTCATCGACGAATTCCACGACATATTCGCCATATAGAGAAATAGCGTGTCGATCTTGTAGGGATCACCGGCATGGGCGTTCGAGATGACCATGTGCATCAGGCCGTGTGCGCTCATCGGGTTTTCCCAGGAAAACGCCTTGTCGATGCGCCTGGGGGCGTTTGGGTCGTTCACGCCGGGTCCTGTACCGCGAAGCAAGAGATCATCTGGCCCGTGAACGAAGCCAAGGTGCGGTCCGTCAAGCGGCTGGTCGGGCTGGTGCGCGGCATGCGGCTTCGGATGGGCCCAGAATGGCTTGGGGTAGGGCGGTTTGAACCGGAAACCGCCGGGAACTTCGACCGAACCAAGGATGATCTGCAACAGGTGCAGGGCGCGGCAGGTCTGGAAACCGTTCGAGTGCGCCGATATCCCGCGCATGGCATGAAAGGCAACCGGGCGACCGACCATGGTCTTGTGGGTGTCGCCACGGAAATCCGTCCACTCACGGTCCAGTTCGAATGCCTCGTCAAAGGCCGTGCGGGCAAGTTCGGCGGCGATGGCACGGATACGGTCGGCGCTGATGCCAACCTGTTCGGCCACGGTTTCGGGCGCATAGGTGTCGGAAATATACTTGTCCGCCATATGGTGCAAAACCGGACGGTGCGACACTCCGGCATGGCGGTAGGTGGCAGAAAGATCGGGCTGCACCCCAGGCGTATCAAACGCCTCGGGCTTGCCGGTGCGGCGGTCGATGACCAGTTTCTTGCCGGCCTCGTTGGTCAGGATCAAGCCGTGTTCGTCGCTGGCCGGATCTTCGTTCACAAGGCAGGGCGCATCGGTAAATCGCGCAAGATAATCAAGGTCGATCCGCCCAGCTTTCATCAGGCAATGCACAAGGCTCAGGATGAACAGCCCGTCGGTGCCCGGCGTGATGCCGACCCATTCGTCGGCGATCGCGTTATAGCCGGTGCGGATCGGGTTGACGCCGATCACCTTTGCTCCGCGCTCTTTCAGTTTGCCCAGACCCATCTTGATCGGGTTGCTGTCGTGGTCCTCGGCGACGCCAAAGATCATGAACAGCTTGGTGCGGTCCCAGTCGGGCTGGCCGAACTCCCAGAACGCACCACCCATGGTATAGATGCCCGCCGCTGCCATGTTCACGGAACAGAACCCGCCGTGTGCGGCATAGTTCGGGGTGCCGAAGGATTGCGCCCAGAAACTGGTGAAGGACTGCGATTGGTCGCGGCCGGTAAAGAAGGCCAGCTTGGACTGGTCAGTCTCGCGGATCGGTTTCAGCCAGGCGGTGGCGGTTTCCAGCGCCTCTTCCCAGGTGATTTCCTCGAACTCGCCCGACCCGCGCGGGCCAACCCGTTTCATAGGCGCGCGCAGCCGTGCCGGCGACAGGTGCTGCATGATCCCGGACGATCCCTTGGCGCACAAAACGCCCTTGTTCACCGGGTGGTCCTTGTTGCCTTCGATATAGGCGACCTGCCCGTCCTTCATGTGGACGTTGATGCCGCAACGGCAGGCGCACATGTAACAGGTGGTCTTGCGCACCTCGTCCGAGACCTTGGGTGATGTGTCCAGTTGCGGTGCGTTCATGTGCGTTTTCTTCTTCCCCGAAACCGGCTTGCAGACGGTTGTACCTATGCGGACCCGGTGGCGCGATCGTATCGCCAAATGGATGGCGGTGTTGAGTCCAGTTATTGCGTTCATGTCTGAAATCCCAGTGCGGCGCAAACAGGTTGGTGGCTTGCCTCTGATCGGCGGCACTGCAACAAGTTGGTCAGGGAACGGAGATCGGTCATGCGGCACGGTGGAAAACTGCTGGTGGAATGCCTTGAGGTCCTGGGCGCAAGGCACGGGTTTGGCGTTCCGGGCGAAAGCTATCTGACGGTGCTGGACGGGTTGCATCAGTCTCCGATCACATTTGTGAACACAAGAAACGAAGGCGGGGCAGGGTTTATGGCCGCGGCCTATGGCAAGCTGACCGGATCGCCGGGCTTGTGCTTTGTCACGCGTGGCCCCGGCGCTACCAATGCGTCGATCGGTGTCCACACGGCAATGCAGGATTCCGCGCCGATGATCCTTTTCGTGGGCCAGATCGAAACCACAACCCGCGACCGCGAGGTATTCCAGGAAGTCGACTATCGCGCCTTCTTTGGGGGCATCGCAAAGTGGGTCACAGAAATCGAACACGTCGAACGCATCCCCGAGATCGTCTCGCGGGCCTGGGCAACCGCACTGTCCGGGCGCCCCGGTCCCGTCGTTGTGGCCCTGCCGGAAAATGTCGTGGGTGCAATGACGGACGTGGCGGCGATCACGCGGGCCCCTTCCTTACCCATGCCGTCGGCCGCCCCCGAAGCGCTGGATCAGCTGCGCCATGCTCTGTCAGCCTGCGAAAGACCACTGATCCTGACAGGCGGTGGTGGATGGACATCCGAAGGCAGCTTGGCCCTGCAAAACTTTGCCGAAGCCTCGGGCATCCCGGTCGTGACCGCGTTCCGGTATCACGACATCTATGACAATCGCCTGTCGACCTTCGTCGGCGAGGCCGGTGTCGGCATGTTGCCGGGGGTTCGCGAAACGCTGATGGAAAGCGATCTGATCCTTGCGATAAACGTGCGCTTTGGTGAGATGACCACCGACAATTACGCCACGTTCGTTCTTCCTGACATGGAACAGACGCTGATCCACGTTCACCAGTCTTCGGGCGAGATCGGCAAGATCTTTCTGCCCGACATCGCGATCCAGTCCAATCCCAACGCTTTCGCTTCCGCACTGGCAAATGCGCCCTTAGCCAACCGCTGGAATGACTGGCTGGCCAAGGCGCAGTCCCGCCATGCCGCGTCCTTCGACCTGCCCGAACAGCCCGGACCAGTGAACATGGTTAAGGTGATGGCTTTCCTGGAAGACCGGCTGGACGACACTGCGATTCTGACCAATGGCGCGGGCAATTTTTCGATTTGGAACGGAAAGTACTTCCGTTACGGGGCGGGCCAACGGCTTTTGGCACCGCAATCGGGGGCCATGGGATACGGCCTTCCGGCGGCGATCATGGCCAAGATCGTGCACCCGGATCGCACTGTGGTCTGTTTTGCCGGCGACGGCGATTTCCAGATGAATTGCCAGGAACTGGGGACCGCGATGCAAGTTGGCGCCGCCCCCATCGTTCTTTTGCTGAACAACGCCAGCTATGGAACGATCCGCATGCACCAGGAACGCCACTTTCCAAACCGCGTTTCGGGCACCGACCTTGCCAATCCCGACTTTGCCGCACTTGCCCGGTCTTACGGAATGCTGGGCGAGCGGATCGAGCGAACAGAGGATTTCGCCCCCGCCTTTGAACGGGCTCTTGGTTCGCCAACGGGTGCCGTTCTTGACATCCCGATCCCAACCGAGGCCATTCTGCCCAACGTCACATTGGCCGAGATTCGCGCATCAGCGCAGAAATAAACCAAAGTTTAAGAAAAGTTTCAGAAGAGTAACCCGTTGAAGCGGGTGCCTTGTATCTGGCTCTCGCGCTCTGTTGGAGAGTGACCATGACCGTGTTGACGGTCGAACAACTTCTATCAGGTTCCACGCTTGGTCTGACGTCGGGGCTGAGCGATCTTCTGGTGCTCGAAATCGGCGGTCGCAAGGTGCTCTACGCCCTTAGCCGGACCGAAAACGCGCTGATCGAACTGGATGTTGCCGCCGATGGTACCCTGAGCATGGCGGGGTCTTCTCTTCTGACGGGGACCTTCGCGGTCGGCGTATCGCCCGGATTAGCTGCCATAACCACAGGTGGAGCCTCGCGCTTGGCTGTCGCCGGCCTGCCCGAAGCCAGCGGTCAAAGCCTGTCGCTTGGTCCAACCGGTGCCCTTGGCACTCAGTCGGCATTGACCGGGATCGGGACCCTGGTTGCACCCGTCGGGCTTGATCTTGGCGGGGTCGCGGCTGTGGTCTCGGGCCGTGCCGGAACGGGGGGGATAGACCTGTTTGTCGATCAGGGCGGGTTAACCTGGTCTGCCGGGTTGAACGATGCCGCGGACCGCTATCTGGCAGATGTCTCGGCCAGCACGACATTCGACATCGCAGGGGCCGACTATCTGGCCACAACCTCGGCCACCGAGGACGGGGTCAATATCGCATCGGCCAGCATCGGTTCACTGACTCAATCCGGCGCTCTTGGCGTGCCCGACGGCCTGCCGGTCAATACGCCCAGCGATCTCGCCGTGGTTCAGCGGTTGGGCGAAACGCTTTTGGTCATGGCTTCCTCGGGCAGTTCGTCGGTGTCGGTTGTTCGTGTCGAAACTGGCGGCACCCCGATTCTGGCCGACCATGTACTGGACGCCGACTGGACCCGCATTCAGGGCGCATCGTCCCTTGGCGCCGCAACCTACGGCGATTTCGCCTTCGTCGTGGTCGGTGGGACCGAGGGCGGTCTGTCGCTGTTCACGCTTTTGCCGGGCGGGCGACTGGTGCATCTCGACAGCCTTGCCGACGACGGGACAACATCGCTTTACCGGGTCAGTGCTGTCGAGTTGTCGATCTCGGCCACCTCGCTGCAGGTCTTTGCCACCTCGGAATGGGAAGCGGGGCTGACGCGCCTTGAGGTCGATCTGTCGGGCCTTGGCCAAGTCGTTCAGACCGATGGCACCGGTGCCAGCGGGACGGGCACCAGCGGCGACGATCAGGTCATCGGTTCTGCCGTGGCCGAAGCATTGGACGGCGGCGCCGGGGCGGATATTCTGCTTGATGGGGCTGGTGTCGACACGTTGACCGGCGGCGATGGCGCGGACCTGTTTGTGATGGCTGCCGATGGGGTGGTTGACGAAATCACCGATTTCGAACGCGGGCAGGACAGGCTTGACCTTTCGGCTTTCGACTTTCTTTACGACCTGTCGCAGTTGCAGGTTACGCCAACCTCTGACGGGGCGATCCTGACACATGGCAACGAAACCATCCTGCTTTATACGGCGGACAACGCCCCGCTTCTGGCGTCTGAACTGACCAATGCCGACATCCTGAACGTCGACCGCCCGCCGCTTCTGGCGGTCGGGCAGACGCTGTTCGGGGGCACCGGGCCAGACACGCTGAACGGTGGCGCTGGCCCCGACACGATCGTGGGTGCTGCGGGCGACGATGCTCTGTCGGGGTCATATGGAGACGATAGCCTGAGCGGCGGTGCGGGCTTTGATGCGCTGAATGGGGACGGCGGAAATGATACGCTAAGGGGGCAAAGCGAAGACGACACCCTGATCGGCGGGTTGGGCGATGATCTGCTCTTTGGCGACAACGGGAATGATGTCATCTATGGCGATGACATTGCCTGAACGAAGCCGCGGCGGGCGGCGCGCTTAGACAATGCCAATGTCGTCCTGAATATCCTCCCAAAGCGGAAGATAATCGCCGGTGTCCAAAAGAACCTGGGCGTTGGCCGGTTGCGTCCACTCCGGGTACAGCATCGTCAGTATGGCCAGTGTTGTATCGTCGCCGATCAAAAGATCGCCGCCTGCACCACCGTCAATCTGGTTGTTGCCCGCGCCGCCCTCGATCAAATCAAAGCCGTCGGCACCGCTTAGGTCGTCATGGCCCGCGCCGCCCCGGATCGCATCATTGCCCGCACCACCATCAACCGTATCCGCCCCGGCCCCGGCGCTTAATCCATTGTCGGCGCTGTTGCCGGTGATCGTGTCGTTGCCGCCGCCCGTCAGACCATGTTCGATCACGGTGCCGCGCGCGATGCCGATGTTGCCATCCAAACCAGCCAGATCCGAATAAGACTCCTGGCGCAGATCAAGGGACTGATGCGCCGAATAGGACGAGAAATCGAACGTGTCGGTGCCCCCACTGTCGTAAACGGTGAAGGACACCGGGTTCGCCAGGGCAAGGG
>JABDJO010000055.1 GCA_013002465.1 Silicimonas sp. | reverse complement strand
GTCTGTCGGCCGGAGCGGGCTTCGTGGTGGTGGTCTGCGGCGACATCATGACCATGCCCGGCCTGCCGCGCACCCCAGCCGCGGAATCAATCCACCTCAACGACGCCGGCGAAATCGAAGGGTTGTTCTAAGGCATTTCCGCCCGGCCCGTTGGGGCCGGGCGGCAAGCCCTGATATTTCGCTTCCAGTCGGTCAGGTGACGTAGGTGTAAGATGTTTCGACCGCGTGCAGAAACGATCCCGCCGAAGAACTGGCGGACATCAGCAGAAAGTCATCCTTGCCCAGTTTGACGATCAGCGCGCCCATATGCTCCATCACGGTGCGGCCCGTGCTGTCGGCATCGAACGTCGCGAGGTCAAGCGGGCAGAGCCGTTCAAGGGCCGCCATTGTGTCGGGCCCCGAGATTTCAAGGACAACCCAACTGTCGGTCTGATCGGTGGTATAGCCCGCACCGTTCAGCATTTTCTGCACATGGGGTTCGGCGTCCGGCGTGGCATGGGGAAAGACCAGCAGCATCTGGTCGGGCGACGTGCGAATCGCGCGGGCATCGCCATTGGTGGTCGACCGCGTCGGGTCGGGCACGTCGAGCGACCAGCCCGATTTCAGAGCCTGTGCAAGCCCGCCATCTCCGCCGAGGGGCGTTGCGATGGACACAAGGGCCAGGTCATCGCGTTCAAGGATGCGATTGCCGGCGATGGCCTTGTCGATTCCGCCCAGGATGGGCGCGGCGGTGAGGGTGAAATCAGCCACGTTGACGCTCTCCTTCGGGGTCGATGTGATGGGGCGAGCAGACCTCGACCATGATGTCCTGATTGCGCACGGGCGAATAGGCGCGGACCTGTTCGCCGATCCGTTCCTTGCCGCGTTTCAAATAGCCAAGGCCGACCGAGTGCCCAAGTTCGGGCGAATAGGCGACCGAGGTCATCCAGCCCTGATCGTGGGTCATATCGGCGGGATCGCCGGGGGTCAGAAAGTGGGCACCAGCGGTCAAAAGGATCGAGCGGTCGACGGGTTTGAAGCCGACAAGCCGCAGATCGTCGTCCTGGTTCATGCCGTCGCGTTCCGAAAGCTTCGAACCGACCGAGTCCTTCTTTTTGGACACCATCCCGCCAAGACCGAGCATCTGGGCGGTGGTTTGACCCGTCAACTCATTGCCCGCTGCGTGACCCTTTTCGATGCGCATGACGCCCAGGGCTTCGGTGCCGTAGGGAACCGCGTCGTATTCTTCACCGGCTGCCATCAGCCCCCGGATCATGGCGTCGCCAAAGCGGGCAGGAACCGCGATTTCGAAGGCCATTTCGCCCGAAAAGGAGATGCGGAAGAGGCGCGCCGGTGTGCCGCCAAAAACAGTGCATTCGGCGCAGGCCATGAAGGGGAACCCTTCGTTCGAGAGGTCGAGGTCATCGACGACCTTGGACAAGAGCGCGCGCGAGTTGGGACCGGCAACGGCGAATTGCGCCCATCCATCGGTGGTGGAAATGAAGTGTACGTCAAGGTCGGGCCAGAGGCATTGGCGCGCAAATTCCATGTTGCGGAAAACGGTGACAGCATTGGCGGTGGTGGTCGTCATGACGAAGTGATTTTCGGCCAGACGCGCGGTGGTCCCGTCGTCATAGCAGATGCCGTCTTCGCGAAGCATCAATCCATAGCGCACCTTGCCGACGGGGAGTTTCAGGAAGGCGTTGGCATAGATGCGGTTCAGGAACGTGGCGGCGTCGCTTCCCTGGATGTCGATTTTACCGAGGGTCGTGACATCGCAGATGCCGACGCTTTTCCGGGTCTGGGCGGCCTCGCGATCAACGCTGTCGCGCCAGCCCTTCTCGCCAGGTTGCTTGAACCATTGGGCGCGCAGCCAGTTGCCGGTTTCAACGAAATCCGCGCCGTTTTCCTCGGCCCATTTGTGGCTGGGCGTCAGGCGATAGGGGCGGAAATCCTTGCCGCGCGCACGGCCCGCGAAGGCGCCGATGGCGACGGGGTTGTAGGGCGGGCGAAAGATCGTTGTGCCGGTATCCTGGATGGACTGACCGGCGGCTTCGGCCATGATCGCCAGGCCAAGGATGTTGGCGGTCTTGCCCTGGTCGGTGGCCATGCCAAGAGTGGTGTAGCGCTTCAGGTGTTCGACCGAGCGGAAGCCTTCCTTGTGGCTTTGCTTGACGTCCTTGGTGGTGACGTCGTTTTGCAGATCGACCCAGGCGCGTTTCTTCGATTCACCGACATGCCAGAATGGGGCGGTGGCGAAGGTTTCGTCGGAAGCTTTGGCCGGATCGCCGGGCGCCTTCGACGTTCCGAGGTCGGCTGCGATCCTCGCGGCTTTGGTGTGGGCGTCGACGATCGCGGCGGCAAGGGTCATGGCGCCATTGGCCGCCCCGGCAACGGTCATGCCGGGGGGCAGGTCACCGGCGGGCACGAAGCCTGCGATGTCGGCGTTCCAGGTTGGACGGTCCCGGTGGTGGCACGTCAGATGCACATTGGGCGACCAGCCGCCTGAAACCGCAAGGCAGTCGGCCTCGATATGGCGGTTGTTGTTCAGATGGACAGTGTGGATGCCGTGGCGGCCGGTGGTGTTGACCACGGTGTCGCCATTGCGGGCGTCGATGATGCGTGTGATTTCAACGCCTTTGGTCTTCAGGTCCTCGGCGGTACGCAACCCGTCGTCGTTGTTGGTGAAGACGGCGACCTTTTGACCCGGGGCGACTCCGAAACGGTTCACGTACGTGCGCACGGCCCCCGCCATCATGATGCCGGGGCGGTCGTTGGCGCCAAAGGCGATAGAGCGTTCGGTGGCACCTGCCGTCAGCAGGGCGCGCTGTGTGTAAAGCCTCCAGAGCACCTGGCGCGGCTTGCCCGCACTATCTTTGAGGTGATCCGTGCAGCGTTCCAGCACGCCGTAGATGCCGTGGTCATAGGCGCCATAGACCGTGGTGCGGGTCATGATGCGAACGTTGTCCATGGCAGCAAGTTCGGCAACCGCACTCGCGGCCCAATCGGCACCGGATTGGCCATCGACCTCGTAGGTTTCCGCGTTCAGGCGGCCACCCGGGGTGAAATCCTCGTCCGCCAGAATGACGCGCAAACCGGCGCGCGCGGCGGCAAGGGCACCGGAAAGACCAGCAGGGCCTGCGCCGATGACCAGAAGATCGCAGTGCAGATAGCCGTGGTCATAGACGTCTGGGTCTTCCTGCATCGACAGCCGCCCCAGACCGGCAGAGGCGCGGATCATCGGTTCATAGAGCTTTTCCCAGAACGCTTTGGGCCACATGAAGGTCTTGTAATAGAACCCGGCACTGAGGAACGGGGACAACAGGTCGTTCGCCGCCATCAGGTCATGTTCAAGCGAGCCCCGGTGGTTCTGACTGGTGGCGACAAGGCCGTCGAACAGTTCGACCGTGGTGGCGCGGGTGTTAGGCTCCTGGGCCGCGCCGTCGCGCAGTTGCACAAGCGCGTTCGGTTCTTCTGATCCGGCGGTGAAAATACCGCGCGGGCGGTGGTATTTGAACGACCGACCGACAAGGCGCTGACCGTTGGCCAGAAGTGCCGAGGCCAGCGTATCGCCCTGATACCCGGTCATGAACTTGCCGTTGAAGCTGAACGACAGCTTGTGCGTGCGGTCGATCTGGCCGCCGTCAATGCGGTTTTGCTGGCTCATGTCGATCTCCCCCGGGCGCGGGCCACGTCGCGGGCCATTTCCACGGATGTGATCTCGTGCGTCAGGGTGTTGCGGGTCACCACCAGCCAGGAACGGTCGCCTTGTTCGTGGTACCAAAGCTCGCGCACCTCGCCTGCGGGGTTGTCGCGCAGATAGGCATAGTCGTGCATTTCGTCCATCGAAGCGGTCATGCCGTCGGGCCGGTCGATCTGGCAGGCATCGCCCCGGTTCACGAACTCGGCCGCGTCGCGGGGGCCAAGAAGGGGGTGGTTGATGATCATCGCTGGTCCTCCTTCTCAGTGCAGGTTGGGCTGGTTGCCCATGCCTTTTTCGTCGATCTGACGTCCCTGGCGGAACCGGTCGAGGCGATAGGCGGTAGCGGTTGGGTGGGGGCTGCCGGTGGACAAAAGATGGGCATAGCAGAACCCCGAGGCCGGGGTCGCCTTGAAGCCGCCATAGCACCATCCGCCGTTGAAATAGAGCCCGTCGATATGGGTCCTGTCGATGAAGGGAGAGCCGTCCATCGACATGTCCATCACACCGCCCCACATCCTGAGAAGGCGCGCGCGTCCGATCATCGGCATGATCGCCATGCCGCCTTCGCAGACGTCTTCGACCACCGGCAGATTGCCGCGTTGCGCATAGGTGTTATAGCCGTCGATGTCGCCGCCGAATACAAGGCCTCCCTTGTCGGATTGGCTGACATAGAAATGGCCCGCGCCGAAGGTGATGACGCCGGGGATGACCGGCTTCAATCCCTCGGTCACGAAGGCCTGCAAGACGTGGCTTTCGATCGGGACGCGCATGCCTGCGGTCTCCATCACGCGGCTGGACGATCCGGCGACGCAGACGGCGACCTTTTTGGCCTTGATCGCGCCCTTTGAGGTTTCGACGCCCGAGCAGACGCCGTTTTCGATCTGAAACCCCGTGACCTCGCAGTTCTGGATGATGTCGACGCCCCGGCTGTCGGCGCCGCGTGCGTAGCCCCAGGCCACCGCGTCATGGCGGACGGTTCCGCCCCGAGGTTGCCAGATTGCGCCCTGGATCGGGAAACGGCCGTTGTCGAAATCGAGGAAGGGTGCCTTTTCGCGGATGCCGTCGCGGTCCAGGATCACCGCATCTGCGCCCGAAAGCCGCATCGCGTTGCCGCGCCGCACGAAGGCGTCGCGTTGCGGATCGGAGTGGATCAGGTTCATAATGCCGCGTTGCGAGACCATGGCGTTGTAGTTGAAATCCTGCTCCAACCCTTCCCAGAGTTTCAGCGACATTTCATAAAACGGCTGGTTGCCTTCGAGAAGATAGTTCGACCGGATGATCGTCGTGTTGCGCCCGATATTGCCCGAACCAAGCCAGCCCTTTTCCAGCACCGCGACACGCTTTTCGCCAAATTCCTTGGCCAGGTAATAGGCTGTCGAAAGCCCATGACCACCGCCACCGATGACGATGATGTCGTATTCGGCCTGGGGTTCGGGTTCGCGCCAGACGGGTGTCCACCCCTTGTTCCCGGTCAGTCCCTGGGTCAGGATCTTGAGCGCAGAATATCGCATTGCTTTCCCGCCTGATTGGTTCAGTATTGAGGTGTAACCGGTCGAACGGGTTCGGCACATGTCATTAACGGACGAAAATCTACAATTTAAAGACCTGAATGGTTCAATCCCCACACGACCGTTTCGTGTGGGTATCCTGCCTGTCCCCGGCTTTCCCCTGATGTCCTATGCCTGCACCGTTGAACCTTTGCGCGCGGCCAATCTTTTGTCGCGCCGTCCGCTTTACGAGGTCAGCCATTTTTCTGACGCCGCCTATGCGCCAAGTTCCGGTGCGGCACGGGTAGAGCGAAGCTTTGCCCCGGGTGCCCATGACGATCTGGATTTGCTGCTGGTTGTTGCCGGGGGAGATCCCTTTGCCTATCGGGACGACGCCGTTTTTGACTGGTTGCGCCAACTTGACGGCAAGGGCGTGCTGATCGGCGGTGTCTCGGGCGGGTCGGTCATTCTGGCCGCGGCCGGTCTGATGGCGGGGCGGCGGATGACGGTGCATTGGGAACACGCCGCGGCACTTGCCGAACGGTTTTCCGAAGTGCTGATCGAACGGCGTCTATACGTCATGGATCGCGACCGGGTGACCTGCGGCGGCGGAACAGCACCCCTGGATCTCATGCATGCCTTGATCTCGGGCCACTGCGGCGGGGTCTTTGCGCGTCTGGTCAGCGACTGGTTTCTTCACACCGACATTCGCGCCGCAGCCGCGCCGCAGCGTGGCGGAGTGGCCGAGCGGATCGGAAGCCACTCGCCCCATCTGGTCGAAGCCGTGGCGACCATGGAAAACCACATCGCGGATCCCTTGTCGCTGACCCAGCTTGCCCTTGTGGCCGGGGTCACGCCCAGGCATCTGAACCGCCTCTTTACCGACGGATTTGGCCAAAGCGCCATGGCGTATTATCGGGCGATGCGACTGGATGTATCGCAACGGCTTTTGCGCGACACGCCAATGTCGGTTGCCGAGATCGCCGAGACGACCGGATTCGCAACGCCCGGGCATTTTTCGAATACGTACAATCAACACTTCAACATTCGCCCTCAGGCCGACCGGCAAGCTCATGCGGCGCGCCTGGCCAGGGTCGGTTAGGAAAGGCGGGGCCATGAAACTTCTCGTTCTGCAACACGCCAAGGTCGAGCATCCCGGCATTTTCCGGCAATTTCTGGCTGAAGACGGGCACGGTTATGACGCCATTGAACTGGACGCGGGCGAGGCTTTGCCGACGCTGGATGGCTATGATGCGCTCTGGGTCATGGGCGGGCCAATGGATGTCTGGCAAGAGGACGCGCATCCCTGGCTGATGGCCGAGAAAAAGCTAATCCGCGAGGCTGTCGAGGGCAGGGGGATGCCGTTCCTTGGCCTGTGTCTGGGTCATCAGTTGCTGGCCGAGGCCCTGGGCGGCGAGGTAGGCCCGTCGACAACGCCCGAGATCGGCGTCTTGGACGTGCAACTGACCGAGGACGGCGCGGCGGGTGTCTGGCTGGACGGCGTGCCCGAGGTCTTTCCAAGCCTGCAATGGCATTCGGCCGAGGTCACCCGTCTGCCACCCGGTGGACAGGTGCTGGCAACTTCTCCGGCCTGTGCGGTGCAGGCCATGAAGTGGGGACCAAGGGCCTATTCGGCGCAGTTCCACGTCGAGGTCGAAGCGGACACGGTAGCGAACTGGGCGGCGATCCCGGAGTATGCGGAAGCGTTGGAAAATGCCATGGGAGCGGATGGCGCGCGCCAGTTGGAGGCGGACGTGGCGGCGCGGTTGGCGGACTTCAACGAAACGGCGGAACGGTTGTATATCAACTGGTTGCAAACGGCGGCCCGGGTCTAGGACGATTTTCGAGGCCGTGTGGATTTGGATTGGATGTCGGCTTGGAGGCCAAAATGACCGATGCTGCGTGACGTATGAACGTGACTTTCACACGAAACCTGCGCAAATCCTCTGCTTCAATGACGGGGTTTTGAGAAACCACTATTCCCCCAAGGAACACTTGTTCTATGCTTTTTGGGACCCTGCAAAAAAAATCCGGAGGTCAAAATCAATTGTTTGGAGAGAAGGTTGCCTCGCTTCTCAAGGAACTACAGAGCGACGATTCATCTGTACGGCAAAGGGCAGCAGAAGGTCTCCTGAGAGCCGAAACCTACGATTTCAAAACAAAGGGCGTTTCAGAAGACGACCAACGCGAAGCCGCGCTCGCCCTCGTCTTACGCGCCAAAGATGAAATTGCTGAGGTCAGAGCTGCAGTGGCCTACTGTCTGGGGTGTCTCGGAGGCCAGCCTATCGACAGCATCAGTGTTCTTTCGGAATTGATTGCCGATAAGAATGACAATGTAGCCTGTAATGCTCTTTGGGCTGCGGGAGAGGTTAAATATCGCGACTCTGACGTAGTTCGGGCGATTGTAGAGCGTCATCAAGACAAAAGCAGAGACATTCGCTTTCGGGTTGCTTGGGCGCTCGCCCAACTCTCTTTGCCTAATAATGACGTACATTCAGCCATCGACAAATTGGTTCGGGACCGGGACAGCACGGTGAGGATGTATGCGATTGAGGCTTGTTCAAACTGCGATCATCCGCGCATTCAAAAACTGGTTAAAAGGGCCTTGTCAGATCGAGCAGGAGAGGTAAGAGGCGCGGGTTGTCGTGCTATTGGAAGCAACGATCTGCCTTGGGATCGTCACAAAAAAAGACTGTTGTCTTTGGCGAAACGGGATCATCACGGAGTAAAATTGGAAGCGGTTCATGCGCTTATCACTAGGTGGCCGGTACTCACCAAAAATCCTGACATACGAAGCTGGATGCTGGCCAATACAGGTTACTGGTGGGTCGAAGATGCGCTGGAAAGGCAAGGCTAACCGTCGAACCATTGACGGAAAATTACGACGAGAGACTTGCGCATTAGGCGCTTGAAAATCTCCTTTGCGGACATCCATCCCTCAGGTCTCGGCTGCCCGGGTCAGTGACAGGCGTGCGGTTTCCAGGTGTTCTTTCATCATGACGGCGGCGCGTTCGGGTTCGCGCGATCTTAGTGCTTCCAGGATCTGGCGGTGTTGGCGGTTGTATTCCGAGATGATGTCAGGATCGAGCGTCAGGTGCCGCATGCGCATCCATTCGTCGAGCGAACGCACAGTGTTGATCTGACCGATCAGCCAGATCAGAAGCGAATTGCGGGTGGCCGAGGCGAGGGCGCGGTGGAATGCGGTGTCGGCCTCGGAAAAGGCGACCGGGTCGTTGGTTGCGGCCTCCATTCTGGCGCAAAGCTCTTCCATGGTATCGAAGTCCTCACGCCGTCCGTGCAGCACGCACAACCGGCAGATATGCGGTTCCAGGGCAAAGCGGGCGTCGATCAGTTCAAGCGGTGTCGAGTCGCCGACGGCATCGGGTATCTGGTTCTGATCTTGGACGGTCACATAGGTGCCGCTGCCCGGACGGGTTTCCAGAAGCCCTTCGTTTTCCAACTGGTTCAAGGCATCGCGCAGGGTGTTTCGGGCCACGCCAAAACTTTCCGCCAACTTGCGCGACGGCGGCAATCGTTCGAATCGACGGTAAGTGCCGGCTTCGATCGAGCGGCGCATTTCCGAGGCGATGTCTGTGGCGTTTCTGCGGGCCATGATCGTCCTTGATTGATCCAAAGTTGATCCAATATGGTCGAATAAAGTACAAAAGGCAAGAAATTGGTTCAGAAATCGCTTGATTTTGGTCCAATCCCGTGGACAATTCAGCACAAGCGAATTTGGCCAATCGGGAGTTTGGGGCGGATGGCGTTTCCAGATCATGTGGACTTTCTGATAATCGGGGCTGGCATTCATGGGGTCTCGACCGCCTGGAAGCTGGCCGAACGGCTGCAGGAAAAAGGCGAAGACGTCGAAGGGCGGATCGTCATTCTGGACAAGTCCGGGATTGCGGCCGGCGCCTCGGGGATTGCCTGCGGGGTTGTGCGGAACAACTATTTCCAGCCCGCCATGCGGCGTTTGATGGCGCATTCGGTCAATGTTTGGGAAAGCGATCCCGAGGGGCTGTCCTATCACCCGGTTGGCTACATGCAGATCTCGGCCGAATCGATGCGTGCCGACATCAACTCGATCTATGCCCAACAACAAGAGATCGGGTACGACAGTACGTTGATCGAAGGCGAGAATCACTGCACGTCCTACATGCGCGAGATTTTCGGCGATTGGCAGGCACAGAATATCACCAGTGTCCTGCATGAAAAGCAGGGCGGGTTTTCGAACCAGACCAAGACCATGTATGCGCTGGCCAAAAAGGTCGAGGCCATGGGCGTTCGGATCATCACCGGCGTCGAGGTGAAGGGCTTCAACTCGATGAACGGCTCGGGCGCGATTCAATCGGTTGAAACCGACAAGGGCACGATTTCCTGCGAGCGGGTGATCATCGGGGCTGGTCCCTGGGTGCGCGATTTTTGGAGCATGTTGGGTCTGCCCAGCCAGATCACGGTTAAGGGACTGGACGGCACCGTGCATGAAGATGTGGACATGTGGCGGTACTGGCAGTTGGAAGAGGGCGTGTTGCTGGTCGATCCCGACAAGGGCCGCGCCGACGACGGATCCTTGCCGCCGGTCATTCACGTCGACACCGATGCGGAACTGAAATCGACGGTGGATGGATCGACCATCACCGAGGACATGTGGGGCATCTATTACAAGCCGGATTTCCATTTCGGTGGCATTCAGGGCGGGGCGTCGCCCTACAAGGTCGATACGCCGGTGAACGAGGTGCAGATCGACCCCTATGGTCCATCGTCGCCCGAATTTGTGGCGTCAGACGAGTTTGCCCATATGTGGGTCAGTGCCTTGGCCCATTGTCAGGCGCGCTATGAAGGCACCATGCCGAAGTATCATCGCGAGGCGTCGGGCGGGATCGGATGTTTCACCGCCGACAGTTTCCCGGTGTTCGATCATTTCCGCGAAAACGCGACGATCATCGCCGACAGCAACCATGGCTGGAAGATGCTGGGGGTCGGTCATCTGATTGCGGACGAGGTGCTGGGGAATACCCAGGAACTGCTTGAACCGTTCCGATTCGACAGATTTGCCAAGGGTGAGCTGCACCCGGTTTCCAACAGCCCATATCCGTGGAGTTGATCCACACGAATGAATTGGCGAGGCGCCCCATGAAGAGCGCCCGCAAAAGACCAGCAAGGAGAGAAGACAGTGGCTGAAACAGATCTTGAACGCTTTGTAGACGCGCCGGGGCGCGACGAGAAAATCAAGGAAGTGCGGAAGATGATCGATGCCAAGGGCATCGAGTATCTGTACCTGCAATTCGTTTCCGTGACCGGCAAGATCATGGGCAAGGGTATCCCGGCCGATCATTGGGAAACCGTGGCCAAGAAGGGCTTTCAGCTTGTTTATGGCGCGACCGTCAACCTGTTCACCGACCGCGCGGGAAATTACCTTGGCTATGGCCCGGAAGCCGCTGAATTGGTTGGCATTCCCGAGCCCGAGACCTTCATGCAGTTGCCCTGGGCGCCGACCATCGGTCGGTTTTACTGCACGCTGTTCCGCAACCGCGAGGAAAAGGAAAATCCAGGCGGCTACCTGACGTCGGACTGCCGGGGCAACCTGCGCCGGATGCACGACGAGTTCCAGAAAAAGCATGGCCGCAGCCTCAGGATCGGGACCGAGCCCGAGATGATGTGGCTGAAGTTCGACGAGAACGGCAAGCCAAAGGACGGCTATTCCAAGCCTTACTGCTATCACATTGACCAGTTTGAATCGCTGCGCCCTGTGTCCATGCAGGTGATCCGGTACGCTCGGAAAATGGGTCTGGACATGATCCAGGGCGACCACGAGGACGCACCGGGTCAGTTGGAGTTGAACTGGATGTTCGACGACGTGCTTCGGAACGCCGACCGTCTGACAACCTACCGCCAGATTTGTGCGCAAGTGGCACGCGAGAACGGTATATTCGCCTGTTTCATGACGAAGCCATTCATGGGCGTTTCGGCAAGCGGGTGCCATCACAACATGAGCCTCTGGCGCGGCGGCGAGGACGAGTTCGTGCGGACCGGCAATGACCCCGACGATCTGCCGGGCATGCGCGACAACTACATGTACGTCAAAGGCGGCGAGAATACCTTCATGCCGGACGACGACGATCCGCAAATGCCGGGGGCCGAAGGGCTTGAGGCGATTGGTGGCGTTGTCCATCACTTGCAGGCCTTGACGGCCGTGGGCTGCTCGACGGTGAATTCCTATCGCCGCTTGTGGGATACGGGCTTTTGGGCGCCGGTCTTTGCGGACTGGGGATTCCAGAACCGCACCACGGGATTGCGCGTTTCGGCACCGGGGCGGTTCGAGTATCGCTCGGTCGATTCAATGGTGAACCCATACCTCATGGGCACGACGCTTCTTGCGGCCATGGACGACGGCATCGACAACAAGCTGGACCCGGGCAAGCCCGAAGAGCGCAACATCTACGAGGCTATCGAACAGGGCAAGCAGGTCAAAAAATTGCCGATGTCTCTGGGCGAGGCGTTGGACTTCCTGGAAAACAGCGAAGTCGTCAAGCGCGGTATGCCGGGCGAAATGTACCGGTTGTTCCACGAATACAAGTACGACGAATACGCGCGGTTCATGTCCACGGTCACCGATTGGGACAACGAAACGTATATGGAATGCCTGCCGTAAGCGGTGCGTGACATCACGCACCCTACCGGGTGATTTGCAACGTAGGGTGCGTGCTTGCACGCACCGTTGGAAACAGGGAGATGCCGCAAATGTGCGGAATTGCAGGACTAATTCACAAGGGCAAAAGCTCGAACGTTGGCGGCGAGATGACCGCGATGTTGCAGGCCCTGAAGCACCGGGGACCGGATTCAACCGGGTACGCTGTCTATGGTGACGAACGAGCACCAGAAGAATACATCATGCGGATCAAGGTTGCCGAGGCCGAGGATCGGTCGATCGGGCATGGCGTTCACAAGCTGATTGCCGACCGCATTGCGCGCGTTGATGCCATTTTGGAAGAGCATGGCGCCGTGGTGAAATCCAAAGAGGCACCGCAGGATTATTCCCTGCGATATGTGCTGACCCATGACGGCGACACTCCGTCGATGGCCGAGCATATCGAAGAAGATGGCGTGACCGAGATCCTCTCGATGGGCAATGGTCTGGAGCTGATAAAAGACCTTGGGGATGCCGCAGTGGTGGCAGAGGCCTATGGGCTGAACGATTTTACCGGAACCCACGGCATCGGCCACACGCGGATGGCCACGGAATCGGATGTCGATATCAAATCGGCGCACCCCTATTGGGCGTTCCCCTACAATGACATCAGCGTTGTCCATAATGGGCAGATCACCAACTATTGGATCATGCGCCGCGAGATGGAGAGAAAGGGGCATCGGTTCCAGTCGAACTGTGACTCCGAACTTTTGGCCGTCTACACCGCGCATAATCTGGCGAACGGCGTAACACTTGAAGAAAGCCTGAAGCGCTCGATCAAAGAGATCGACGGGGTCTTCACCTATCTGGTCTGCACCAAGGATCAGTTGGGCATGGCCAAGGACACGATGGCCGCAAAGCCGCTGGTGCTTTACGAAAGCGACGACCTGATTGCCATGGCTTCGGAAGAAGTCGCAATCCGGGCGATCCTTCCCGAAGAAATTGACACCTATGACCCTTACGATGAGGAGGTTCGCGTATGGCAAGCGTAAGCGATGCAGACCTGAAGGCGATGACCCAGGACGAGCGGGTCAAGGCGCTTGGCATGACCACGGACCAGTTGACGGGTCGCTCGATGTACATGGAGTTCGACCCCGACGCATCCGACCGGCTTACCTACCCTTGGGCGCCCGACGTCGACTTCAACAAGCGCACCGAGGTGGATTGCGACGACAAGTCGACGACCGAGGTGAACAAGGAAATCCGCGCCTTGATGGATGAGGGTTACGGCACCGTGGTGTTGAAGAACCCGCGTGGCATGCATTCTTTGGGGGTCGGGATCCTGTCGAAACTGAACCTGATCATCGAAGGGTCAACGGGGTACTTTGCGGTCGGCCTGATTGATGGACCGAACGTGCGTATCAATGGCCGTGTGGGCTGGTCCTGTGCCGAGAACATGATGTCGGGCACGGTGATGATCGAGAAGAACGCAGGCTCGACATTCGGCGCGGCAATGCGGGGCGGTGACCTTGTGTGTCGCGGCTCGGTCGGGTCGCGGACGGGCATCGACCAGAAGGGCGGCACGATCATCGTTGGCGGTGACACGGGCGCCTTGTCGGGGTTCATGATGCAACGGGGCCGGATGGTTGTCTGCGGGAATGCCGGGAAAAACCTTGGCGACTCGATGTACGACGGTACCATCTTTGTCGGCGGCGAAATCAAGTCCTGCGGCGTTGATGCTGTCGAGGCCGAGTTGAGTGATCTCGACAAGGCCTGGCTGACGCGGAAGCTTACCCAATATGGGCTGATGCCCGACAAGGGTGTCGACCATTTCACCAAGATTGTCGCCGGAAAACAGCTCTGGAACTACGACAACCTGGAGCCGAACGAGAAGAAGCTCATCCTGTAGTGTGGTGCGTGGTGCCACGTACCCTACGGTGTTGAAAGGAAACAAGAATGCCTGACGGAAATCCGCCAACCAAGAAGCCGCTGGATCGCGATGTAAACCGCATCGGCGACAGCTTTATCTTCCCGCCGCGTGTGATGGACGACATCCACATCAAGTCCGAGCTTGGCCGTTATCGGATGCGGGGTTTTTCGCTGTTCAAGAAGATCCCCCATTGGGACGATCTGACGTTCCTGCCGGGCACGCTGACCCGGTTCGTGATCGAGGGATATCGTGAAAAGTGCGAAACCCGGACGATCATCGGCCCGCGCGCCGGTCGTCCGTTGGACCTGGACATCCCGGTCTATATCACCGGCATGAGTTTCGGCGCCCTGTCCTATGAGGCAAAGACAGCGCTTGCGCGCGGTGCGACCATGGCGGGGACGGCGACCTGTTCGGGCGAAGGCGGCATGATCCCGGACGAGCGGCGGAATTCGTCGAAGTGGTTCTATCAGTGCATCCAGTCGCGCTATGGCTTCAACCCGAACCACCTGGTTCTGGCCGATGGCTGTGAATTCTTCATTGGTCAGGGCTGCAAGGTTGGCCTTGGCGGGCACTTGATGGGTCAGAAAGTGACCGACCAGGTGGCCGAGATGCGGTCCTTGCCCGCAGGTATCGACCAGCGGTCTCCGGCCCGGCATCCGGATTGGCTGGGTCCTGACGATCTGGCGCTTAAGATCCTTGAGATCCGCGAAGCAACGGGGGGTCAGATCCCGATCCAGTTGAAGCTGGGCGCATCGCGGGTCTACGACGACGTGCGGATGGCGGTGAAGTGCGATCCGGATTCGATCTATATCGACGGGATGGAAGGCGGCACCGGTGCCGGTCCGCACCTTGCAACCGAAGACACCGGGGTTCCGGGCATTGCCGCGATCCGTCAGGCACGAAAGGCCATCGACGATCTGGGCAAGCGCGGCGAGATCACGCTGATCTATGCCGGTGGTATTCGGAACGGGGCTGACGTGGCGAAAGCGATTGCGCTTGGGGCCGATGCGATTGCCATTGGGCACTCGGCGATGATGGCGCTGAACTGCAACAAGGACATCCCCGAGGCGAACTATCCCGAGGAAATCGGGGCCGATCCGGGCTATTGCTATCACTGCCATACAGGGCGATGCCCGGTGGGCGTTGCGACGCAGGATCCGGTGTTGCGCCAACGGCTTGACCCCGATGAGGCGGCCGAGCGCGTTTACAACTTCCTGCACACGCTCACCATCGAGGCACAGTTGTTCGCCCGCGCTTGCGGCAAGACGCATCTGCACTCGCTTGAGCCGGAAGACCTGGCCGCCCTCACGATGGAAGCCTCGGCGATGGCCGGAGTTCCCTTGGCAGGCACCAACCACACGGTCGGCGTCGAAGACTATCACCACCTTTAAAGGTGCGTGTGAACACGCACCCTACCGCGACGTAGGGTGCGTGAATTCACGCACCAACCACGGAGTACAGATATGGCTGGAACACAATACCGCGGGTCCGAGATCAAGGACGTCAACCAGTTCCTGAACGACGCCGACGGGCTTGAATCGGAACGCGAAAAGGAAATCGGTCAGCACATCGGCTATCGTTATGACGTGAACCTTGTGCCTGACTATGACCGGATCACTCCGTTTCTGTCGAAGTACATGGAGACAATGGGCTGGGACGATCTGAACTGGCTGGAAGATGTCCACATGGGGTACGAAGAGGGCATGCCCGCCGTTTTCGACCGCAACATCAATGGCTGGGTAAGGGTGCCCAACACGATTGAATTGCCCGACAACCAACAGGACCGTGATATGATCGCACGAGAGTTGTTGATCAAGTTTCAAATGTCCGACCGGCATCCGCTGGTGACGCTCAGAAAGGCGTATACCAAGTTCTGATATGGCGCGAACGCTTGATATTGCCTGTCTTCAGACCCGGCCCATGGCAACCATGGCCGAGGCGATCGACGAAGCCATTCCAATGGCGAAAGAGGCGGTCGATACGGGTGCAGACATGCTGTTTTTGCCCGAGTATTGCGGCGGGCTGGCAACCGACGGTCCACGCGTCGTGCCGCCTTCGGCGCGCGAAGACAGACACGAGGTTCTGGCGGCCTTGCGCGACTTTGCAAAACAGCATCGGGTCTGGGTCAATATCGGGTCGATTGCCGTCGATGCACCCGACGGCAAGATCATCAACCGGGGCTATATGATCGACGCCGCTGGTGAGATCTTTGGGCATTACGACAAGATCCATCTGTTCGATGTGGCGCTGGACGAGGGCCATGTCTATCGCGAAAGCGATTGTGTGCAGCCAGGGAGTGTTGCCGCGAATTTTGAAACGCCGCTTGGCAGCATCGGCCATGTGATCTGCTATGACTTGCGGTTTCCCGGCCTGTTCCGCGATCTCGCGCGGGCCGGTGCCGAGGTTCTGGCCTGTCCTGCCGCCTTTACCAGGACCACCGGAGAAGCGCACTGGCATGTCCTGAACCGTGCGCGTGCCATCGAAAACACGTGCTTTGTCGTCTCGGCCTGTGCCGTCGGTCCGGTGGCGGGCGGTGGTGAAAGCTATGGCCATTCGCTGATCGTCGACCCCTGGGGTGTTGTGCTGGCCGATGGCGGGACGGCGCCCGGCGTGGTCCATGCCAGTCTTGACCTTGATCTGGTCGGGGCGACTTCGGCCCGTATCCCAAGCCTGAACCACGGGCGGGATTACACGATTTCCACATTCCGCCAGAAGAAAGACGTTGCATGAGCTCGCTTGGCGCCGCCCTGGGACAAACCCATTCCAGTTCGCCCTTGCGGCTGGCATTTCTGAAATGGCAGTGCCGTGTGCGCCAGACCGCCATGCGCGATCTGGCCGGGCGACCGGATGAGTCAATCACCCCGGCGCTTTACCTGCCGGGCGCAGACGAGCCGATGGGCCATGTCATCACCGTTTTGAACAAGGCGCCGGGGTATTCTCTGGTGCCCGAAATGGCCCATATGGCTGCCAAGACCAACGATCCGGCACAGCGGCGCGAGCAGGCGATCACCTTCTTTTCGGCGACCTATTATCAGAAGGCGAACGAGTTTTCAGACATTCTGACAGCGACTTTTCCGCCCGCATCGCCGGGGGCCGCGACCATCCGAGAGGCCGAAAGCGTGCGGTTGGTGTTTGATGCCTATGCCCAGGTTTTCGATCTGTCATGCCGGGTCTGGCGGCTGGCCGAGCACAACCCGCTGTTTCAGGCGACGATGGCGCACAACAAGCTTTTCAACCCGGCGCTGCCACCTGGCACCGAGGTTCTGGGGTTCGAGCCGGATTGGGATGCGTCCACCTCGGACCCGGCGTTTCGCTGATGCCGCCTGGCTATGTCATAGCCCAGATCAAGGTCACGGACCCCGAGACCTATCCCAAGTACGTCGCCCTTGTGGAACCGATCATCAGGAAATTCGGGGGCGAATTCATTGTGCGCGGTGGCAAGTCGGTCAGTTACGAAGGCACGCCGCCCGGCGACCGCACCGTGGTGATCCGTTTTCCAAGCTATGAGCTGGCGGACAAGTGGTACCACTCGAAGGATTACAAAGAGGCCAAGGCACTTAGAATGTCCGCCTCGACCAGCGTTCAAACAATCGTGGAAGGTGTCTCATGACAAAACGCATTTGCATCATTGGGGCTGGCCCCTCGGGTCTGGCCCAACTTCGGGCCTTTCAGTCGGCGGCCGAAAAGGGTGCCGAAATCCCCGATATCGTGTGTTATGAGAAGCAGCCCGACTGGGGCGGGCTTTGGCGGTATTCCTGGCGCACGGGCGTCGATGAGCATTGCAACCCCTGTCACGCCTCGATGTATCGCTATCTGTGGTCGAACGGCCCAAAGGAAGGGTTGGAATTCGCCGATTACACCTTTGACGAACATTTCGGAAAGCCGATTGCCAGTTATCCGCCGCGCGCTGTGCTGTTTGACTATATCGAAGGGCGGGTGAAAATGGCCGGGGTCAGAAAATACATCAAATTCAACCACGTGGTGCGGGATGTTCGCGCTGTGGATGGCGGTTTCGAAGTCACCGCCCGGGACTGTGAAGACGATACCGAAGACCGGAGCGTCTTTGACCATGTGATTGTCGCCTCGGGACACTTCAGCTTTCCCAATGTGCCCCACTACCCGGGCTTCGAGACCTTCAACGGACGGATCATGCACGCCCACGATTTTCGCGATGCGCGCGAGTTCGAGGGCAAGGATATCCTGATCCTCGGCACGTCCTATTCGGCCGAAGACATCGGGTCCCAATGCTGGAAGTACGGCTGCAAGTCAGTGACCGTGGCACATCGAACTGCCCCCATGGGCTACGATTGGCCCGAGAACTGGCAAGAGGTGCCAAAGCTTGAGCGGGTCGACGGCAAGATGGCGCATTTCGTGGATGGCACTTCGAAAGCGGTCGATGCGATCATCCTTTGCACCGGCTACAAGCACCACTTCCCGTTCCTGCCGGACGACCTGCGGCTGAAGACCGCCAACCGGCTGGCGGCAAACGATCTTTACAAGGGGGTCGTTTTCACCGGCAATGCGGATCTGTTCTATCTTGGAATGCAGGACCAGTGGTTCACCTTCAACATGTTCGATGCCCAGGCCTGGTGGGTGCGTGATGCGATCATGGGCCGGATTTCCCTGCCCGACACGGCAACAATGGAGGCCGATTGGAAAGAACGTCAGGCTGATGAGGACGCCCTAGAGGATGATTATGCCTGCATCGCCTATCAGGGGGCCTATACGGGCGAACTGATCGCCGAGACCGATTATCCGTCCTTCGATATCGAGGCCGCCAATCAGGCGTTCTATGAGTGGAAGAAACACAAGAAGAAGGGGATCATGGGCTTCCGCGATCACGGCTATGTCAGTCCGATAACGGGCGAGCGCGCGCCGCCGCACCATACCCCTTGGGTGGAGGCCCTGGACGACAGTCTGGAAAGCTATCTTCAGGTCTGAGTTGCCGGGCCGTTGGCCTCTTGCGGTTCGGACCCGGTGCCATAGCGCACCCGGGTCGCGCTAAGGCCCAGTAACCAGTTCTCCACGATTTCCTGTTCCGGAAACGGCGGTTTTTTATTGCTTTTCAACAGGTAATACCCGGAAGATGTGCGTGCCTGGGTGGCACCGAGGGGCCGCACCAGTTCGCCGGATTCCAGCAGGTGATCCACAAGGTGCCCCCAGCCAAGCGCAATCCCGTGACCGTCAACCGCCGCCTGGATGGCAAGAGGGTAGGTGTTGAAATAGCTGCCCCTGTCCGAGGGAACATCCGAGACACCTTCTTGGTCAAGCCAGGTGCGCCAACGCATCCACTCCCTGTGGGCGCTGTCGACTTCGATCAGATCAAGGTTGGGCAGGGATGCGAGGTCGGCGGCCGTCGGATTTGTCCTCAGATAGCTGGGTGCGCAGACCGGAAAGACCGTTTCACCGAACAATAGCTGCGACTCGAATCCGGGCCAGTCCCCGTCGCCCCGCAGAATGGTCAGGTCCATAGCTTCGGACAGGCACTCGCTGTCGCTGTCAGATGCCATAAGTTTAATCTTAACCCGCCCGTTGGAACGGCTGAACATGCTAAGACGCGGCATCAGCCACAGGGCCGCGACCGAATTGGTGGCCGCAAGGATCACCGTACTTGATCCGTCTCGTTCCAGCAGGTCCTGCGAGGCATCGCGCAGGATCTTCAGGGATTTCTGCACCGACACAAGCAACTCCGCCCCCTGTTCAGTGAGCGTGATCGAGCGATGCCCGCGCACGAAAAGGGGCAAATTATAGTGTTGTTCCAATAGCCTGACCTTGCGGCTGATGGCGGTTTCGGAAATGCGCATCTCGTCAGAGGCGCGCGCAAAACTGCCCAGCTTCGCGGCCGCTTCAAAGGCTACGAAATAATCCAATGGAGGCAGGCTGACCCGTCTTTTCAGCACCGTATTTCATCCGTTTTCGACATCCGGACACAGACTAACGCAGATCGAGGGGCTTTGCCTCTAAAATCTTGGGTCATTGGCAATCAATTCTCTGTGCTGATTTTCGGGCGATTTTTGTCAGAATAGGCGGCACAGGAACCCGCCGGGTTCCCAACAAACAAATATAATCGTCAACAAGGGAATCGATATGAAACTCAAAAGGATCTTGTCCGCTGCTGCCATGACGGCCGTAGCCGCAACAGGAGCGGTGGCCGAAGACAGTTCGGACCCCATCGTCATTCCGATCCACAACTGGTCAAGCCAGATCGTGATGTCGAACGTCGTCGGTCAGATGTACGAGGAAATGGGCCTGAACGTCGAATTCGTCACAACCGACAGCCAGGCAGTTTACGAGTCAGTCCGTCTGGGCGACGTCGCACTTGAGCTTGAAGTCTGGGAAGGCGCCTTCGGTGCGTCGTTCCGCGAGGCTTTGTCGAAGGGCGGTCTGCATGACGCAGGCGACCACGACGCGGTGACCCGCGAGGACTGGTGGTACCCGATGTGGACCAAGGACGCTTGTCCCGGCCTGCCGGACTGGAAAGCGCTGAACGATTGCGCCGAACTGTTCGCCACCGCCGAGACCGGCGACAAGGGTCGTTATCTTGACGGTCCGGTCGACTGGCTGAAGCACGGCAAGGAACGCGCGGAAGCTTTGGATCTGAACTTTACCGTGATCAACGCCGGTTCAGCTGCCGCTCTCTGGGCGGAAATCGGTGCGGCCGAGGCCGAAAAGAAGCCTGTTCTGGTCTTCAACTGGACACCGAACTTTGCCGAGGCCGTCTGGCCGGGTGAGTTTGTCGAATTCCCCGCATGGGAAGACGGCTGCGACACCGACCCGGCAAAAGGCCCGAACCCGGATGCGCTTTATGACTGCGGCAACCCGGCAACCGGCTATCTGAAGAAAGCTGCCTGGGATGGCATGGAAGGCAAGTGGCCGATGGCGTATTGCGTGTTGACCAATATCTCTTTCACCAACCCGCAGATCGCCGAAATGGCGAAACTGGTCGACACCGACGAGCTTGAGCCGGAAGAAGCCGCCGAAGAGTGGCTGGCTGCAAACCGTGGTGTGGTTGATCCCTGGATGAGCGCCTGCTCGGGCTAAGCCTGGATTGATTTGACAAAGGCACCCGCCCCACAGGACCATGTGGGGCGGGTGTAATCTTCAAGGGGCAAGGTCATGGACACTGTCATCAAAGCACGAAATGTCTGGAAGATTTTCGGAGCTGATCCGGTCAACTATCTGAAATCCATGCCCGAGGGGCGAACATTCGACGAAATCCGGGCCGATGGATATATCGCGGGCGTGAAGGACGTTTCGCTTGAGGTCAGCCGCGGCGAAATGCTGGTGATCATGGGATTGTCAGGGTCCGGGAAATCCACGCTGGTGCGGTGTTTCTCGCGCCTTCACGACATTACCGGGGGCACGATCGAGGTCGAAGGCCAGGACATCATGTCCCTGAAGGAAAAGGACCTGATCGAGCTTCGGCGTAACAAGATGGGCATGGTGTTCCAATCCTTCGGTCTGTTGCCGCACCGCACGGTTCTGGACAACGTGGCATTCCCGTTGGAAATGCGCGGACAGGACAAGCACGACCGCCGCAAACGCGCGTTGGAAGTGATCAACCTGGTTGGTCTTGAAGGGCGCGAGGAATATTTCCCGCGAGAATTGTCGGGTGGACAGCAGCAGCGTGTTGGCATTGCCCGCAGTCTTGCCATCGAACCCGACATTTGGTTCCTGGATGAACCGTTCTCGGCGCTCGATCCACTGATCCGGCGCGAGATGCAGGATGAATTCCTGCGCCTGCAGGACTTGCTGGGCAAGACAATCGTCTTCATCACCCACGATTTCGACGAGGCATTGCGTTTGGCCGACCGGATCGCCATCATGAAAGACGGTGCGGTCGAGCAATGCGACACGCCCGATCAGATCGTGCTGCATCCGGCGACGGAATATGTGGCGAAATTCACCGAAGAGATCGAGAAATCACGTGTGGTTCATGCCCGCGTATTGGCCAACCCGGTGAACGGTTCCGCGCCCGAAGGCGAAGCCGTTCGTGCCGGGCACACCATTCTGCAACTCGCGCGTCAACTGGTGAACGACACCCGCGAAGAGCTCCCCGTCGCCGACAAAAACGGTAATCTGATCGGTGTCATGAACCGGCAAGAAGCGTTGGACGTGCTTTTGGGGGCGAACTGATGGCACTCAGTTCGGCAGGCGAGATGGATCTGAGCCACGAGGGCGAGAGTAAAGGCCGCGATCCCGTGCTGTTGTCGATACTGGGGCTGGCGGTGGTGTTTATCCTTGCCCATGCCATCGGCGTTTTGCCATCCTGGCTGGTTCGACTGCCGGAAAGCTGGATTCCGCCAACCGCCGAAGTATTGGATGTGGTTTTTGCTTTTGTGCAAAACGATCTGGGACTGATCCATCTGACGCGTTTCATTGCCGAGGGACCGTTGGAGTTCATGCTGGATGCCACGGCCAACCTGCTTTACGGCAAGCGACGCTGGCCAAATCTGGGGCCGATCCCCTGGACCGCCATTGCCGCGGCCGGAACCGTGCTGGGGTATTACCTGGGCGGTTGGCGTCTGGCCGCTCTCGCGGGCGGAACCTTCTTGTGGACGGCGCTGATCGGCCAGTGGGACATCGCCATGCAGACCATGTCGGTCCTGGTCGTGGCCGCTCCGGTGGCCTTTGTCATTGGCCTTTTGCTGGGGATCGCGGCCTGGAAATACACTTGGGTCGATGTGGTGATCAAACCAGTCCTGAGCATTCTTCAGACCCTGCCGTTCTTCACCTATCTTCTGCCGGCGGTGATCTTCTTCAAGGTCGGGCCGACGGCGGGGGCAGTGGCGACGATCATTTACGCCATCCCGCCAATGATCCTGATGACCACCCTTGGCTTGAAAAAGGTCAGCCCCGAGGTTGTCGAGGCTGGCAAGATGTCGGGAAGTTCCCGGTTTCAGATGCTGACGCAGGTGTACCTGCCTTCGGCCCGGACCGAGATTCTGGTGGGCGTGAACCAGGTGATCATGCTGTGCCTGGCCATGGTGGTTCTGACCGCCTTTATCGGGATGCCCGGGCTTGGCGCCAAGCTTCTGGCGATGATGGGCAGTTTCAAACTGGGGCGGTCCTTCGAGATCGGCGTAACAATCGTGTTGTTCGCCATCATGCTGGACCGGCTGTCGAAAGCCTGGGTCGTCAAGCAGCCAGAACACCACGAAAAAGGCACGCCCTGGTGGAAGGAACACGCCTTTCTGCTGGCCGGACTAGCGGGATTCGTCGTGTTCTACATCCTGGCGCAATTCATTGACGTCTTTACCGAGATCGGACGCCGCCAGTCGTTCTCGAAAGGCAAGGAAATCGACACGGCGATCAAGGGTTTCCTGGCACTTGATGGCGTGCGGGCCGTAACCGAGTGGCTGCGGTGGTTCCTGAACGTCAAGGTACTGATTCCGTTCCGAAATTCGCTTTTGTGGATCCCGACGTCGGCTTTCATCCTGTTGATCGTCGGCTTTTCCTACTGGTTGGGCGGACGAAAATCGGCGATCTATGCGGCGATCTTCTTTACCATCGTGGCGTTGTCGGGGTGGTGGGATCGCTCGGTCATCACGCTTTACACCGTGATCTCGGCGGTCATCATTTCGATGCTCATCGGGATCCCGATGGGCATCGTCGCTGCACGCAACGAAGTTTGGGCCAAGCGCATCCTTCTTGCCTGTGACACGGCGCAAACCTTCCCCAGTTTCATCTATCTGATCCCGGCGATCATGCTCTTTGGGGTCAACGACGTGGCCGTTGTCTTTGCCATCGTGATCTTCACCACCGTGCCATTGACGCGCTACACCATCGAGGGTCTGAGAACCGTGCCCCTGGAAATCACCGAGGCGGCAGACATGGCGGGCGCAACCCGGCGTCAGAAGCTTTGGTCGGTGCAACTGCCGATTGCTCTGCCGACCATGGCCGTTGGTTTCAACCAGGCGATCATGTTTGCCTTCTTCATGGTGATCATCGCGGCCTTCATCGGCACGCAAGACCTTGGCCAGGAATTGCAGCGCACGCTTGCGGGAACCGAGTTGGGCAAGAACATCGTCCTTGGGATGAACGTCGCATTGATGGCGCTGACCTTTGATCTGACGATCATGGCCTGGGCCGAGAAACGCAAGAAATCCCTAGGGCTGGACTGACGATGAACGTGGAGTCACTGAATGTGAGGCCCGTTTTCGAGGTCCCCTGGGAGCGCAAGGGCGTCATTCAGCCCGGCCTGCCAATCCTGCCCCATGGGGTTGAGCGGCACCCCGTGCCGGGTGGTGGGTCGCGCGCGGTTCCGATCTGGAAGGGCGACGACATCATCGTGCAGGACCGCGAGGGACTGCAGGAAGGCGAGTTGGTCTTCTTCGCCCCCGACCGGTCGTCTGATGCCGCGATGATCGGCACGAAGGGGCATGGGCGACCAACGCGCACCATCGAAACGCTGGCCAACGGGTCGCCCTCGGGGGCTCGGGTTCTGAAGGCGCTTGCGGTGGCGGGGTTCAATATCGAAACCGGCGACGGCGTCAGAATTTTCGTAGAAAATTCTCGGCCCGGCAATTATGTGGAGTTCTCGGCAGAATGCGACGGTCTGTTGATCTGTGCCGCACCGGGTGGCCCGATGTCGCCCGAGGCCCAGAACGTCCCGACCGAGTTGATCCTTTACATCCGCCGGGCCAATCCCGGGGACGCCGAGGCGGATCTGGGGCCGCCTGAACCCCTGGCCGACCCATTGGTCGATGCAAATATCCAGCCCGGCCATGCCACGACTTATGAGGTCAAAAAGGGCGAGTACATCCAGATCCTGGACGTAAAAGGGCGCGAGTGTTCAGATTTTCAGGCGTTTTCGCGCCGCGCACTCGACAAGGGGCTGGAGCGTGAGATCGATCCGACCACCACCCGCAGCCTGATGGGAAGCCTTTATCCGACGCCCGGCATATTCTCGAAATACTGGACGGTGGATCAAGAACCTTTGGTCGAGATTGTGCAGGATACCTGCGGGCGTCACGACACCTTCGGGCTGGCCTGCACCGCGCGATATTACGAAGACCTTGGCTATCCCGGGCACATCAATTGTTCCGACAACATGAACATCGAACTGGCCAAATACGACGTTCGCCCCCGCGGCGGTTGGCCTGCGATCAACTTTTTCTTCAATACCATGCTGGACGACACCAACACCCTTGGCATGGACGAACCCTGGTCACGGCCCGGTGATTTCGTGCTTTTGCGGGCGTTGTCGGACCTGGTCTGTGTGTCCTCGGCCTGCCCCTGCGACGTGGACCCGGCGAACGGCTGGAACCCCACAGACATTCAAGTGCGTACCTACAAGGCTGACGAGGATTTCAAACGCTCGATCGGCTATAGAAAATCTGCGGAGGCGGATGTGGAAAAGACCAAGGAAACCGCGTTTCACGAGTGTTTTGCGCGACACACCCGCGATTTTGTCGAATACAACGGTTATTGGCTGCCCAACACCTTCGCCAACCTCGGGGCCATCGACGAATACTGGGCGGTGCGCGAAAATGCGGCGATCATGGATCTGTCACCCTTGCGCAAGTATGAGGTCACAGGCCCGGATGCCGAGGAACTGTTGCAGGCTTGCGTAACGCGCAACATGAAAAAGCTGAGCGTGGGGCAGGTCAGCTATACCGCCATGTGCTATGACCACGGCGGCATGATCGATGACGGCACTGTTTACCGGCTGGGCGATACGAACTTCCGCTGGATCGGCGGTAACGACACCAGCGGGTTGTGGCTGAAGGAACAGGCCGAAAAGCGTGGGCTGAACGCCTGGGTGCGGCCTTCGACCGATCAGTTGCACAACGTGGCCATCCAGGGACGCCATTCGCGTGACATCCTGTCGAAGCTTTTCTGGACTCCGCCCCAGCAACCGACCGTCGAGGATTTGGGCTGGTTCCGGCTGACCATTGCGCGCATCGACGATTTCTCGGGCACCTCGGTGGTGATTTCGCGCACCGGGTATTCAGGGGAATTGGGCTACGAGGTTTTTTGTCATCCAAAGGATGCCGTCGAGGTGTTCGACCGAATTTGGGACGCCGGGCAGGAATATGGACTGAAACCCCTTGGGCTTGCCGCGCTCGACATGATGCGGATCGAGGCGGGGTTGATCTTTGCCGGCTCCGAATTCGACGATACCACCGATCCTTACGAAGGCGGCATCGGGTTTACGGTGCCGCTAAAGTCGAAGGACGACGATTTCATCGGGCGCGCTGCATTGGTCGAACGCAAGGAACATCCGCACCGCAAGCTGGTCGGGTTCGACATCGAAGGCGGTGTTGTCCCGTCTCCGGGCGATTGCATCCGGCTGGGCAAGGCGCAGGTGGGCGAGGTCACGAGTGCCATGAAGTCCCCGTTCCTTGGCAAGGTCATTGCCCTTGGTCGCGTGGCCACGGCGCATGCTGAAGATGGCACCGAACTTGAGATCGGCCAGTTGGACGGTCAGCAAAAACGCCTGAAGGCCCGCGTTGTGCCGTTTCCCCATTTCGACCCGACCAAACAGCGGGTAAAGGGGAATTACGGCAACGCTTGAGGTGGCTCCGATGGGGGCAGGCTCGCTTTTTACCGACGATGCAAATCCCGGTGCGCCCTATTGGTGGGAGGCCGTGGACTGGCCGACCCTGGATGCTCCGCCACCGGGCAAGGTCGATCTTCTGGTCATCGGTGCGGGCTACACCGGCCTTTCGGCGGCGATTGCGGCCCATGATGCGGGTGCAAAGGTTGCGGTTCTGGATGCGGGTATCGCCGGGCAGGGTGCGTCCAGCCGGAACGGCGGCATGGTGGGCCCCCATCCCAAGCTAAGCTGGGAAGCCTTGGCAAAGGACTTTGGCGACGACACGGCCGATGAAATTTTCAAGGAAAGTGGCGAAGCGTTGTTCTGGGTACGCGACCTGATCGCGCACGAGGGCATCGACTGCGATTTCCAAACCACCGGGCGCATTCAACTGGCCTATACCAGCAACCATTTCGAAGCGCAGAAGGCTCTGGCGGCCAAGGTCGGCGAGAAAAGCGCGGTCGACTGCCGCATCCTTGAAAAGGATGAACTGAAAAGCGAGATCGTCACGCCGATGTACAAGGGCGGGATGGTATTTTCCGAACACGGCGCGCTGCACCCGGCCAAGTATCACCGGGGCTTGCTTGAGGCCGTGTTGCGCCGGTCAATCCCGGTGTCGGCCCCATGTGCGGCGGAAGACGTCACGCGCCTGTCGGGCAGCCATCGCATCCGCACACCCAAAGGTGAGGTTCGGGCCGACAAGGTGGTTCTGGCCACCAACGGATACACGACGCGCCCGTTCAGTTGGTTCATGGCCCGGGTTTTTCCTGTGCCGAGTTTTCTGATCGCGACGGAACCCCTGTCGCCAAACCTGATCGGAGAGATCGCGCCGGGGTGCAGGATGATGGTCGAAACTCGGGCGCGGCGCAGTTACTTCAGGATTTCGCCAGATGGGTCACGGATCATTTTCGGTGGCCGCGCTGCCCTTGTGGATATCGCGCCAGCCAGGGCGGCCCGGTGGTTGCGCGACACCATGTGCCAGATTTGGCCGACTCTGGAAGGCACCCGGTTGTCTCATGTCTGGTCGGGTTATACTGGGTTTTCGTTTGGCCAGATGCCGGTCGTCGGGGAACGGAACGGGTTGCATTACGCGCTTGGATACTCCGGCTCGGGCACCGTCATGGCACCCTATCTTGGGGCAAAGGCGGCCTGGCAGTCCTTGGGGCTTTCGAAAGGCGATACGGCTTTTTCGCGCACGCGCCTGGATCGGCGATGGTATCATCGGGGCAGCGCGCCGCATTTTCTGAAGGCAGGGGACCTTTGGTACAGGCATTGGGTCGACCGGCGTGAAAACCTGGCTGCCAGGCGCTGACGGTCAGTCCCAAGTCGGAGCAATGTTCAATCGGCTGGGGCTGGTGTTGCCGGTTTCGGGCAGAAACTCGGGTTGGCCGACAATTTCAATCGACCGCCACCTGGCAAGAAGCTCGGCCAGGGCCGCCGCCATATCTGTGCGTGCCACGAATTGACCAAGGCAATGATGCGCACCGCCGCCAAAGCCGAAATGCACCTTTCGCCGGGCGCGGATGTCGAAACCGGTGCCGCCACCGGCCTCGGGATCAGTGGCCGTGGCATGGACAAAGACGTGGATCATCGCGCCCTTGGGGATTGTCAGCCCGTCCATCTGAAAGGTCTGAAGCGCCTCGCGCGTTGCCCAGGTGGTGGTTGGATGCGTGCGGATCACTTCGGCTATGGCTTGGGGAATGTGATCGGGGTTGTTTCGCAGCCAATCCCACTGATCGGAGTGTTGCGCAAATAGAGCGATTGCAAACCCCAGTTGTGCGCGAGTGGTATCGACACCGCCAAAGATCGAGATCACGATAAGGTCGACAAAGGCCTGGTGGTCAAGACCATCATGCTTGCCCGCCGCCTGTAACAAACGCGCCACGTAACCGGTTTTGTCCTGCCCCGCCTTTGCCCGTTCGATCAGGCGCTCTGCCAAGGCTTCCAGGTTGCGACACGCCGCATTGATCGCCGGTTCATGTGATTTCGCCCCAAACCCCATGGCCAGCCCCAGGGTATTGGCATCATGGGCAATTTCCGCGGCCTTGTGGCGGGGAAGGTCGAACAGGGTGGTCATCGCGCGTCCGGCATAGGGTTCGGCGAACTTCTGCATGACATCGAAGCTCGGATAGTCGCGCAAGCTCTCTGCAATCTCGGCGGCGGTTTGGCGAAACGCCGGTTCAAGGGACAGGATGAAGTCCTCGGAAAGGGCCGTCTGTGCGATGCGGCGCAAGGCCCGGTGCCGGTCGCCTTCCTGCGAAATGAGGCTGCGTTTCCAGAAATCGGCAAAGGCCCCGGTCAATCCGACCACGTCCGGCCAGGCGTGGCTTCCCTGACGCAACCTCTTGTCGCGCAAAAGAAGCCCCGCCTGCCGATGGCGCAACACGGCAAACCCTATTGGTGTCCGCGCGCACCAGGAACGGGCACGCGCCGCCATCACGTCGGGCGACCGGGTGGAAAATCCTTCGCTTTGAATGTCAAGGAATGGAAGGTCGGCTGGGGTAGTGATCTTTGGCTCCGCATGGACAGGGCGTTGATAGTGAGGAGTCTATCGGTTTCCTTCGGCCATGGCATCACGTCAGTTGTGTGTCAGGTGCAAAAGTTTTGTTGATTTCCACACCAACCTGAGATATGAATGAACGATCATTCATATTTATGCCATGCCAGCCACCGACACCAAATCAGCCATCCGCCGCGAAGCCCTGCGTCTGTTTTCCGAACGTGGGTTTGCTGCTGTCTCCATGCGTGAACTGGCCGAAGCCGTGGGGATGCATCAGGGCGGGATCTATAACCACTTTCCCAGTAAACAGGCCTTGCTGGTCGATCTGATGGCGACCCATATCAATGCGCTTCTTGAGGCCCACGAGGCGGCCATGGAGGAGGTCCAGGGCCCCGAGGCGCAACTTCGCGCTTTCGTTCAGAACCATGTGTCCTATCACCTGGATTACCCCAAGGACGTGTTTCTGGCCTATATGGAGCTGCGCAGTCTGGATGCCGTCAACCGCAAAGACATCGTCGCCTTGCGAAACCGGTACGAACAATCCTTGCGCACCATCCTGGAAGAAGGCAGGTCGCGCGGGTTGTTTCGGATTGATGACGCGGCGGTTCATGCCCGAATGCTGTTGTCGATGCTGACGGGCGCGACGACCTGGTATCGTGATGACGGACGGCTGGACCGGGATGCTATCGTGGCCTGCCATGTGCGGGGTGCCATGCAAAGTGTCGGATTGGAAGTGACCGAACCATGAAACTTGCCAGCCAGATCGACACCAGATCAGACGCCTTCGCCGAAAACCTTCGCGCCATGGAATCCCAGTTGGCCGAGGTCGAAGCCGCCGCCACGGGTGCCTTGGCGGGCGGCAGTGAAAGAGCGCGCGAAAGGCATCTGTCACGCGGCAAGATGTTGCCCCGGGATCGGGTTCAGGGGTTGCTGGACCCGGGGTCGCCGTTTCTTGAGATCGGGCTTTTGGCGGCGCATGGTCTTTATGGCGGCGAGATCTCGGCCGCAGGCGCGATTGCGGGCATCGGGCGCGTGTCGGGGCGCGATGTCATGATCCTGGCCAACGATGCAACGGTAAAGGGCGGAACGTACTATCCTCTGACCGTTAAAAAGCACCTGCGCGCCCAGGAGATCGCCGCTGAAAACCGTCTTCCCTGCGTCTATCTCGTCGACAGTGGCGGGGCGAACCTGCCAAACCAGGACGAGGTTTTTCCCGACCGCGACCACTTCGGGCGGATTTTTTTCAATCAGGCCCAGATGAGCGCTGCCGGCATCCCCCAGATCGCCGTGGTCATGGGGTCTTGCACCGCCGGCGGCGCCTATGTACCCGCCATGAGCGATGAGACCATCATCGTGCGCGATCAGGGCACGATCTTTCTGGCCGGGCCGCCACTGGTGAAGGCGGCCACGGGCGAAGACGTTACCGCCGAAGACCTTGGGGGCGGCGACATGCACACCCGCCTTTCCGGGGTGGCAGATCATTTGGCCGAAGACGACGCCCACGCCTTGTCCATTGCGCGATCCATCGTTGCCAATCTTGGCCCCGGTTCAAATGCCATTCCCGACAGGCGTACGCCCGAGGATCCGGCCTATGACCCGGCCGAGATCCTGGGCGTCGTGCCCGCCGACCCGCGCATTCCCTATGATATTCGCGAAGTGATTGCCCGGATCGTGGACGCCAGCCGGTTTGACGAATTCAAGGCGCGTTTCGGCGAAACCCTGGTCTGCGGCTTTGCCCATGTCTTCGGCATCCCGGTCGGTATCATCGCCAACAACGGCGTTCTGTTTTCCGAAAGCGCCCAGAAGGGTGCTCATTTTGTCGAACTTTGCAGTCAACGTCGTATCCCGTTGGTATTCCTGCAAAATGTCACGGGCTTCATGGTGGGGCAAAGGGCCGAGGAAGGCGGGATTGCCCGCCACGGGGCCAAGCTGGTGACGGCTGTTTCCACGACTTCGGTTCCCAAGATCACGATGTTGGTCGGCGCGTCCTATGGGGCCGGGAATTATGGTATGGCGGGGCGGGCCTATTCTCCCCGGTTCCTTTGGACCTGGCCCAATTCGCGGATCGCGGTCATGGGGGGCGAGCAGGCGGCGCAAACCCTTGCCATCGTCAAGCGGCAGGCGATGGAAAAGCGCGGTGAAACCTGGTCGGACGCCGACGAAGCCGCCTTTCGCGCCCCGACCGAAGACATGTTCCGCGCCCAAAGCCACCCGCTTTATGCAACCGCCCGACTTTGGGACGACGGCATCATCGACCCCAGGAACAGCCGCGAGATTCTGGGTTTATCGCTTGCAACAACACTTAACGCACCGATCCCCGAGACCCGGTTCGGCCTGTTCAGGATGTGAGCGGGATGCGGGTTTTCAAATTGAAAGGCTTGAGTGTCGACGCCCTTGGCTACCAGTTTCCGAAACTGGAAGATTTCTGGGACGGCAACTGGCTTGTGATGAATATCTTTTGCGATTGGAATGGTGTCCGGGCTTCACGAACAAGGGATTCTTGTATTCGGACCACCGAACTGCGGGACTTTTTGGCGGCGATCGAGAAGCTGAACTTGAACAGAGCGGATCATGCGGAATTGGAAACCATGGAGCCGTATTTCAGATTTCGGCTGGAACGGGGCCAAGATGGACTGCACGCTACTGCCGCTTTGATTGAAAAGTCGACCGATCAGGCTAAAACCGTTTCGTTTCCGGTCGACACATCCGAACTCCTTCAACTTGGGAATGATCTGGCGGCTGTCTTGAAGGCCTTCCCGATCAGGGGCGAGAATGATCAATAAACTCCTCATCGCGAATCGGGGCGAAATTGCCTGCCGTGTGACCCGCACCGCGCGCGATCTGGGGATTGCCACGGTTGCGGTCTATTCGGATGCGGATGCCGACGCGCTTCATGTTCAGATGGCGGACGAGGCGGTTCGACTGGGCCCCGCGCCGGTTTCGGAAAGCTATCTGGATGTGACCGCCATATTGGGGGCGGCCGAGAAAACTGGGGCCGACGCGGTTCATCCGGGCTATGGATTTCTGTCTGAGAACGCCGAATTCGTGGATGCGTTGAATGCGGCGGGCCTGGTTTTCGTCGGACCATCCGGCGATGCCATTCGTGCCATGGGCTTGAAGGATGGCGCAAAGTCCCTGATGGAAAAGGCCGGTGTGCCCGTGGTGCCGGGGTATCACGGCGCCAGTCAGGACCCGGCGTTTCTGGCTGCCGAGGCGGACAAGATCGGGTATCCCGTCCTGATCAAGGCGCGCGCAGGCGGCGGCGGCAAGGGCATGCGGCTGGTCAATTCGCCAGCCGAGTTTGCCGACGCTCTGGCCGGTGCTGCGCGCGAAGCCAAGGTGAGTTTTGGCGATCCGGCCTGCCTGATCGAGAAGTTCATCCAGTCGCCGCGTCATATCGAGGTGCAGGTCTTTGGCGACGGACACGGTAACGTGGTGCATCTGTTCGAGCGTGATTGTTCGCTGCAACGCCGTCATCAGAAGGTGATCGAAGAGGCTCCGGCACCCGGAATGACCGACGCACTGCGCACCGCCATGGGTGCTGCGGCCGTCGCGGCGGCGCGCGCAGTGAACTACGAAGGGGCCGGAACCGTCGAGTTTATCGTCGATGGCGCGGCGTTTCCTGCCACGGATTGTTTCTGGTTCATGGAGATGAACACCCGCCTGCAAGTCGAACACCCGGTGACCGAAATGATCACAGGCCTGGATCTGGTCGCCTTGCAGCTTCGTGTCGCCGAGGGCGAACCCCTGCCATTTGACCAGAACGATATCGTCTTGCACGGACATGCCGTCGAAGCCCGCCTTTACGCCGAGGATCCGGCAGCCGGATTTCTGCCTGCAACCGGTCGCATTGCCCATATGTCGCTTGATCCGGCGGCGCGTGTCGATACAGGGGTCCGCGAGGGCGACGAGATCACCCCGCATTATGACCCGATGATCGCGAAGCTCATCACCCATGGCCCGGACCGAAGAAGCGCCTTGCGCCGAATGGATCGCGCGCTGCGGGGCACGCGCATCGTCGGAGTGACCACAAACCGGGATTTCCTGGCAAGACTGGCGGGCGATCCGGATTTCAGCTTGGGCAAGGTCGAAACCGGCTTGATCGAGCGTCGGGGCGAGGCCCTGACATTGCCACCGCCGATGGATGCCCTGACGCTTGCCCGTGCGGCCTTTGCAGTGCTTCGACCGCAAGCGGGCCTTCAGGCCGATCCGTTCTCGGCATTGGTGGATTTCCGCATTTTTGGCGATACCCGGCAGAGTGTGACATTCGAAGGATACGACCCCGTTGTGGTCGAAAGCTGTCTTAATGAGAGGCGGATCACGACTTCCATGGGGGTGGTTGTCGTCCGCCAAGTAAGGTGGGACGGGAACGCGGTGCAATTCACGGTCGATGGCGTCCAAGCCGACGCCCATGTGTTCTTGCACGAAGATCGGGTGGTGATCGACCAGGGCGGTCAGGCCCGGTCTTTGCAGGTGTCCCGACCGGGCGGTGGTGCCGAAGCCGTGGCCGAGGGCGCCGTGAGCGCACCGATGACGGGCCGGATCGTCGAAGTGTCCATCGCCGCCGGCGAGGATGTGACGAAGGGCCAGTCATTGATTGTCCTTGAGGCGATGAAGATGGAGCACCGCCTGACCGCCCCACGGGACGGCGTCGTGGCCCGGCTGTTTGCCGAGCCGGGACAGCAGGTTCAACAGGGCACGCTTCTGGTCGAATTGCAGGAGTACGACGCGTGAGCGATGACGTTCTCATCTTCGAAATGGCCCCACGCGACGGGTTGCAGAACGAACCTGCCGCGATTGCGACAGAGCAGAAAATCCGCCTGGTCGACCTTCTGAGCAGGGCCGGTTTGCAGAAGATTGAAGTTGCAAGTTTCGTGTCCCCGAAATGGGTGCCGCAAATGGCCGACAGCGCCGAGGTGATGGCGGGGATCGCCCACCGGACAGGCACTCGCTATACGGCACTGACGCCGAACATGACCGGATTGCAGCGGGCACTGGCGGCGGGGGCGGACGAGGTTGCGGTGTTCGGGTCGGCTTCGGAAAGCTTCAGCCAGAAGAACATCAACTGTTCGATCGCCGAAAGCCTGGAACGATTTTCCCCTGTCGTGGAAACCGCAATCGCCGAAGGGGTCCCGGTGCGCGGGTATGTCTCTTGCGCAATCGCCTGTCCTTACGAAGGCGCCATTGCTCCGATGGCGGTCGCAGACGTCGCGACGGCCCTGATCAAGCTTGGCTGTTACGAAGTATCCCTGGGCGACACCATCGGGCAGGGCACACCCGACACCATGAACCGGATGCTGGATGCGGTTCTTGATGCGGTGCCCGTTGACCTTTTGGCCGGTCATTATCACGACACCGGCCACCGGGCGCTGGACAACATTCGGGTGTCCCTGGAACGCAGGATGCGGGTCTTTGACAGTTCCGCCGGTGGATTGGGGGGATGCCCCTATGCGCCGGGCGCGCCTGGGAACGTGGCAACCGAAGCCGTTGTCGATATGCTGGCCGCCGAAGGCTTTGAAACCGGGATCGACCGGACGGCTTTGGCGGAAGCGGCTGTCTTTGCCAAAGGATTGAGGAACACACCATGACCGACCTTCAGACATTGGCGCTAAGGGTCGATGCGGACGGGGTGGCCTGGCTGACCCTGAACCGGCCTTCGCGCAAGAATGCCATGTCGGCAGCCATGATGGACGAATTGCGCGCTTTTGCCGAAGCGGCTGGCGGGCGCGAGGATATTCGCGTGGTGGTACTTTCCGGTGCAGAGGGCACGTTTTGCGCCGGTGCGGACCTGAGGTGGATGCAGGCGCAGATAGATGCCGACCGCGCCGGTCGCATGGCCGAAGCGCGGCGCTTGGCGCTCATGTTGCGGGCTTTGAACGACATGCCGGTACCCTTGATCGGACGCGTCGAAGGGGTCGCCATGGGGGGTGGCATGGGGCTGATTTCGGTGTGCGACGTGGCGATTACCGCCGAGGATTGCCGCTTTGGTTTCACCGAAACGCGCCTTGGCATCATCCCGGCCACGATATCGCCTTATGTCGTCGCCCGGATCGGTGAAGCCGCGGCCAGGGTGTTGTTCATGAACGCTCGCCTGTTTCGGGGCGAAGAGGCGCACCGGCTTGGCCTGGTGGCGCGATCCGTGGCGGCGGTCGATCTTGACAGCGCGGTCGAAGCGGAAGTGGCGCCGTTTCTGGCCCTGCCCAAGGGTGCGGTCGGGCGCGCCAAAAGTCTTGCGCGCTCGCTTGGTGCCCGGATTGACGAACACGTGATTAACGCCACCATCGAACAACTGGCCGATGCATGGGAAACTGACGATGCGCGCGAAGGCATCGCGGCCTTTCTGGAAAAGCGCAAACCCCGCTGGCTGGCCGAAAAAGAGGAGTGAGGTCAATGACATCAAGCGATCCCGTAATGATCTGCGGCGCTGCGCGAACGCCACTGGGCGCGTTTCAAGGCGCGTTTTCAAATGTGGCGGCGACCGAACTTGGCGCAGTGGCGATCCGTGCTGCACTGGAAGACGCCGGTCTGTCTGCCGGTGATCTCGGCGAGGTTTTGATGGGCAACGTCTTGCCCGCCGGCCTTGGGCAGGCACCGGCGCGCCAGGCGGCCCTTGCAGCGGGCGTTCCGACTTCGGTGCCATGCACGACGGTCTCGAAGGTCTGCGGATCGGGCATGAAATCCGTGATCCAGGCCCATGATGCGATCACCTCGGGGTCGGTCGACACCGCCATCGCCGGTGGCATGGAAAGCATGACGGGCGCACCTTACCTTTTGCCGGACGGGCGAAGCGGGGCCCGGATCGGGCACTCGCGCATGCTGGATCACATGATGCTGGATGGTCTTGAAGACGCCTATGATGTCGCGCCCAATGGTCAGCGCCGTTCGATGGGGACTTTTGGAGAGGACTGCGCCGAGAAATACCAGTTCACACGCGAAGATCAGGATGCCTATGCCATCGAAAGCGTAACCCGCGCGAAACGTGCGGCAGACGAAGGCGGTTTCGATTGGGAAGTTGCTCCGGTCACGGTGAGCACGCGCAAGGGCGAGGTTATCGTTGCAAAGGACGAAGGACCCGAACGCATTGACCCCGACCGCATCCCGGGGCTTCGGGCGGCCTTCAAGAAGGATGGGACGATCACGGCGGCGTCGTCTTCGTCGATCAATGATGGCGCGGCGGCCCTTGTCGTGGCACGCGCATCGATTGCCGAGGCCCTCGGGCTGACCCCATTGGCGCGCATCGTGGGCCACGCGGCCTATGCCGGAGAACCCGGCTGGTTCACGACCGCGCCGGTCTTTGCCAAAAAGGCGCTGTTCGAAAAGATCGGCTGGGGCGTCGATGATGTGGATCTGTTTGAAATCAACGAGGCTTTTGCCTGCGTCGCCATGGCTTCGATGCGCGAACTTGGGATTGACCGCGACCGGTTGAATGTACATGGCGGCGCGGTGGCCCTTGGTCACCCGATCGGAGCTTCGGGCGCGCGCATCCTGGTGACGCTTCTGGGGGCAATGAAGGAGCGGGGCGCCCGCCGGGGTGTCGCCTCGATCTGCATCGGCGGTGGCGAGGCGACGGCGGTGGCGCTTGAAAGCGTGGCGTAACCGAAGATTGGCTCAGTCGAGGTCGAACATTTTCCTGACCTGATCGCGCAGGATGAATTTCTGCACCTTGCCGGTGACCGTCAGCGGAAACTCATCGAAAAACGCGACGTAGCGCGGCACCTTGTAATGCGCGATCTCGCCCTTGCAGAAGTCGCGCACATCGTCTTCGCCAAGCGTATCGGATTTTGCGATAACACAGGCGCACAATTCTTCGCCGAACTTCGGATCAGGAACGCCCACGACCTGCACGTCACGGATGCCCGGGTGCCGGTAGAGGAACTCTTCGACCTCGCGGGGCGAGATGTTTTCACCGCCACGGATCACCATGTCCTTTGACCGACCCGTGATCGCGACATAGCCCGCCTTATCCATCACACCAAGATCGCCGGTATGCATGAAACCTTCGGCATCAATGGCTTCGCTGGTGCGTGCCTCGTCCGACCAATATCCCTGCATGACAAGATACCCCCGGGTGCAGATCTCGCCGGTTTCGCCCCTTGGCACGATCTGACCTTTGTCGTCGATCAACTTGACCTCGACATGGGGCTGAATGCGGCCAACGGTCGACACGCGTTTTTCGATCGGATCATCGAGGGCCGACTGTAGCGACACCGGAGAGGTTTCGGTCATCCCATAGGCGATGGTCACGCCCTTGCAGCCCAGGTCGTTGATCACACGCTTCATCACTTCGGTCGGGCAGGGGCTTCCGGCCATGATGCCTGTGCGTAAGGCGGAAAGATTGGCCGAGGCCAGCCTGTCATGATCCAGCATGGCGATGAACATGGTCGGCACACTGTAAACCCCGACACAGGCCTCGTCGTCCAGCGCCTTCAGCACGGCACCGGGTTCAAAGGCATCTGACGGCAGGACCACGGTGGCTTGATGCGTGAGGCATCCAAGAACCCCCATCACCATGCCAAAACAGTGATAAAGCGGGATCGGAATGCACAGCGCCTCGCCAGCTTTCAACTCGATGGCCTCGCAGACAAAATACCCGTTGTTCAGTATGTTAAGGTGCGTCAGCGTGGCGCCCTTGGGGGCACCCGTTGTGCCGGACGTGAACTGGATGTTGATTGGGTCGTCTGGGCTGAGTTCGGCGGAAATCCTTTGTAGTTCGTTGAGTTCCCCAGTCTTGGGCGACGTGATCAGGTCCTCGAATGCGATGAACCCTGGTGCGGCTTCGGTGCCGATCTGGATGACGAATTCCAGGTCCGGCAGGCGTTCCGGCATCAGGTCTTGAACCATCTCGACATAGTTGCTGGTCTTGAACATTGGCGCGAGCACAATGGCGCGGCAACCTACCAGATTAAGCGCATACTCGACCTCGGATGTCCGATAGGCCGGGTTGACGTTGACCAGGATCAGACCAAGCTTGGCGGTCGCATACTGGGTCAGCACCCATTCTTCGCAGTTCGGGGCCCAGATGCCGACCCGGTCACCTTTGACCAGACCCAGACGGCGGAAACCACAGGCAAGAGCATCCACCCGCGTTCGAAGCTGTGCATAGGTCAGGCGCCGGCCTTGTTGGCAGGAAATCAGCGCCAATGTGTCGGGGTGGCTGTCGCAAACCTGATCGAAACAAGCTCCGATGGTCATGGTGATCAATGGTTGGTCCGTTGAACCGACCACATGCGCCAGATCGCTCAATGCAACGTCCTTTCCTGCGTCGTCTCTCAAATTCGCACACGCCCGGGATCTGGGCAACGTCGGCGGGGTCTTCGGTGTGCCAACATCTTCAATCTGCCGTGGACCGCGGTGGTTTCCTCGATGCAACTGAAAGGAGGCTCACCGATGATGTGATCCGGGACTGGCTTCGAAATGCCCGAAGTCCCTATGGCCAAGTCGAAGAGGATCCGACCCTGGTGCAATTAACAAGCGCAGTTTTGATCAACGCCAAAGCGGAAAGTGCCACACACCCGACGCAACGCCCCTAGTCCAATCCGTTCTGAGCCGCGATGAAATCTGCCAATTTCGGCAGATAGGTATCCCCAAGGCCAACCGCCTCCATGGCTGCGAAGTTGTTCTTGATCAGCGATTGCAAGGGGTTCACGGCACCGACCGAAAGCGCCAGATTAGACAGATAGCGCATGTCCTTATGGGCATTCGTGATGGTGAACTTGTGGGCGTTTTCATCCTTGTCCAGGGTCCATTTCATGAAGGTTTCATAAAACCCGTTCGACATTCGCCCAGGCCGGATCACGCTGTCCAACTGCTCTGGCGAAATTCCGGATTTTCGCGCAATCGCCAAAGCTTCCGAATAGATCGCGGCGTAGCCGGTCGAGATAAAGTTGTTGATCAGCTTCATCTTGTGGCCAAGGCCCACGTCGCCCAGATGGACGATGACACCGGCCCAGGTTTCAATCACCGGCTTGATGCGATCAAAGACCTCGGGCTCGGCCCCGACCATGGCATCCAGCGTGCCAGCCCAGGCCTCGGTCGGGGTGCGCGAAAGTGGCGCGTCAGCGAAATGCACCCCCGCCGCGGCGGCCTCCTCGGCCAGTTTCAATGTGCTGACCGGATCCGAGGTCGAGCAATCGACAATCACAGACCCGGCCTTTAGTGACGGCAAAAGCGCGCGAACATTCGCTTCGACTTCGGGGCTGCCGGTGACGCAAAGATGAATGATATCAGATTGCTCTGCCATTTCCTTCAAGTCCGAAACCTCGACCGCTCCCCGCCCGATCAGATCGTCGATGGCATCGCGTTTCCGGTGCGCCATAACGCGCAAGGGATAGCCCGCCTCGACGATGTTCTTGGCCATGCCGTGGCCCATGAGGCCGACGCCAATAAATCCGATGGTTGGTTTGGTCATGTTACGTCCTTTTTCGAATTGCCGAACCGAAGGTCGGCGCAAGTTGCCCCAAGCATGGCGCAACACGACCCAAAGGTTAACGCCCGATTTCGTGGGGAAGGCTAAATCACAGGTCTGGTAGGCCCGGAGGGACTCGAACCCCCAACCAAAGCGTTATGAGCGCTCTGCTCTAACCAATTGAGCTACAGGCCCGACCTGAGGGACGGCTTAGCAGACTCGCGCGTCCGGTCAAGCGCCGGGGTCAGTTCCAATAGGGCGCACGCCATCCTGCCGCCAAAGCCTCGGCTTCCGAGCAGAACCAGCGTTCGCCCTTGCGTTCGTTGATATGCGTTCGACCGTACCAGGGTGACCAGGGCGCGTGGTAGATGCGTCCATTTCGCGAGATGTTCCCCTTGATCGGGCAACCGAGAGGAGCTTCCTGCTCTTGCGCCTCGGCGCGTTTCCACTGCTGTGCGCGATATTCCCAAGGCGGTTGGAACCGGTCGGTGAAAACACCGGCCGCCTTTTCCTTGCTGACCAACTCCTCGGGCACATAGACGTCGGAGTACCTGACGAAGGCCCAGGCAAGTCCTTTGTCGATCATTTCGGCCCCGATATCGCGCCCCTCGACAAAGCAAGTCGCGATGATCCGGCCATAGCCATCCTCGGAAATCGGGTCGCAAGTGACGTCACGGCCTTTCACCATCTCGGCCAGGGCACTTGTCGCCGCCACGCCACAGGCCCAGTCGCCGCAGGTCTGGCCATGCTCCGGCGCGTCGATCCCGTTCAGCCGATAGATGGTGCCATTCAGTTCCAGCGTGTCGCCGTCCACCACACGCGGGCCGCCAAAGGCGAACGCGGGGAGCAGGGCAAAGGCAAGAAGGAGGGCGGCGAAGGGAAACGGGCGCACGGGTCATCTTTCACAAGGGCAGTTAACCAAGGTTAACAACCCAAAGCCTGCCGCACAAATCCCGTGGATCAATGGACTCTCGCACAGGTATCCGCTACCTCGGCGCCAAACCGGGCACGAGGGCAAGAACATGAGCAAGAACGGTCTGACCTACGCGGATTCTGGCGTGGATATCGACGCGGGAAACGCCCTGATTGAACGGATCAAACCGGCCGCCAAAAAGACCGACCGGCCTGGCACGATGGCAGGTCTTGGTGGGTTCGGTGCCTTGTTTGATCTGAAGGCCGCTGGCTATGACGATCCCGTTCTTGTGGCCGCGACCGATGGTGTCGGCACGAAGCTGAAAATCGCCATCGAAACCGGCATCGTCGATGACGTTGGCGTCGATCTGGTGGCCATGTGCGTGAACGACCTGGTGTGTCAGGGTGCCGAGCCGTTGTTTTTCCTTGATTATTTTGCGACTGGCAAGCTGGATCTCGACCAGGCCACAGCGGTCATCGAAGGCATCGCACGGGGGTGCGCGCTTTCAGGCTGTGCGCTGATTGGTGGGGAAACCGCCGAGATGCCGGGTATGTACGCCGGTAAAGATTTCGATCTGGCCGGGTTCTCGGTCGGCGCGATGGAGCGTGGCCGGACCTTGCCCGAGGGCGTCGTCGAGGGGGATATGCTGATCGGCCTTGTCAGTGACGGCGTGCATTCGAACGGCTATTCCCTGGTCCGCAAGATCGTCGAGGTTTCCGGTCTTGACTGGACCGCACCGTGCCCCTGGGGCGACGGCACATTGGGCGACGCATTGCTTGCTCCGACACGGCTCTATGTGAAACCTGCCTTGGAAGCCATCCGGGCGGGTGGCGTTCATGGGTTGGCGCACATTACCGGCGGCGGGCTGACCGAGAATCTTCCAAGGGTTCTGCCCGACGGTCTTGGCGCATCCATCGACCTGGAAAGCTGGACGCTTCCGCCAGTGTTTCGCTGGTTGGTGCGGGAAGGCGGGATCGAAACCGGCGAACTCCTGAAAACCTTCAATGCCGGGGTCGGGATGGTTCTGGTTGTCGATCAAGACCGGGCGCCGGATCAGATTGCGCGACTTCAAAAGGCCGGTGAAACGGTGATTGGTCTGGGGCAAGTCGTCGTCGGTGACGGTGTCACCTATTTCGGGAACCTCGGATGAAGCGTGTGGCCATCCTGATTTCGGGCTCGGGCTCGAACATGGCGGCTCTGGCCCGGGATATGACCGGTGATCATCCTGCGCGTCCGGTTCTGGTGGTTTCGAACGAACCGGGGGCAGGGGGCCTTGAAAAAGCTGCTGACCTGGGAATTGAAACTGCAATACTGGACCATCGCCAGTTCAGGGGAGACCGTGCTGGCTTTGAATCGCGCCTGAACGACGTTCTTCAGGCCCACAGCCTCGATATCATCTGCCTTGCGGGGTTCATGCGTATACTGACTAGCCAATTCATCGACAGATGGGCCGGGCGGATCCTGAACATCCACCCGTCGCTCTTGCCAAAATACCCCGGGCTGAACACCCATGCCCGCGCCATCGAAGCCGGTGACCGCGAAGCGGGATGCACGGTGCATCAAGTAACGGCCGATCTGGATGCAGGCCCAATCCTGGGCCAGGCCCGCGTTCCCATTTACCCAGACGATACCCGCGCAAGCTTGGCGGCGCGCGTTCTGGAACAGGAACACCTTTTGTATCCGGCTGTTCTGCGCGCCTTTGCGTCTGGCAGTGAATCGCTTGTTCACTTGCCCGCACCGGGAGAAACGCCTATCAACGCCGAACTTGGAGACTAACGAAAAGGCAATGTTTCACGGATGATAACGATTACCTCGACCGAGGGGCTGTCGGCGTTCTGCGATAAGGCTGCCAAAGCGCCCTATGTGACGGTCGATACCGAGTTTCTGCGCGAACGGACATACTATTCCAAGCTTTGCCTCGTGCAGCTTGCGGTTCCCGGTGACGACGAAAGCGATGCCGTTCTGGTTGATCCCTTGGCCAAGGGCCTGTCGCTGGATCCGCTCTACGCTTTGTTCAGGAACGAAAATGTCGTCAAAGTGTTCCACGCCGCGCGCCAGGACCTTGAGATTTTTTATGTCGAAGGCGGCGTCATCCCCAAACCATTGTTCGACACCCAGGTTGCCGCAATGGTGGCGGGTTTTGGCGAACAGGTTGGATATGAAACGCTTGTGCGCAGGATCGCCAAGGCCCAGTTGGACAAGTCCTCGCGCTTTACGGATTGGTCCCGGCGGCCCCTGACGGATGCGCAACAGACCTATGCGCTGGCCGACGTCACGCATTTGCGCGAGATTTACAAATACCTGTCGGGGGAACTCGACAAGTCCGGGCGTCGACCCTGGGTTGAGGAAGAGCTCGCGACGCTCACCGATCCGGGCACTTACGTCATTGAACCCGAAGATGCCTGGAAACGTGTGAAGACCCGGACCAATTCCGGCAAGTTCCTGGCCATCGTGCGTGAACTTGCGCGCTTTCGCGAAACCTATGCCCGGACAAAGAATGTGCCAAGGAACCGCGTCATCAAGGATGATGCGCTGCTGGAACTGGCCTCGACCAAACCGAAATCCGTCAAAGACCTTGGCCGGTCGCGCCTTTTGCTGCGCGAAGCCCGGCGCGGCGACATTGCCGATGGTATCATTGCCGCGGTTGCAGCCGGGGTGAACGCGCCACCGGAGGATTACCCCAAACCCGACCGCACGCGAGACAAGCTGCAGGTCAATCCAGCACTTGCAGACCTTTTGCGGGTGCTTTTGAAAGCCAAGTCGGAAGAACTTGGAGTCGCCCAGAAATTGATCGCGACAGCGTCGGAACTTGACGAAATTGCCGCCGGTCTGCGCGAAGGCCACGCCTTGAAAGGCTGGCGACGCCAGGCATTTGGAGAAGACGCATTACGATTGTGCGACGGAGAACTCGCGCTCAGGGTCAAGGGACAATCTGTGGTGGTGTTCGAGGTCTGACGCCTAGCGTCGGGCAGCGCGGGAATTCAAGGCTCCAGTGACCTGGATCACGCGAACCCGTTGTAAAACTATC
>JABDJO010000124.1 GCA_013002465.1 Silicimonas sp. | reverse complement strand
CCAAACGAATTTACCGCGCCGACGAAGCTTTAGCCGACAAGAAAATCCGCGACCAGCTTCACCAGTGGGAAGAAGCGGGTTACGGCAACCTGCCGGTCTGTATGGCGAAAACGCAATACAGCTTCTCGACGGATCCCAACCTTCGAGGTGCGCCGACCGGACACAGTGTGCCGGTCCGCGAAGTCCGACTAAGTGCGGGTGCCGGGTTCGTTGTCGCGATCTGCGGTGAGATCATGACGATGCCAGGGCTTCCACGACACCCTGCCGCCGAATCGATCGGATTGAACGATGACGGCGAGATCGAGGGTCTCTTCTAAGAACGGGGTATACGGCACATGACTGCAAAAATTATCGACGGAAAAGCGTTTGCCGCCGGCGTTCGCGAAAAGGTGGCGGGCCATGTGGCGCGCCTGATAAACGATCACGGTATCACGCCGGGTCTGGCCGTGGTTCTGGTTGGCGAAGACCCGGCCAGCCAGGTTTACGTCCGATCAAAGGGCAAGGCCACGATCGAGACCGGCATGAAATCGGTCGAACACAAGCTTGATCCCGAGACGTCACAAGCCGACCTCTTGGCCTTGATCGACGACCTGAACAACGACGAAACCATCCACGGAATTCTCGTGCAGTTGCCGCTTCCGGCGCATCTGGATGAAGATCTGGTGATCAACTCGATCAGCCCGGCAAAAGATGTCGATGGATTTCACATCTCGAACGTCGGTCTGTTGGGCACCGGTCAGAAATCGATGGTCCCGTGTACTCCGCTGGGGTGCCTGATGATGCTTCGCGACCACCACGGCAGCCTGTCGGGACTGGATGCCGTTGTGATCGGGCGTTCGAATATCGTCGGAAAACCGATGGCGCAGCTTCTATTGGGCGATAGTTGCACCGTTACGATCGCGCATTCGCGGACAAAAGATTTGCCCGAGGTTGCGCGGCGCGCCGATATCGTTGTTGCGGCCGTTGGTCGTCCGGAAATGGTTCCCGGCGACTGGATCAAACCGGGCGCGACCGTGATTGATGTCGGGATTAACCGCGTCGATGCCCCCGAAAAGGGTGAAGGCAAGACAAAGCTGGTCGGCGACGTGCACTTCGAAAGCGCGTCCGCGGTTGCAGGCGCGATCACACCGGTGCCGGGCGGCGTCGGACCGATGACCATTGCCTGCCTTCTGGCCAACACCGTGACGGCGTGCAGCCGGGCCAATGGTCTGGACGAGCCCGAGGGTCTGACTGCCTGACTTGACCGCCGCAGATTATTGATATGCCATGGTGTTCGGAGGTTCCGTTATGGCCAAAGAATACAAGGGTGCGTCGATCGCGATCGGCTTCGAAATGAAGCGATGCATCCATGCGCGAAACTGTTATCTGAAATTGCCCCGGGTCTTCGATCCAGATCGTCGGCCATGGGTGGATCCGGATGCGGCATCGGCTGAAGAAATCGCGGCAATGATCCGTACGTGCCCGTCCGGTGCCTTGACCTTTCGGCGTCTGGATAATGCTGCCGACGAAGCCACGCCTGGCATAAACCGGGTCTCTGTTCAGGAAAACGGTCCGAACGCCTTTCACGGAAATCTGGTGGTTGCGGGCGAGGCGATGACGCGCGCAACGATCTGCCGATGTGGCAAAACCAAAAATCCGCCGTACTGCGATTACTCCCATGTCGATGCGGGCTTCATCGCAACGGGCGAGCCACCCGAGACCGGAAAAGACGCGCCCGGAGAAGACCCCGGAGAGGAACTGATCATCCTTGGGCACGAGAACGGCCCGATCGAAGCCCGCGGTGCACTTGAAGTTACAAGCGGCACTGGCCGCCGGGTCCATCGCGGTACGCGCGCATTCCTGTGCCGCTGTGGGCACTCAAATAACAAGCCCTTTTGCGATGGCAGTCACAAGAGAGTTGGATTTGAGATGCCCGGCGACTAAAGCGGTCGCACCCGCGATTGGATCGGATTTTCGGTGTGCGCTAAGTTTCGACGGCGATCATAGTGCCCTGCAACAGGGCAATTTGCGTCCTGGTGCCATCTCTCTCCGCGAACACGTCGGATTGAACAACCGTCAACCTCCGGCCCGACTTGATGACCCGACCCTCGGCCACCAGCCGATCCCCAATCCCGGGGGCCATCAGGTTGATCTTCATCTCAACCGTCACCACTTCGGCGGCCAGCGGGAACATCGTCAACGCCGAATAGCCAGCCGCGCTGTCGCCTATCGAAAACGTCAGTCCAGCGTGTGCCGCACCGTGCTGCTGACGGCTCTCGGGAAGGATCGGAGCCGTGATCGTTGCCCGTCCGGCGGACAGGTCGGTCAGTTCCGCTCCAAGCGTTGTCATCATCGATTGCGCCTCAAATGATGCGCGCACTTTCGCCTCGATGTCCGTCCGCAGGCTCATGCAGCCACCGGCAATGGAACCGCGAGAACGCGCTGCCCGGTCAAATACGCAGTTGCCTGATCTGAGAACAAACCTCGAATGGCAGGCGACGTCCAGTTCAGGCCGCCGGTGTAGCAACCATAGGCCGGAAGCATGAGCCGCTTGCTGTCCACCAGAAAACAGGGTCGCGAGGCGGATCGCACGCGGGCCTTTGGGTGATAATGCCCTGAAATTTCACCCCCCTCACACGGGGTCCGCGCAATGTGCCGAAAAACAAGAGATGCGTATCGAAGTTCGGCAAGATAACTGCCGCCCAGATCGTGAACACCGGGGTCGTGATTGCCTTCGATCCATATCCATTTGCGCCCCGCCTGAAGGGTGGCAATCGTTGCGCGGTGGCTCGCCTCAAGCGATACAGCAGCGGCGGCGTCATCAAAGCTGTCGCCCAGGCAAAGCACATTTCTGGCTCCGCTCCGGTCAATATCCGCAGCTAGCCGGGTGAGTGTGTCGGTGGTTTCGTATGGCGGCAAAAGCGCCCCACCCAGCCTCGCCACCCGCTCGGATTTCCCAAGGTGCAGGTCCGAGACGACCAGCAGATCATTCGACGGCCAATAAAACGCACCAGACGGCAGAAGTTCCAGCGCTTCGCCTGAAAAGAGGATGGACTGCCCGTTCATGCTTCGTTCTTGGCGGGTTCTACGATGTTTGGCAAGTGTCTGAATAGGCGGCCAACCTCAAAACTGGTCGAGCCCGGCAGCACTCATCAATCGCTCGGTTTCCTCCTCCAGCAGACGCTCGCGCCCGGCACCGATAACGGGGACTTTGCCCACTTCCAGAAGCAGGGGCGCGGCAAGCGGTGTTACACGATCCAGAATAACGTGATCGATGCGCCCGGCAGTTCTCGTCAGCATTTCCTCGATCCTGCCGAAGTCCACCAGCCCTTTCAGCGCTTCGTCCCGGGTAATGTCCAGCAACAGATGGTCGGGATCGTACTTCAGCAGCGTCTCATAGAGAATATCGGAGGAAAAGCTGGCCTGACGCCCGCTTCGCCGCTTGTGCCCCCAGTTTCGCTCCAAAAGCCCGGCAATCGTCGCGGACGCGCGAAACGTCCGCTTCATTACGGCATTGCCCTTGAGCCAGGTTTCAAATGCGACTCTCAAATTGTCGCCATCAAACAGCGGAGACGGGTCTGGAACCTGATTCAACCCCCAGATCAGCACGGCATAATCGGTTGAGACAAACCCCAACGGCTCAAGACCGGCTTTTTCCATCCGTTCCGTCACCAAAAGCCCAAGCGTCTGCATCGCGTTTCTGCCGGCAAATCCGTAAACGCAGGTGTGGTGCCGTCCATCGTGGGAGAAGCTTTCGATCAATATCCGATCGGCTTCTGGCAGCTTGGAAAAGCTTTCCTGAAGCCGAAGCCAATCGGCGGTGTGGTCAGGCAAAGCGGAAAAGTCGCGCTCCCGAAACATCCTGAGAATGCGAGCCGATAACTGCGTGGACGTCGCGAACTTGGTTCCCATGAACGTCGCGATCTTTGGCGGCTTGTCGGCGCGGCGCGTGACCTCGACCGTCATCTCCCGCAGCCCCTCATAACGCACGACACGCCCGCCGATCAGAAACGTGTCACCCGGGGTCAGAGAGGCAGCGAAGCCTTCCTCGACTTCCCCCAACGGCCGCCCGCCCATTCGGTTTTTGAGGCGTACTTTCAATGTATCGGTATCTGCGATTGTGCCGACGTTCATGCGGACATGCTGTGCAGCGCGCGGATCGCGCAACTCCCAGAGCCCGTCGGCACGTTGCTTCAAGCGCTGCCAGCGATCATAGGCGCGAAGCGCATAGGCGCCCGTCGCGACCATATCGAGGCAGGCATCGAAGTCTTGCCGCGTGAGGTTGGAATACCCGCCGACCGACCGAAACACTTCATATGTTTCGGCGGCGTCAAATGGACCGCGGCAGGCGCGGATCAAGATATGCTGGCAAAGAACGTCGCGTGGCCCCGGACCACGGGGGTCACCGTCAAGATCTGCTTCCCGCACAGCCTCCAGCGCGGCGACGCATTCGACGACTTCAAACCTGTTCGCCGGAACCACCAGCGCTTTTGACGGTGCGTTATAGGTGTGATTTGCCCGCCCGATCCTTTGAACCAGCCGCTTTACGTTCTTCGGGGCGCCGATCTGAATCACCAGATCGACGTCTCCCCAGTCGATGCCAAGATCCAGCGACCCAGTGGCGACGATGGCCCTAAGGTCTCCGCGAACCATTGCAGCTTCAACGCGCTCGCGTTGCTCGCGGCTTAGGCTTCCGTGGTGGATGCCGATGGGTAAAGCCTCTTCATTGGCAAGCCAGAGGTTGTGAAAAAAAATCTCGGCTTGCGCCCGGGTATTGTGAAAAATCAACGTTGTAGTGTGCTTTTTGATCTCCTCCAGCACCCGGGGAATGGCATATTTCCCGCCGCCACCCGACCAGGGCGGAAGCTCCGCGGTCCTGAGCATGTCGATCTGAGGCGCTGGCCCCGGATCAGCGTTGAGAATCGAACAAGTATCCGGATGGCGGGCAAGGAAATGCGCGATCGCCGCCGGGTCTTCGACGGTCGCCGACAAGCCTACACGGCGGATCCCGGGCGCCATCGATTGTAGTTCGGCAAGACATAACATCAGCTGATCGCCGCGCTTGGATTCGGCCAGGGCGTGGATTTCATCGACGATGACCCGGCTGAGCGACGAAAACATTCGCGGCGCGTCTTCGTAGGTCAGCAAAAGCGCGAGGCTTTCCGGTGTTGTGAGCAGGATATGGGGTGGATCGGCGCGTTGCCTTTTCTTCCGGGTTGCACTTGTGTCCCCGGTCCGATCTTCAACCCGGACCGGTAACGCCATTTCTTCGACAGGCGTGCCGAGGTTGCGTTTGATATCTGCTGCAAGTGCCTTCAGCGGTGAAACGTAGAGCGTATGCAGACCATCGTGCGCGCCGTCCGCGAGCTCTGCCAGGGTGGGCAGAAAACCGGCGAGTGTTTTGCCGCCGCCGGTTGGCGCTACAAGAAGCAATGCGGCTTCGTCTGCGCGCGCCGCCATCGCCGCTTGGTGTGGGTGAAGCGTCCAGCCCCGCGACGCAAACCAGTCAAGAAAAGTTGCGGAAAGGTTCGCCATACCAGCCGGTGTAGGCTGGTCAGCGCCGAACAGGAACCCCGATCATAATCGGCCGAAATTACCGCTGGGGGCGGGGCAAGGGGCCCGGGCGGATCAATGTGCGCCCAGAGCTCCGGCAACAGTTAGTGGACGATCTTTTCTTCCTTGACGAACATGTTCGCCCAGGCCCGATCGATAAGCTCTGGTGACATCTGATAGGGGATGCCCTCGAACTCACAAATCGAGATCATCTGGTCGACCAGGAAGATCGGCTGATAGTTCGCATAGATATTGTCGATAGTCGGGTACTTGTTCTTGATCAGATAGACCAACGTATCCTCGTCCAGCGGCATTTTGCGTTTACGCGCGACCATGGCGAAAATCTTCAGATAGTCTTCCTGATCCGGCCCGTCGATCTTGATCTTGAAGAAGATCCGGCGGAGCGCCGCTTTGTCGAAGATCTCGTTCGGGTGGAAGTTGGTCGAAAAGATCACCAAAGTGTCGAAGGGTACGGTGAATTTCTCACCCGATTGCAGGGCCAGGATATCCTTGTTTTCTTCCAAGGGAACAATCCAGCGGTTGACCAGCGCCTGGGGCGGTTCTTCCTGACGGCCAAGGTCGTCGACGATGAAGATGCCGCCGGTGGACTTCAACTGCAGCGGTGCCTGATAGGTTCGTGCCGTGGGGTTATAAACCAGGTCCAGCATCGAGAGCGACAATTCACCGCCGGTGATCACCGTCGGGCGTTCGCAGAGAACATAGCGGGTGTCGAACCGGTTCGAAGTTCGGCGAAGCGAGTTTGGATCATCCTCCATCGCTTCGGCGGCCGAGTGGACGATCGGGTCATAGACCGTGATCACCTGGCCGGAGTATTCGATGGCACGCGGGATATAGATCTTGTCGCCAAGCGCGTCCCGGATACCGTTCGAGATCGAGGATTTACCGTTGCCCGGCGGACCATACATCAGGATCGAACGACCAGCCCCGACCGCAGGCCCCAAGTGATCAAGAAGTTCGTCGGGAAGGATCAGGTGGCCCATGGCACCGATAAGTTGATCGCGGGTCACCTGGATGTTGCGGATCGACTGGCGTTTCACCTGCTCGGAATAGACGTCCAGGGGAACAGGCATGGCGCCATAGTATTCTGACTGGGCCAGCGCATCGAGTGCGCGCTGCTTGCCAGCGTCGGTCAACTGATAGCCCATTTCGCCGCCCGAGTTGGCGTGAAGCGTACCGGTCGATTGCACCAGCTTTTGTTCGCGCCCCATGTCGATCAGTTCCTGTGTCACAGGGATCGGCAGGCAAATGGCCTTCGCCAGTTCACCGCAGGTCTCAAGGTTCATTCGGAACATCGTTTTCAATAGAATGTCGCGCATCATCACGATGGGAAGTTGCATCCCCTCGATCGAGCGCGGCGCCGGTGGCGCGATGACGTTCGTGGCTTCCATATTCATCTGGCTGACCCTGCCTCACAAAAGATTTCGCGGTGCGTCGCGCTGTTGCCCGATTTTGAACAATAAGCGCTGACACACCTTTGCGAGTGCGAACATGACCGGCTAATGTGGCCAAAAAATGGAAAAGGATGGGGAATGAGCAGGCCAAACCCCCTGATACTGACGGCTGCATTAACACTGTTTATTGCCGTTTACGGAGGTATGACCCTTTTGAAAGGGGGTCTGTACCTGGATACCCACGAAGGCGATTCCTATCACCTGCTGGATATCCTGTTGCGTATGGAAAGCGGACGCGTCCTGCATCAGGATTTCTCGACACCATTGGGCATTCTGACCTTTGCTCCGATCCTGGCTTTCATGAAGGCCGGAATTCCCGTGGGCACGGCCATTATTCTTGCTCAGTTGAGCGTTGCGATTCTGCTATTGCCACTGGTCGTCTATGCGGCTCTGACGCGGATGTCGCGCGGCGTGGCATATTATTTCGGCCTGGTCACCCTTGGTCTGGCTTTGGCCCTGAGCTTTGGAGGGCCTGTATCGGGCGTCACGATTTCGATGCATTATAACCGGTGGGCCTGGTCGATTGCATTCGTCATCCTTGCGCTGGCGCTTTTGCCGTCGAAATCTGCCGAAAGACCTGCCTTGGACGGCGCGATTATCGGGGTGCTTTTCGGCGCTCTGGCCCTTCTCAAGATGACGTTTTTTGTCTCGCTTGCGCCCGGTGTTGCGGTGGCGGTTCTGGTGCACTGGAAAGGTCGCGGGTTCCTGGCGGCTCTGATCGGCGGGCTTGGCGTTGCGGCCATCACGACGCTTTGGATGGGCGTTTCGTTCTGGGGCGGGTATCTGGGCGATCTGCAAAGCGTCACGGGATCCGAAGTGCGTTCAAACGTCGGTGTGCCGCTGAACGACATCATTTCGGGCGCGCTTTACATTGGGGCAACGCTTGTTGGGGTGGCGTCGGTTCTTCTGATCCGCCGCGCGGGGCACGACACGATGGCCTTGGCGATCTTGCTTCTGATGCCCGGATTTATCTTCATCAGCTATCAGAATTTTGGGAACGATCCGCAGTGGGTCTGGATTTTGCCTGTTTTGCTGATGTCGCTGCGGCCCGAGATTGGGTTCGCCGCTTTGGCCGGCGTCGATCTTCGTGTGCTCATGGCCTCGGCGGCCTGGATGGCCGTGGCATTGAATTTTCCGTCGTTTGTCAACAACGCCAGTTCGCCAATAGAGCATGTTGCTTTCGACAAGGACCGGTTTGTGCCGATGTTGCCTGCCGAGAGGGGGCATCAGGATATCTATATCCGAGTGGATCGAGCGTATATGATGACCGCCCAGGTGTTCAAAGACCTGGAACAAGAGGTCTGGTCGCCCTATTCCGAAATCGTCGAGAGAGCGCCGTTGCAGGAGTTTGGCGGCATAACCGTGCCCCATTGCGAATGGATGGCGGGATCAAAGGCTTATTTCGAGGTGTTCACGGCCGATTTGGTGACATCGGGCATTCCTGCAGGCAGCCAAATATTCACGGCGGATATCCTGAGTGGCTTCTGGTTGTTCGGCCCATTCGAGCCGCTGCAGGGCGGAGCACCCTGGTATTACTCTGGGCTGGCGGGGTTTCAGAACGCAGACTACGTGCTGATACCAAAGTGCAGCTTCGTCGCCCGCGTTCGGGGCATCATGATCAAGGATCTGAAAGCATCGGGGGCCGAATTCAATCTGGTCCGCGACAACGAGCTTTATGCTTTGTTTTCGATTGTACGATGACGGTTTTGCGTCAGCGCAACAGGCCGATCAGAAGATAGAACAACAGTGCGGGGGCGAGTGCAAAGCCCATGGGAAATTCGCGTCGGGTCCAGCTTTCCCAATGCGGGTATTTTTCGCGGATTCTTGACGCCCTTGCGCCCCGGTGCAGGGCAAAGGCGGCAAGGACCGTCGCACCCAGCAGATACATGAACAGCATGCCGTCGGACAAGGCGATGAAAGGTGCCATGGCAGAGGCGTATTTGGCATCGCCAGCGCCCACGACACCGACGGAACTGAGAAGGAACCCGATGACCAAGACCACGGCGAAGTGAGACCAGCGCCAGAGATACTCGGTGAAGGGCAAGGCCACGAGCCCGACCACGGCAAAGACGACCAACATGGCGATGACCGCCTTGTTGGGGATTTTCATGGTGGCCATATCGCTCCAGGCGACCCAGATCGTGATCGGCAACACAAAGGGGAAAAACCACGCCGCAGTGGTCCAGTCGATGCTCATCAGGTGCGTCCGTCAGCCCGAGGCTTCAAGTGCTTCAAGACTGCGAACCGCCGCATCGAAGTGTTGCGGGTGGGTTGCGATGGCTTCGCTCAGAAGGCTTTTGCCGGTATTGATATCGCCCTGCTTGATGGCTGACAGGGCCGCGGTGTGAAGCAATTGCGCGTGTTCGACCTGTGTCATCTGTACCACGGGCATGTCGTATTTCCGCTGCGCGGCGCGGGCCAGAACCAGGTTGTTCTTGGCCGTGAACAGCGTGCTGTCATAGGTCAATGCTTCGGCAAACAGACGCTCGGCTTCGACATATTCGCCGCGTGTCAGTTTTGAGAACCCCCAGTTGTTCAGGGTGCCCGAAGGCTTGGTCGTCAGTCCGACCGCGATTTCGTAAAAGCTGTCGGCCTTCTTCCATTCCTTGTTGCTGTCGGCAACCATGGCTTCCAGGCGGTAGCGCTTGAAGGTCTCATGTGTGGGCGGGATCTGGTCCAGTTGTGCCGCGGCCTTTTCCCACTGATTTGCGCGGATCAGGGCATCGGCGTATTCGACACGGTCTTCGTTGGTCGATCCGGGCATCGCCATGACGTTTTCCCAGGCCTTGGCGGCAGCGGTTGGTTTTCTGGCCCTTATCAACGAGATAGCAAGTCCCCGCCGCAGATCAATCCGGTCCGGGTTCTGCGCGATCGTGCGTTCGAAATAGGCGACACCCTCGTTGGGGTCGGCCACCGTCAGCATCACGTCGTTTAGGTTGGTTTCGTCAATGACGTTAACGTCCTTGATCGCCTGTTCGACTTCGGCGTCGCTTGTGCCCCTGTCGCAGGCCGAAAGCCCGAGGGCTCCGATCAGGCAAATAGTTATATGTCCGGCGTACCGCATTGCATTAGATCCCTTACTGCTCGCGCCCCGCCGACTGCCCTTTATGGGGTCTCGGGTGTGGCCAGAATCCGGTAATATCCGGGTCCGCGCCGCACCAGGCGGAAATCATTTGGCGCAGAATACGCAGGATCATCGAGTTTTGCGAGAGCCAAGCGCAGGTTTTCGCGGATTTCCGCGCTCCGCCCGCTGTCCAGCGCGAAGGCAAGGCGGAAAACCCGGCTGGCTTCGCCATATTCGCCCTTTTCCATCAGCACCACGCCAAGGTTGTTCCAGGCCGGTGGAAAGGTCTCGTCGACCTCGGTCGCGCGGCGCAGGATCTGTTCGGCCTGGCCCAAACGGCCCAGTTGCAGATTGGCCGAGCCGATGGCCGAAAGCACATCGACACTGACCCCTTGCTGCGAGGCGGCCAGAAGATACGACTTTAGCGCAAGTTCGTATTCGCCTGCCTCCATCAGCCGATGGCCGACGATGAGACCGTCAACCGATTGCTCGCCCTCGGGACTGCCCGTCGGGGCAAAGGGGCTGTCGCCTGACGAGCCAAGGCCGCCTGCGGTGTCGCAAGCGGCCAGGGCCACGAGGGCAGAGCCTGCCCAAATCAAATTTTTTAACGTCATCCAGCCCTTTAGAAGCCTGCCTTGCTTAGCGTGTCGGCAATGCCATAGACCGACGGACCGATCAGGATGATCAGAAGTGGCGGCACTGTCAGCATCATAGTGGCAAGTGTCATCTTCGTGGGCAAGGTGTTTGCCTTTTCTTCGGCGCGCATGATCCGTTTATCGCGCATTTCGGCCGCATAGACCCGAAGCGCTTCGGCCACGGATGTACCGAAACTGGCCGATTGGATCAGCACGGTCACGAAACTGGCCACATCGGGTACACCGGCCCGTTCGGACATGTCACGCAGAACGGTGACCTTGTCCTTACCTGCCTTCATTTCCTGGGCAACCATTTCGAATTCATCGGCAAGGGCCGGGAAACCGGCGCGAATTTCACTGCTGACCCGAACAATGGACTGGTCAAGCGATTGACCGGCCTCGACGCAGACCAGCATCATGTCCAGTGAGTCCGGAAAACCGTTGGTGATTTCTTCCTGCCGTTTTTGCTGACGCTTGGTGACCCAGTACTTCGGCATCATGTAACCGGTGGCACCAGGAATGATGATCGACAGGATCATTGCCTGCGTCGATGGTTCGCCGGTGACACTGCTGTAAATCGCATAGAGAACGCCAAGGACCAGGAAAACGATGCCTAAGGCGAATTGCAGGAAGTGATAAGTGCGCACCGCGTCTTTTGACCGGTAACCGGCCTGCAGGAGCTTGAGCTTTATGTCGGAATACTGTTGTTCGTCCTGGGGTTCGAGGAAGCTGGAATACTTTGCCAGCTTGTCGCCACCCTTGCCGCGGCCACGGCGCAGCTTTGCTTTGCTGTCATCCTCGGCCACCTGCCCGCGGGCCGCAGCACGCAGTTTGTCCAGCGGATCCTTTTCTTTCTTGAGAAGGATCGGCAGCGTCAAAAGCACCAGGAACATGCCCAGGACGCCGATGACCAGAAGCGGACCCAGTTCACCGAATTGATCGGTCAGAAATGTGTTCGCCTGTTCGTATAGTGAAGTCACGATTTCCATGGGTTACACCTTGATGTTCACGAGCATGCGCATCACGAAGATATTCGTGACGAGGAAAGCGGCGACGACCAGACAGGCCGGAATGAAGGCCGCAGTTTCCTTGACGTCGTCGTAATAGTTCGGCTGGATCACGTTGATCATCACCAGGGCGAGGATCGGGAACAGCGACAGGAACATCCCGGACCACTTTGCTTCGGCCGTGATGGCCTTCACGCGGCGGAACAGCTTGAACCGGGACCGGACCACCTTTGCCAGACCATCAAGGATTTCGGCAAGGTTACCACCCGATGTCTGCTGGATGGTGACGGCCACGGCAAGAAAGCGCAAATCCTGCATGTCCATCCGTTCGGCCATGTGTTTCAACGCTTCGCCCACGTCGCGGCCATAGGCGGCTTCGTCCGATATGACGCCCATTTCCGAGCCAAGGGGATCGGGAACTTCGTTCGCGACGATCTGCAGCGCGGCCGAGAACGGGTGTCCGACACGCAGGCTTCGCACCATCAGTTCAACCGCATCGGGCAGTTGTTCTTCCATCATCGCCAGGCGTTTCTTTGCGGTCCGGTTGACCCAGACGAAAACCGCGCCGACACCCATTATGATCGAAATGATCAGCCGGATCGGCAGCGAGGCCCCGGTGCCAAAGCTTAATAGGAAGAAGGCGACCACGGTCAGGACGCCCATCACCATGATCAACTGGCTGGGCGTGAAGGCGATGTTGGCCTTTTGCGCCTTGTCGGCAAGGATCGCATAAAGCGGGATCGACTTCGATTTCATGTGTTGGGACATTTCCTTTCGGAGTTGTTCCAACACCTGTTCGCGCCCCGCACCCTTTTCGAGCATTTCGAGGCGGCGATTGACCCGGTTGTTGAGAGAGATGGATTTTCCGAACACCGTCAGATAGATACCCTGCACCAAGGCAAGGACGGCGATAAAGATCAGACCATAAATGAGTGGTTCTGCGCTGATAACCATGTACGATTACTCCGCCGCAAAGGGTTCGAAAATGGCCGATGGCAGGTCGTAGCCCCACATCCGGAAACGTTCCGAGAAGTGACTGCGTACGCCGGTCGCCGTGAAGTGGCCGATGATCTTGTTGTCAGGGGTGAGGCCGACGCGCTGATAGCGGAAGACCTCTTGCATCGAGATAACCTCGCCCTCCATGCCGGTCACTTCGGTGATCGAGACCATGCGGCGCGAACCGTCCTGCAAACGCGAAGCCTGCACGATCAGGTTCACAGCCGAGGAAATCTGGCTTCGCGTCGCCTTGATCGGCATTTCTATCCCGGCCATGGCAATCATGTTTTCCAGACGGGAAACACCGTCGCGGGCGGAGTTGGCGTGGATCGTTGTCATCGAGCCGTCGTGGCCAGTGTTCATGGCTTGCAGCATGTCGATGACTTCCTCGCCCCGCGTCTCACCAACGATGATGCGGTCAGGGCGCATACGAAGCGCGTTTCTTAGACAATCACGCTGCGTGACCGCACCCTTGCCTTCGACGTTCGGGGGGCGGCTTTCCATCCGACCCACGTGGGTTTGTTGCAGCTGAAGTTCCGCCGTGTCCTCGATCGTGAGGATGCGTTCGTCGTCGTCGATGAACGACGACAGCGCGTTCAGCGTGGTCGTTTTACCGGAACCCGTACCGCCTGAAACGATGACGTTCAGGCGCGTGGCCACCGCAGCCTGCAGGTAAGCGGCCATTTCTTCGGTGAATGCGCCGAAGTTCACAAGGTCATCGACCGAGAGTTTTTCCTTTTTAAACTTACGGATAGAGACCAGAGAACCGTCCACCGCAATAGGGGGGACCATGGCGTTGAAACGCGAGCCGTCGGCAAGACGGGCGTCAACATAGGGGTTCGATTCATCGACCCGACGACCCACGGCCGACACGATCTTGTCGATGATCCGCAGAAGGTGGCGTTCGTCTTTGAAGGATGTGTCCGTCAACTCCAGCTTACCGGCGCGTTCCACGAACACCTGTTGCGGGCCGTTGACCAGAATATCGTTGATGGTCTCGTCTTTCAGAAGCGGTTCAAGCGGGCCAAGGCCCGTCACTTCGTCATAGAGATCCTGGTTCAGGGTCTGGCGTTCTTCGCGGTTCAGAACGACGCCCATTTCATCCAGTGCTTCGCCCGAAATCGCCACGATTTCGGACCTCAGATCGCTTTCAGTGGCGGTGTCAAGCGCGCTGAGGTTCAGGTTGTCGAGAAGGCGCTTGTGCAATTCAAGCTTGATCTCGCCCAGACGCTCTTTGCGCTTGCGTTCCTTGTCGACCGGGGCGACCTGACCGGGCGTCCGTGTGACGTTTCGACGCTTTACTTCGACCGCGTTCTGTTGCGGCGCAGTGGTGGAGACAACGCGAGATGTCGGCGCATCCTGGCCGCCCGGGATCGACTTCAGTTCAGGTGTGCCCGAGGCCTCGTCGCCCTTTTTGTATTTGGAAAACAACGGATTGCTCCTTGATCACTCAGGCGCCTTCGGCGGCCTCGATGTTGGTTTCGTGAATTGATTGCGCAAGTTTCTGAATTTCCTTGCGCAGGGGGTTCTTGGCGGCGACATCAGATAATGGCACGCCGTGGTCATTGGATTGAACGACCTGCTTGCCACCGTCAGGCATCAAGAGTTCGATGGTGATATCCAGGCTTTCGGCCATCCGCTTGACCCGGCTTTTCCCGTTCAGATCGGTGAAGCCCGGCGCACGGTTCAGCACATAACGGAGTTTCTGATAGGGAAGGTCTTCGCCCTTCAAGGCCCGGATCATGCGAAGCGTGTTTTGGGCCGAGCGCATGTCAAGTTCGGTCGTGGCGAAATAGATGTGCGCGGCGTTCAGGACCGTTTCGGTCCACATGACGACCGAGGTCGGCATGTCGATGATGACATAGTCGAAGTTCATGCGGGCGACATCAATGATCCGCTGAACGTCCTCCTGGCCAATGATGTCGAGGGGAATAAGCTCGCTTGGGGCTGTCAGCACGTGAAGCTGTTCGTTGAAATTCAAAAGCGCCTGCATAAAGCTGTCGCTGTCCATGGAATCGGTGTCTTGCAGCAATTCGAACACAGATTCACGACGCGGCAGATCCAGATAGGTGGAAACCGATCCGAATTGCAGATCGAAATCCAAGAGGCAGACCCGAAGGGCATCATCGCCGGAATCCACATTGGCAAGTTCCCAAGCCAGGTTGACCGCGAACGTGGTGGACCCTGTTCCTCCGGCCAGGCCCTGCACCGGAACGACGACGCCGTCCCGGTCACCGGTGGCCTTCAGGTTATTTTGAATGTTGGCCGCCATCAGTTCGGCATCGGTGACGCGCTTGCGCATCCGTTCGATTGCGTCATTCAGCGCGCCGTCGGGCAGGGGATATGGAATAAACTCCTCGGCACCAAGTTTCAGCAGTTTGTGGAGAACAATGGGGCTGACTTCTTCGGCGACGATCAGGATCTTGATCTTCTGGGCCGCGGCCCGTTTGACCAAATCGGTTACAAGGTCAACGTGAGCCTCGTCTTCCTGATCAACGGCCAGAACGACGAATTCCAGTGTGTCGGCTTCGGGTTGATCAAAAAAGACGCTGGCGTCTTCGATTGAAAGATCACCCCAGTTTTCGCCGCAGACGTTTTCCATGTCTTCGATAAGAAGATCGAAGTTCTGGACGTCCCGACTGATGGTGCAGGCCACAATTGGTGCCGGTTCGTCCTGCAGTGCCGCGTTGCTCGTCATACCCTAACGTCCTTCCGCTCTGGGCCCCCCCGGATGAAACGGGGCTCTTCTTCAGCAGGCGGAGTACGAATCTTGGCGCACTTCGCCCTTCGACGCGAAATTGGCGGGCAATGTTGGCGACATTGAGGCTAAAAAACCGTAATTATTCGATATTCAACAACGATCAAAAAGAAGAAGGGCGGCCACTGGCCGCCCTTCGTAACAGTTCATTTGGCTTTGAATCAGCCGCCGCCGGCACTTTCGATGGCCTGCAGGCCGCCGCCGAGTGACGATGGCGATACGCCGCTGCGGACATATTCGCCGAAGATGACGCGGGCGTATTTGCCGTTCAGGTGACCCGAACACCGCACCCATCCACGCTGGTAACGCGGGCTGGCTGCCGAGCTTTTCGGATCGAGCACGACCACTGGATCAGGCACGATATAGCCTTTCGCCTGACCCGAGCACATTTGCGCCATCATGTTCTGCATTGTCGGGTTGCCAAAGCCACCCTCGTCAAGGAACGCGCCGGCTTCCTGATGCCAGGACTTGCCGATCGGGCCTTCGCCGCAGGCTGTCAGAGCGAGCGCTGCTGCACCGACCATGAGAGTTTTGATCTTCATGTTCATCTGTCTCACTCCATCACATAGCCGTAAGAACCGGTGAAGTCCTGCTTGGCCACTTCGGCCGCAGCACCGGATCTGGGTGCGCCTGCCGGGCGTGCCGTCTGTCCGAAGAGGAACAGTTCGGCCTCTGTCGGCGGACGGACGCGATCAGTTGGAAGCGCCAGGGCTTCGCCACGTGTTGGCGACACCAGATGCGGCGTGATGATCACAACCAGTTCGGACTGCGAACGACGATAGTTGGCGCTGCGGAACAGGGACCCAAGGATCGGGATATCACCCAGCCAAGGCACCTGCGTTGCTGCATCGGTGAAGTCGTCCTGCAGAAGACCTGCAATCGCAAAGCTTTGACCGTCCATCATTTCGACAGTGGTCTGGGTTTCACGACGGCTGAAGCCGTTCAGGGCAAAACCACCGTTCGAAATTTCAATCTGGCTGTCCACTGCCGAGACGGCTGCATTCAGTTCAAGATTGATCCGATGACCATCAACGACGCGCGGGACAAACCCAAGTTGAACACCGAATGGTTTGTATTCGATGGTCACGCCACCGTCTTCGTCAACAACCGGGATCGGGTATTCGCCACCGGCAAGGAAGCTGGCTTCCTGACCGCTGAGCGCCACTAGGTTCGGTTCGGCCAGAGTGCGCACGAGGTCCTTGGTTTCAAGGGCTTCGAGCAGGGCACTGAGGGCCACGCTACCGATGTCGAAGGTGCCGATTGCCTGACCGCCACCAAAGCCGTTGGTGAAGTTCAGGATCGTACCGCCAGGTCCGCCGATCGTTGTACCGCTGACCAGGTTACCCCGTCCGGCGGTGACTTCGAACGAGCCAGGCTCGACGATTGTCAGACCCGAAGACAGGCTTTTCAGCACGGTACGCTGAACTTCCGCAAAGCGGACTTTCAACATGACCTGCTGCGTTCCACCGACCATCATCAGGTTCGAGACCCGGTCGGGGGCATAACGGCGCGCCAGATCAAGGGCCCGATCAAGTTTCTCGATCGAGGAAATGACACCCGAAAGTACGATACCGTCATTGGCGGTGCGCACTTCAATGGGTTCACCCGGCAAAATCTGCCTTAGTCGCTCTTTGAATTCGGCGATGTCCGGAGTCACCTGCACCTCGACGTTGGTGATCAGGCGCCCGTCTGGGCCGAGAAGTGTCAGCGTTGTCCGGCCCGGAGCCTTGCCCAACACATAAATCGTGCGATCCGACAATGTGGAAATATCCGCAATGCCCGGGTTCGCGATGCTAAGTTCCGCAAAAGGATTTTCCGCCTCGACGACAACAGCGCGGTTCATAGGAACCTGCAACGCAGCCGAAACTTCCCCCTGCATGATTGTCAGCGATTGTGCCCCGCTTTGGGAAACAGCGCTCGCTGTCATGGCGAGGCCCAAAAGCGCCGCCTTTAAAAGTTTATCAAAAGTCATGTGACCTGCCTTTCCGATCACGCCTCAGTTTCCGGGTCTACGCCCTTATAGCGCGGACGATGCGCTAATGTTGATGTTTTTTCAACAATCAAAGCGTTAAATCACGAGGGTAATGTGGGTCGAAGGCAACACAAGGCCAAGACTTGCGTTAAAACGACAACACGCCACCGAATATGGTGGCGTGTGTCGCGATGCTGATTCCCGGATTAGTCCCGACAGGGGATTTCGACCGAGATCGTTTCCTCGCCGTTGCGACGGCGAACGAAGCATTTCTTTTTCTTTTCTTTTTTCACAACCTGGCGTTCTTCAATGCCAAGGAGCTGCCGTTGGTCAATTTCGACCCCGCTTGAAACGATCTCGTCATCGGCGCCGACGAGCGACAAGGATAGACGCCCTGTCGCCTGCGCCTGTGCCAGGGCGGCAACCTGCTGCGGGCTGACTTCGACAGTCACGGTTTTTGCGACAATCGGGCTGTTGCGATCTTCATCGGCTGACTGGTTGATTGCCACCAGCTTTACGTTTGCTTCGATCAGCTTTGTGACGTTCTGGCCGGCCTGGACCGAACCGGTCCAATATACATCAACCCGGTCGCCTGGCCGCAGAAACCCTGAAACGCCGGATGTCACATCGGTCCTAATAGCAAAGGCACGCATGCCGGGGGAAAGACGCGAGGAAACCCCGGCGTCTTCGCCGGGCTTCGTGACCTTTACCGCCATCACAGCCTCGTTCGGTTCAAGCGTGCGCAGAACCGACCGCGGCACGTCTGTGCCTTTCGGGAACAGTTCCTCTTCGCTTGTGAACGATCCTTTTGGAATAGCCGCTTCCGGCCAGCGCACCAAAGTCACGTCTTCAACTGTAAGACGTTGCCCATAGCGCATTCGTTTGTTCACGATAAAGACGTCCTTCGTCGGAACAATCGCCTTTTTGGCCGCTTCAGCCTCAGCAAGTTGAGCCTGCTGCTGTCCGATGAAGCCCTTTGCCATATAGACCGCCACACCGGCAAGACCGATGCCGACGAGTAAGACCAATCCAAACACCAAACGCATAACGTTCCCTTTCTGGTTACGGGTTTTGGTGACGGTAGGCCCCATCACCCGTGTTATTCCTGTTCGCTATGGCCAATGATTGTGGCGAAACCGTGAATGGAACGCGGAATAGTCGTGCAATGTTGACGCGATGGTGTTGGTGACGCTTAGCCGCCATAGGCCGTCGTGACATCTGCATTTGCCAGGTGGTTGTTCAGTCCGGACGTGTGATCCAGTGCACCGCCGGCGACTGTGGTGATGACGAGAACGCCCAGTCCCACAATTGCAGCAGTCAGAACGACCCAGTCGACAGTAACGGCACCGCTTTCAGAATTTAGAAAGCTGTAGATATACGCACGCATTTTCTACTCCACTTAATTTTCATCCGCCCGAATACTCGGAGCGATCGTGTCCCGGATTAACAGTGCCAGAAAAATATGGCGGAACTGCGGCGTTAGCGGTTCGAAACACTGATTTTTCAAGGTGATACAGGACGTTCTTGAGAACGGGAAAAGGGCCGTGCAGCGCACAGCCCTTTTCGCATTCCAGGGTCGGTCGAGGTGACCGAGCCGGTTTGGCTTAGCCGCCGTAAGCGGTCGTCACGCTCTGGTTAGCCATGTGCGACGAAACTTTGTTAGCCAGCGAAGTGGTACCACCACCGACCGAAGTCAGAACGGCGATGCCGAGGCCAACGATAGCTGCAGTCAGCACAACCCAGTCAACCGTAACGGCACCAGATTCGTCTTTAAGAAAAGCGTTGAACAGTTTCATGTGTCCCTCCATTAAGCACGCTCAAGTTTATCGTCCCCGACGAAGCGACCGCCCTCTCACAAACGATCTGTCCCCGTCTTGGGATGACGTCATAAGGCCTTCTAATCTGGGCGAGAGTTGGGCGGCGGTCGTACAATTTTTGAGCCAAGCACCAAATTCCGGAATTTAGTGTTACTCTGTTGATATCAAACGATAAAGTAGTCTGGAATGGTGCTAAGTACGCCACCAATAGGCGAGAAATCGCATCACTTTACCCGGTCTGTGAACAATGTGCCGCAATCGGGCTGGTCGCCAAGGTCAGATTCTGCGAGATTTCCGACACAAACGTTTATGCAAAGTGAATTTTAATGGCAGTCAAACTGGGATTCGCGGGTCTTTGCATGGCTGTGGCCATGTTGGCTGCTCCTTTGGCCGCTGAATCACCTGGTACGCAGCAGGAAGGGGGCGACTTCACATTCAAACGCGTGGCTGTCCCCAAAGGGGGCGTATCCAAGCGGATCAATGTACAGATCGACCCCGATGCCGATATTTATCGGATCACGCCAGGAGCCGAGCCACGTCGCCCCGGTGATCCACGTCCTGAAAGCGCGATGCAGCTGCCCCCCGGCCTTATGCCCGAGGGACCTTCGGCGTTTGACTGGTATTGGGAAGCTGTTTCGCCTGCAATAAACGTCGATCCCGCGGTCCGCTTCACCATGGCCATGGATACATTGCAAAAGAATGCGCTGAAGATCGGCACGCCCCGGCTAAAGACTCTTCAGGGCATCGTGCACTCCCACGGAGTCGATATCCTGAAGTCGACCATAGGGACAGAAGTGTCGCCGGCCCTGGTGCTGGCTGTGATTTCGGTTGAAAGTGCCGGGCGGACTGATGCGGTCAGCCACGCCGGAGCAGAGGGGCTGATGCAGTTGATGCCGGGGACGGCCGCGCGATTTGGCGTGACCGACAGTCTGGACACCAAACAGAACATTCAGGGCGGGGTTGCGTATCTGGATTGGCTCTTGAAGGAATTCAAGCGCGACCCTGTTCTGGCGCTGGCGGGATACAACGCGGGCGAGGGGGCTGTGGGCAAACATAACGGCGTTCCGCCGTTTGCCGAAACCCGGGCCTATGTGCCGAAGGTCTTGGCGGCCTGGAATGTCGCGCGTGGTATGTGCCTCACGCCGCCGCAACTGATCAGCGACGGATGCGTCTTCGTCAGCCAGAGTATTGCCAGCGGCGGCTAGGCTCAGATTTTGAGCTTTTTGAAGATCGCTTCGGGGATCGACTTGATCACGGTCATGACCGGCCACCAAATAAATGGCGTGTAAATCACATTCTTCTTCTTATCGACCGCCCGCATGATGTCCGAGGCGATCTTGTCTGGTTGTGCAAGGAAGGGCAGGCCATCCATGCCCCAGGTCATGGCGGTATCAACCGTTCCAGGCTTTACAGTCACGACATGTACGCCCGAGCGCCCAAGGCGGTTGCGCAAACCAGACAGATAGGTGTGAAACCCCGCTTTCGACGCACCGTATACATAATTCCCCAGACGCCCGCGATCGCCGGCGACCGAGCCGACCCCGACAACAGCGCCTTTGCCCCGGTCTTCCATCAATGGGGCCAACAAGGTGAGAAACTGAGCGGGACCTGTGAAACTGTCGGTGATCGTGCCCGCGATCAGGGCGGGATCGCCATCTATCTCGTCCTGGGTCGGCATGGAGCCCACAAAGACAGCCACGTTGATCGCGCCTTCGGTTGCTGTTGCCTTGTCTAAGATTGGTGCAAAGCTGGCCATGTCGCGGGCATCAAAGGCGATGGCCTCGGCGCTTGGTGCGCCATGATTGATGCAATCTGCCGCTGTGCGGTTCAGTTCGGCCATATCGCGACCGGCCAGCAACAGGTTTTCGCCGCGTTCGGCCACCAAGCGGGCGAAGGCACGCGCGATGGTCGATGTCGCGCCAAGAATGATCCAGGTCGGGGTCATGCCGGGTCCCTCAGTTTCAGCCGTCGGGTCAGGTCGGTTTCATAGGCCCTGTCAGGATCAGCTTTGGTAACGGCGCTTAGCCATTTGTCGTGTTCGGGATACATCGCGCGGATATTGGCGGCACTGGCGAGCGCATCCTTTGCCAAATAAACTCGCCCGTCTGCTGCCACAGTCATGTTTTCCAACTCGCGGATCACCTGTTCGGCGCGGGCCTTGTTCGGAAAGTCGACGGCCAGGGTATAGCCCTCCATTGGGAACGACATATAACCGCCGCGACCCGGTCCCATGCGTTTCAGCACGGCAAGCGGGGATGCCAGGCCCGAGTTGGCGATCTTTTCGAGGATCGCACGCAATGCGTCGACACTGGAAAGCGGAACAACGCACTGGAATTGGTGGAATCCGTTTTTCCCGTAAAGCTTGTTCCAGTCGTGGATCTTGTCGAGCGGGAAGAAGAAGTCGTCAATCGGTTTGACCGAGGTTCGACCGCGATCTGGAACACGGCGCCAATAGGTCGCGTTGAAAGCCCGCACAACGGGCGGTGCCAGGGCGAAGCCCGGGGCGTTCAAGGGGATTTTCTTGCCGCGTTTTGCCGGTTTGACCAGCCCACCGCCTGTTTCGGCCTCTTCCAGAATGCCACGGCCGAGGGCTGCGCCCCGCGCTGTGGCGTCGATCCAGCCGACAGAATAGGTCGCTTCCGAGGTATCCAGAAGGCCAATGAAGCTTTCCCAATCGGCCACCCGACGCTCGGTCACGACCATGACGTCGCCTTTTGCCTTCAGAAGTGGAAAGCGCGCGGAAAGTATTGGTCCGGTCTGACCGAGGCCACCAATCGTTGCCTTGAAAAGCTCGGGGTGTTTCTTTGGCGTGACGATCTGTTCGCCTTTCGGCGTCACAAGGGTGATTTCGGTTACATGCTGACCGAACGAGCCTGCGCCGTGGTGGTTTTTGCCATGTACATCCATGGCAATGCAGCCGCCGACTGTGGCAAACCCGGTGCCGGGCAACACAGGGGGCAGCCAGCTCTTGGGGGCGAAGGTTTTCAGTAGATGGCCGATCTGAGCACCGGCTTCGACATGGATCACGCCGGAATCGGGATCAAACTCTAGCACACGGTCCAGGCGCGACATGTCAATCGCGCGACCATTGTCGTTCAGACAGGCGTCGCCGTAACTGCGGCGCATGCCGATGGCGGGCGCGGTTTCGTCTTTGGTCAATTCGGAAAGGGCTGCGGCGCGCTCTGGGCGCGCAAGTTCGCCCGAGGCCCGGTGGACCCGGCCCCAGCCGGTATAATCACTATGTTTCCAGCGCATCCTGAGCCCTCTTTGAGCATTGCTCGGCAAATGGGAATACGGCAAGGCCGATGAGAATGGCAAACCACAAGGTTGTCACGCGGATTACCAGAGTTGCAGGAACAGCGATTTCCAAGGGAACGCCGTCCAGGGCGAGAAGGGCGACCATCGCCGCCTCGGCCCCGCCCAAACCACCGGGTGCCCCGGTCAAACCGCCGGCCAGGGTGGCAAAAATGAACACTCCGACGGCCATCCAAAGCCCGATATCGGCGCCGAGCCAGGTCAATAGCATGTGAAAGGCATAGCCTTCGGCAAGCCATCCGATCAGCCCAAGGCCACCTGCAGCCAAAAGGATCGAGGGGCCGGAAAAGGCACGCAGCGACTGCGATGCGCGGCGCACGCGGGCGAACAGGCGGGGAAACCTGCGCCCCGACAGCCGATGGGCCAGACCCGCGACACTATATAATAGGTTCGCTCGGGTTGCGATCACAGCGGCCCCGAGGGCAAGCACCGCGACCGGCGCGCCCCCTTTCATACCGGTCGTCGAAAGCGCCAGCGCCAGGGCCAAAAGAATGGCCATGGCGGCAAGATCGGCGGCCCGGTCGACAAGGACCAAGGGTGCCGTGCGTTCAAACGACCAGCCGGTTTCGCGGCGGAGCCATCGCATGCGTATCAATTCGCCCACCCGGCCCGGCGTGACCGACATGGCAAACCCGCCCAGGAAATGGCGAAGATCCTGCAAAAACCCGGTGTCCAATCCCAGACGGTTCGCAAAAAGGTGCCATCTGAGGCCACGACACATGTAGTTGACGAGGCTGAGCGCAAGCAGGACGCCCAGATTCATCGCCGACAGAGACATCAGCGCGGACTTGGTTTCAGCCCAGCCCGTTGCCGCAGCAAGCCCGGCAAGGCCGAGGATGACAAGCGCGATAAGGCCAATCAAAAGCACCAAGTCGCGCCAACGCCGCGGAGATGAAGCCGCGGCGTTGGGTACACGAGGGGATGGTTGTGGCGTCGTACTCATAGCCATTGACCATCATTTATTGACAGAATGGGGCAATAATATGGTGTTGTTTCTAATTTATGAACAATCAAAAGGCAATTTTGTGATTTTTGCCGCCACGTTCGCAACCACACTGAATTAGCTCGCCTTTTTCCTTCGAGTTTTTTTCTTGCCGCCCTTGGCCTCACGTTCGTCGATCAACTGCACGGCCATCTCTATTGAAACGTCGTCGGGTTTGGTGGTGTCGGGGATGGTGGCATTCACCTTTTCCCACTTCACATACGGCCCGTATTTTCCGTCCATGATGGCCACGGCGCCGCCACGGTCGGGGTGTTCGCCCAGATCGCGCAGGGTTTTGGCCTGTCGTCCGCGCCCGCGTGAGGCCTTTTTCTCGTCGATCAACTGGACGGCGCGGTTCATGCCGACTTCCCAGACATCCTCGACCGTTTCCAAGTTGGCATTGGTGCCACCCTTGAAGGACGTCGATTCCGCGTGCTTCAGATACGGGCCATAGCGCCCGACGTTGGCCCAGATAGCCACGCCATCTTCAGGGTGTTCGCCGACAAGACGCGGGAGCGCGAGAAGCTTCACGGCCTGTTCAAGTGTCAATTCGGCTGGATCCCAAGCTTCGGGTACGCCCTGACGCGGGGGTTTCTTGTTATCCTCGCTAACTTCGCCACGCTGTGCGTAAGGGCCAAAACGCCCTTTGTGGACCCAGATGTTGTCCCCATCGTCCTGCCCAAGAAGCTTGCCTTCGGGCGGAATGCCACTTTCGGGTTCGGTACCCGGCGGACCAAAAGCGCGGGTGTAGCGGCACTCGGGGTAGTTCGAACATCCGATGAAGGCGCCACCCGAGCGCGCCGTACGCATGGACAGGCGGCCCTTTCCGCAATTCGGGCACAGTCGCGGGTCGCCGCCATCTTCGTTTGGCGGGAACAGGTGAGGTTCAAGAACCTCGTTGATCTTTTCCAGAACCTCGGTGATCCGAAGATCGCTGGTTTCCTCGATCGCGGCTTTGAAATCGCGCCAGAACCGGGTCAGTACGTCCTGCCATTCAAGCTCGCCGCTGGTGATATCGTCCAGCTCGCTTTCCAGTTTGGCGGTGAAATCATAGCCCACATAGCGCCGGAAATAGTTGGTCAGAAAAACTGTTACCAACCGACCCTTGTCCTCGGGGAACAGGCGGTTCTTCTCTTTGCGCACATAGCCCCTGTCCTGGATGGTGGTCACGACCGAGGCATAGGTCGAGGGCCGCCCGATGCCGATCTCTTCCATCTTCTTGACCAGCGTCGCCTCGGTATAGCGCGGCGGCGGCTGGGTGAAATGCTGTTCGGGGGTCACGCCTTTTTTGTCGGTCTTCTCGCCCTGCATGATCTGGGGCAGCATCTTGTCGTCATCGTCGACCACGACATCGTCGCGACCTTCCTCATAGACCTTCATGAATCCGTCGAAAAGCACGACCTGGCCGGTGGCCCTGAGTTCCACCTGACCATCGGCGCTGGCAATGTCGACCGTGGTGCGCTCAAGCCGCGCGGCTTCCATCTGGCTTGCGATGGTGCGTTTCCAGATCAGGTCATAAAGCTTGCGCTGGTCGGGGTCGGTCAGTGACAGGCTGGACGGGTTTGCGTTCATCCGCGAAGGGCGGATACATTCGTGCGCCTCCTGGGCGTTTTTCGCCTTGTTTTTATAGATGCGTGGGCTGTTGGGCACGTAGTCGGCGCCATAGCGGTCCTTGATGGTGTCGCGCGCGGCAGTGACGGCCTCGGGCGCCATGTCGATGCCGTCTGTTCGCATGTAAGTGATATGCCCGGCCTCATAGAGCCGTTGCGCGCATTGCATGGTCTGGCGGGCGCCGAAGCCGAACTTGCGGCTGGCCTCTTGCTGAAGGGTCGAGGTCATGAAGGGCGCAGATGGATTTCGGTTGGCCGGCTTTGCCTCGACGGATTTCACTGAAAGATCGCGCGAGTTGATCGCCTGGACGGCAAGATCGGCGGCGGTTTCCGTGCCGATGCTGAACTTTTCCAGTTTGTCGCCGCCAAGGACGGTCAGTCGGGCCTCGAACTCCTGACCGCGGGGCGTCGCCAGCAACGCTTTTACAGTCCAGTATTCCTGAGCGCGGAAAACTTCGATTTCCATCTCGCGTTCGACGATCAGACGCAGGCACACTGATTGTACCCGACCGGCCGAGCGCGCACCGGGCAACTTGCGCCAAAGGACGGGCGACAGGTTGAAACCGACAAGATAGTCCAATGCGCGGCGCGCAAGATAGGCGTCGACCAGGTCCTGATCGACCTCACGCGGATTTTGCATGGCCTCGGTCACGGCGGACTTGGTGATTGCGTTGAAGACCACGCGGCTGACCGGGGTGTCGGCTTTGATCGCCTTGCGCTTTCGCAGGGCCTCTTCCAGGTGCCAGGAAATGGCTTCGCCTTCGCGGTCGGGGTCAGTTGCGAGGATCAGCGCGGGGTCGTCTTTCAGAGCGTCTGCGATGGCTTTGACGTGCTTTTTCGAATCGGAGGCGACCTCCCATTTCATCGAGAATCCGTCGTCGGGATCGACGGAACCGTCTTTGGGAGGCAGGTCTCGCACGTGCCCATAGCTGGCCAGAACCGTATAGTCGTTCCCGAGATATTTGTTTATTGTCTTGGCCTTAGCGGGAGACTCGACAACGACAACGGGCATGGAAATCCTTTCAGGACAGCGGGGGCTTTGGCGGCGGAAGATGTGGGGCGTGGGATTGAATTGTCAATAACATTGGTGTCGCGGGCCCATGGGGCGTGGCGAAAGTCGCGCAGTTTCGCCTAGTCAACGCGGGTCAGAAGACCGCCCGGTTCACGGCGCAACTTGCCTTCAAGTTCCAGCGTGGCAATCTCGGGAGACGCGGTTCCGGCGGGAAGCTTGAGGTCGCGAATGAGTTGGTCTTCGGGAACAGGGCTGGGGCCAAGTCGATCAAGAATCTGGGCGTGGAGCGTGGCGGTTTCCGGGCGCAGCGCACGTGTCGGCTTGGCGTCAGGGCGCCGTTGCTCCGGTTGCCCGGCGGAATCCAGGGCTTCGATCACATCGCGAGATGAGCGCACCAAAGTTGATCCATCACGGATCAGCATGTTGCAGCCTGATGCGCGGGCGTCGAAGGGATGGCCTGGCACGCTGAACACCTCGCGCCCCTGATCAAGGGCGGTGCGGGCGGTGATCAGGCTGCCGCTTTTGGCAGCGGCTTCGATGACGACGACGGCACGGGCAAGGCCCGAGATAATCCGGTTACGGCGCGGGAAATGACGGGCTTGGGGTGCCAAGGACATCGGACATTCGCTGAGACGCAGGCCATTTTCCTCGATCTCCTGGCCAAGAACGGCGTTTTCGGCGGGATAGATTACATCGACCCCGCCCGCCATGACCGCGATGGTGCCGGTCTTGAGGGACGCAAGGTGGGCGGCGGCATCGACCCCCCGTGCCAATCCCGAGACGATGATATGCCCGGCTTCGCCCAAATCGGCCGCCAGCTTGCGCGACATGCGCGTGCCTAGTGACGAGGCGTTTCGCGCGCCGACCAAGGCGATCATCGGTTTTTTCAACAAATCGGGGTTGCCGATGCACCAAAGAAATGGCGGTGGGTCCGGGATTTCAGCCAGCAGGTCGGGGTAGCCGGGGGCTCCGAAGGCCAAAGGCTGAGCACCGGCGCGCTTGGCCGAGGACCATTCGTCGACTGCAGCCTTTTCACTGAAGACTTCGTAATTTCGTACGCCTGCGTCGGCAGCCACCTGAGGCAGGACCTCAAGTGCGGTCTTTGCGGAACCGTTTTCGTTCATCAGTCTGAAAAAGGTTGCAACGCCGACCCGGCGAGAGCGCAAGAGGCGGAGCCATGATAGCCACTCTTCCTCTGTGAGGGGTGGGGTGAGAGGGTGGGTGGAAGGGGAAAAATCCTTGGCCATCCTGTCTCCGCCGTCTTGCTGAATTTGGTTATGGAGGGGAACAGTTAATGGCAAATTAACATAAAATTTTCATGGCCTCACTATTTCTGGGGAGGTTTACGGATCAGCAAGTCATTGTTCGGGCCCATAGCCTTCGAAACCGCCAGCAGATCGAGACATTGGGCCGCAGACGGTTTGTCCAAGGGGCAATTGAATGCCCAATGAGTTTTGCAACCGAGTACGTTGTATTCTGCCTGCGCGAAGGTGCGCGGGATCACATGCCGCGATACCAGTCCGGTCATTAGAAATCGCCGACGGTCAGTCTTGCCAGGTTTGCAAGGTTGAAAGTGGCGGACGCCGCCGAACATGACGGTTCGGTCGGGGAAACCCTTGACCGGGCAGTTCGAGGACGACTAGTGTCAAGATAAATCACTACTCGCGTAAAGTTTTCGGCACGATTTCGTGTGATGTTTGAATTCTAAGCTGCGCAAGACAGAAGGTTGACCGGATGGAAGGGCAGAAAATCAGAAATATGGAAGAGTTTGCCGAAGTGAGCGGCATCTCGCGGCCAACTGTGTCGAAATACTTCAATGATCCCGATAGTGTAAGAAAATCAACGCGTGGCAAGATTGAGGCGGCGCTTGAGGAGTACGACTATCGACCAAACATCTTTGCCATCAACCAGAACAGAAAACTCACCAAGAATATCGGCATCGTCGTTCCCAACCTGGCCGACCCTTTCTTTGCGGAAATCTCGCGCACGATCGAGCGGCGCTGCCTGGACGCGGGCTTCAAGCCGACACTCTATGGCTCTCATGGTGACCCACAGCTGGAAACGGAAATTCTGGACAATTTGCGGCTGCTGAAACCGGCGGGTACGTTGATCGCACCACTTGGCCGATTGTCGGACAAGGGTTTCATAGAAGCCTTTTGCCGCGACGTTCCGACTGTGCTTTTCGACAGTAATCTTGAGGGGTTGGGAGAAGCCTTTGTTGGATCGGATAATTACAGTTTTGTATCTCAAACTGTTGATTATCTTAGTAGAACTGGAGAGGCGCCGTGTTTTTTCGAGATGAAGAACCCGGCAAACCCGAACGCAAACAAGCGTCGGCAGGCCTATATCGACAAGATGCACGAGCTGGGACACGCGCCGAAAATCGTTCAAATTGACGGCGAAGGTTGGAGTTTTGAAGAGATTGGTCGCGCCGGAGCCTTGAAGGCCATCCAGGACAAGAGTCTTCCCACCAGCACGGTGCTGTGCAGCAATGACCGCCTGGCGATTGGCTTTCTTTCGGCTTGCTATGAAATGGGGTTGCGCGTTGGTTCTGGCGATGGCTGTGCGCTTCGTGTCGCGTCTCACGACGATCATCCCTATGCGCGCTTTACCTGCCCGTCACTGACGACCGCGGCCCATGATTACGATTCGGTTTCGTCGCAATCCGTGGACACTTTGATGTCCATTATTGAGTCTGGAGGGCGGCCCAGTACGCGAAATGAGCAGCTTTTCCCAGCAAAACTCATTTTGAGATCATCGGCTTAGGCGCAAAATTTACACGCGTAAAAATTTTGTTGACGCAGCGATGCCGCACGGATTAACTTCAATTCAATGCACATCCAGAACACTTAGGGAGGAAATTGGATGAAACTTAGGAATGCACTTGTTGCAGCTACTGCACTGGTATCGGTCGCATCGACCGCTGCTTTTGCAGAAAACCTGGTCATCGCCACCGTGAACAACGGCGACATGATCCGTATGCAGGGTTACACAGACGACTTCACCTCAAAGACCGGTCACACGGTCGAGTGGGTTACGCTGGAAGAAAACGTTCTGCGTCAGCGCGTCACAACCGACATCTCGACCAAGGGCGGTGCTTTCGACATCATGACCATCGGCATGTACGAAACGCCGATCTGGGGTTCGAACGGTTGGCTTGTCGCTTTGGACGACCTGTCCGCCGAGTATGACGTTGGCGACATCCTGCCTGCGATGGCCGGTGGTCTGAGCCATGACGGCACGCTTTATGCGGCGCCTTTCTATGGCGAAAGCTCGATGGTCATGTATCGCACCGACCTTATGGAAAAAGCTGGCATGCAAATGCCCGATGCGCCCACTTGGGAGTTTATCCGCGACGCAGCTGCCGCGATGACCGATCGCGACAACGAGATCAATGGCATCTGCCTGCGCGGCAAGGCCGGTTGGGGTGAGGGTGGCGCGTTCATCACCGCCATGTCCAACTCGTTTGGCGCGCGCTGGTTCGACGAGGGCTGGAACGCTCAGTTCGACACCGAAGAGTGGGCCAACACCCTGAACTTCTACAAAGGCATGATGGACGCCTCGGGCCCTCCGGGATACGCGACCAACGGTTTCAACGAAAACCTTTCGCTGTTCAACCAGGGCAAGTGCGGCATGTGGATTGACGCCACTGTGGCTGCGTCGTTCGTGACAGGCGATGACTCCACTGTCGCTGACAGTGTTGGCTTTGCGCTGGCTCCCGACAACGGTTTGGGCAAGCGTTCGAACTGGCTCTGGGCATGGGCATTGGCCGTTCCTGCTGGTTCGCAGAAAGTCGACGCCGCCAAAGAGTTCATCGAGTGGGCAACGTCAAAAGACTATATCGAGCTGGTTGCAGCCAACGAAGGTTGGGCCAACGTTCCTCCGGGCGCCCGTACGTCGCTTTACGAGAACGACAACTACAAGAGCGTGCCTTTCGCAAAGATGACGCTGGACTCGATCCTGTCGGCTGATCCAACCGACTCGACCGTCCAGCCTTCTCCTTACGTTGGCATCCAGTTCGCAGCTATCCCAGAGTTTGCTGGAATCGCGACTGAAGTCAGTCAGGAATTCTCGGCCGCCTATGCTGGACAGCAGTCGGTCGAAGACGCCCTGGCGAAAGCTCAGGCTCTGACCAACGACGCAATGGAAGCCGCCGGCTACAAGTAAGCCGAGCGCTCTGAACCAGAGGGCGGTGCGCCCGCCCTCTGGACCAAACCTACCCTTCGACCACTAGACGACTCGTTTCTGGACGGCTCTACTCGAAGCTGTCGACAGAGGAGATGTGCCATGGCGACCCAACATTCACGATCCGCAGCCCGCCTCATGATGGCCCCCGCAGTAGTCCTGCTTTTGGGCTGGATGCTTGTGCCCCTGATCATGACGCTCTTCTTTTCATTCAAGAAGTACCTGCCGCTGCGCGGTGACTCACTTAGTAACGGCCTGGATTGGGTCGGCTTTGAAAACTACGCACGCTTCATCAACTCAAGTTCGTTCTGGCCGAGCGTCTACACAACGCTCATCATCGTCGGCGGTGTCCTTGTTATCACGGTAGTTCTGGGAATTGTCCTGGCGTTGTTGCTGGATCAGCCGATGTGGGGTCAGGGGGTCGTTCGCATCCTCGTTATCGCACCCTTCTTCGTGATGCCGACGGTTTCGGCGCTGGTCTGGAAAAACATGTTCATGGACCCGGTGAACGGGCTGCTGGCACACTTATGGAAATTCTTCGGGGCGGAACCCGTTCAATGGCTCAGCCAGAACTCGCTTGAATCGATCGTCATGATCGTCAGCTGGCAGTGGCTTCCGTTCGCGACGCTGATCCTTTTGACCGCTGTCCAATCGCTGGACTCGGAACAGCTGGAAGCCGCTGAAATGGACGGCGCACCTTACCGGAAGCGCTTCATCTATATCATTCTGCCGCACCTGGCGCGGGCGATCACCATCGTGATCCTGATCCAGACGATCTTCTTGTTGTCGATCTTCGCCGAGATCTTCGTGACAACCGGCGGCGCCTTCGGAACCAAGACACTGACCTACCTGATCTTCCAGCGCGTGCTGGAAAGCCAGAACGTCGGGCTGGGGTCCGCCGGAGGTGTTTACGCAATCATCCTTGCCAACATTGTCGCTATCTTCCTGATGCGCATCGTCGGCAAGAACCTGGACGCCTGAGGAGGAGACGAACATGGCACGTGCAGTCACCACACAGCGCAAGACTCTCAACACCGCCATCGCCTGGGC
>JABDJO010000110.1 GCA_013002465.1 Silicimonas sp. | reverse complement strand
ACTATGACGTCACCGTTTTCCAGGATGCGTTTGGTCAGGGTGCCGGGTCTGTCGATACAGCCATCGCTTTGGCAAATGGCGAGTCGGTGGACCAGAAGGTCTATATTCCCTTCGTTCTGGTGACCCCGGACAACATGGGCGACTTCCTGGACAAGAACTAAGTCAGTTCACATCAAATCCGCAGGGCGGCGCCACTGGCGCCGTCCCGCACAGCATCAAGCGCAAAACAGGGGGCGTCATCAATGGCAGACACCAGTCATGGCACCGGCGGGTTGACCTTCGACAAGACCAAAAGGTCCTGGCCGAACGAAATGAACATCCTTCTGGCACTTGTCATTATCGTCGTGCTTTTCGAAATTGCCGGACAGGTCCTGCCCTATATGAGGGGTCAGAGCTTTTTGTTCGATACGAATGACCGGTTCGGCACCATCTTCAACGAGGCGCGACTGCAGATTATCATCCTGCAAGTCGCCATCATCGGCATTATCGCGCTTGGGGTGACACAAGTTATCATCACGGCTGGTATCGACCTGTCGTCTGGCCCTCTGGTCGCGGCGACGGCGATGATCGCGATGAGTTTCGCACAGACCGAACTGGTCAACGGCAACCCGAACCCCAAGGCGATCTTCGGGCTTTGGGCCATGGACCTGCCGGTGATCGTGCCGGTCGTCATTGGATTGTTATTCGGGGCGATGATTGGGGCCATCAACGGCACCTTCGTCGCCTACTTCCGCATTCCGCCCTTCATCGCCACGCTTGGCATGTTCCTGATCTGCCGCGGCATCGCGCTGTGGTGGTCGGAAGGCCGCCCGGTGTCTTTCCCGACCGAGGGTTACAAGTTCATCGGATCGGGCATGATGCCGGTCGTGTGGTTCCTGTCGCTGGCGGTAATCTTCCACATCATTCTGCGCTATACGGTTTATGGCAAACACACCTATGCCATCGGGTCGAACGAGGAAGCCGCCCGGATGTCGGGGATCAACGTCAAGCGGCACAAAGTTCTGGTCTATATGATCGCCTCGATGCTGGCGGCGTTCGCGGGCATCGTCCTTAGCGCCAAGGCCTCGACCGCGCAGGCAGGCATGGGCGAGTTTTATGAACTTTTCGCCATCGCCATGGCCGTGATCGGCGGCATCAGCCTGCAAGGTGGGCGCGGCTCGATCATCGGTACTGTATTGGGGGCGATGGTTCTGGGTGTCATCCGCTCGGGCTTTACCTTCGTCAAACTCGACGGGTCCTATCAGTTGATGGCCATGGGCGGGATCATCATCGCGGCGGTCATCCTTGACCAGTATCGCCAGAGAAACCAGGCTTAGGGAGGAACCGAGATGAGCGACGACATCGTTCTGAAAACCGAGGACCTGACCAAGCACTATGGCGGGGTTCACGCACTGGAAGGTGCCAACTTCGAAATGAAGAAGGGCGAGCATATCGCCATCATGGGGGACAACGGCGCGGGGAAATCCACCTTCGTGCGCCAGATCACCGGCGTTGAACAGCGTAGCCGTGGCAAGGTCTGGCTTTATGGCGAAGAGGTCCACTTTTCCGGACCTTTGGATGCCCGCGAGGCCGGGATCGAAACCGTGTTCCAGACGCTGGCCCTGGCTGACGAGTTGAACGTGCCCGACAACTTGTTCCTGGGGCGCGAGATCACCAAGTGGGATTGGCTGGGACCGTTCCGGTTCCTTGACTACAAGGCCATGCGCGAGGCGACCATTGCCGGGCTGGAAAAGACGGCAGTGAAAATCCCCAACATCAGGAACTCGATCCGCAACATGTCGGGCGGACAGCGCCAGTGTGTCGCCATCGCGCGTACCGCGACTTTCCATTCGCGGTTGACCATCATGGACGAACCGACGGCGGCCCTGGGTGTGCAGGAAACGGCGCAGGTAGAGAACATCGTCCGCACTTTGAAGGACGAGGGCGAACCTCTGATCCTGATCAGCCACAACATGCGGCAGGTGATGGATTTGGTCGATCGGATCATCGTTTTCCGGCGGGGTCGCATCGTTGCGAACCTCAATCGGGACGAGACCGACGGTCAGGACGTGGTGGCCTATATCACCGGCGCCAAGACCGGGGACGAATTCGAAGGGGCTGCTTAAGACCTTCAACGCTGATGCAAGAACCTGAACCGGCCGTCCCTTACCCGGGGCGGCCTTCGTATTTCATGCGACAGTGCTGCCGACGCGGCTCTCACCATGCACATTGACAGGCGCGGCGACGCTGCCACTGTAGGTATTGGGGCGCAGGAATTGGATCGAGCATGCTAAAATACGTTTGTATTTCGGATCTTCACGCGGGGGCGGTGACCAGTCTTCTGACCACCTATCTGGCCAAGAGAGTGCCGGTTTTCACCCGGAAAAGCGACGTCACCCTGACGTTTGCCGAGGCGTTGAAGGATTTCCTGCAGGTGCCCGCCAAGAAGGGCGAGCACCCCGAATTGATCCTTTTGGGCGATGTGGTCGACCTGCAGTTTTCCAAACGTTCGGACGCAACGGCCAGCGCAGGCGGGTTCCTTCAGGCGCTTTGCGACACCGGCGTTCTGGCGCCCCGGGTCGTGGCCACGGCGGGCAACCACGATCATGCGCTTTGGACGGACGCGCGGCTGGCCCTTGAGGCCCTGAGCATCGGGCGGGGCGAGGACGAGATCTCCTATCTGAAATCGACGCCGGCATTTTCGGAAACCCCGGGGGCCGACAGCCGACTGTTGACCGCCCTTGTTCGCGACGCCGGGTTTGACAGCGTCGATTTCCGCTATCCCAACATCGGGTTCGCAAAGGACAACCGGTCGGTGGTTCTGCATCACGGGCATTTCGTTGAACCCGAGTATCGGATGATGACCCGGGTGCTGGATACCCTGGCCAGAAAACCGCGCCCGACCCCGACGGCGGAACAACTGTCGGAAGAAAACGCCGGGTGGATCGACTTTGCCTGGTCGACATTCGGCGATGCTGCGGCCCTGGGGCGCGACGCCGAGGCGCTTTATCAGAACCTTCTGACAAGCATGGGCTATCGCCGGTTAAGCGCGAAATGGGCCGAAAAGCTGGGCGAGGCCCTGTCGGATCGCTTGCCGCTGGCTGGCAACCTTTCGATGCAGGCGGCCTTGAACACTCTGGCACAGACCGGTCTGGATCTGACCATCGGGCGGTTTCGCGATACCGAACGTTATGCCGAGGTCGATGCCCTCACCTCGTCAGGGTTCCACGAATTGCGCTGGTTTCTGGAAGGTCCGGTTCGGGGGCAGATCATTGGCGAAGAAAAGCCGGTCGAGGATGTCACTTTCACCTTCGGCCATACCCACAAACCCTTCAGCGACCGGATCACGGCAACCGGGTTCGGAACCCCCGTCAAGGTCTACAACACCGGCGGCTGGACGTTGAACGGGCCTCGGCTGGGGACTGCAGAGGGGGCGGCGATGGTGATGATCGACGACGCTTGCAATGTGGCATCGCTGAGGTTGTTCACGACGCCCGAGAACGGCGAGATGATACCGGTTCACATCGAAATGCTGACCGAGGATGCGCCGGGCGCCGCCGAGTTTCGCGCCGAGTTGGAAGGCTGGCTGGACGCATCGCGCGATGCCTGGGCGGCGCTTACGGAAGCCGCCCACAAGGCCTATGACGAGCGCCAACAGCTTTTGCTGCAATTCACCGCCGGGCAATTCGACACGGCTGACAGGTTGGAGGCGGCAGAATGACCTTCCCTTGGAAACCCATATCGCACCCTTTTTCCGAAGCTGCCGACACACACAACATCATTGTTGTCGGATCCGGTTATGGCGGCGGTGTCGCCGCGGCGCGGCTGGCACGGGCCGGGCAGGCGGTCACGGTCCTGGAGCGGGGCCGCGAGATCGTGCCCGGGAAATATCCGCGCAACCTTGAAGACGGGATCGGCGAATTCCAGATCACGCTCAGCCAGACCGGTACCAAGCTGGGCAAGGCTGACGGTCTTTACGATCTGAGGATCAACAACGACATGAACGCGCTGGTCGGTTGCGGCGTCGGCGGGACGTCGTTGATCAACGCCAATGTCGCCATCGAACCCGATGACCGCGTCTTTGCCAACTGGCCAAAAAGGTTCCGGAAGAAAAAGAAGAAACCCGTATTGCTGGCCGAGTATTTCGACCGGGCACGACATATGCTTGGCTCTGGCCCCTATCCTGCGGGCCGGTCTCTGGCAAAGCTGACGGCGCTGGAAAAGATAGCCAAGGGTATGGATGCGCCGTTCAAGCGCCCTGATATCAACGTTTCATTTCAAGACGGGCACAACGCGGCCGGTGTGATGCAAAAGGCCTGCACCGATTGCGGAGATTGCGTTTCGGGCTGCAACTATGGGGCCAAGAACACGGTTCTGATGAACTATCTGCCTTATGCCGAACGGTTCGGCGCGATGATTTATAACGGGGCCGAGGTCTATCGGCTGACGCAGCAGGACGGGCTGTGGCAGGTTCACACCCGGACCATGTCGGGCGAGAGCCTGCGCGTTCTGACCGCCAAGACCGTGATCCTGGCTGCGGGCACCTTGGGAACGAACGAGATCCTGTTGCGCAGTCGAAGCGCGGATCTGGAATTCAGCGACCATCTGGGCCAGCATTTTTCCGGCAATGGCGACGTCTGGGCCTTTGGGTACAACGCCAATATGGCGGAAAGTGCCAAGGACGAACCGAGCGTGATCGACATCGACCTGCGCCCGCCCGTCTATTGCGTCGGCGCGGGCGTTCATGACGTCACCTTCGGGCCGGATAAGTCCGACGACCAGGCGCATAAGCCCGGCCCCTGTATCACCGGCGTAATCACCCTCAGCGATCCCGACAACCTGGAAAACAGCCTGATCATCGAAGAAGGCGTGGTTCCGGGCGCCCTGGCTGCCGCCTATGCCGTGGCCTTTCCGATGATGGATGCGCTGATGGGGGATGTGTTCCGCTATGGCGATACGGTCGAGCGTCTGACCGACGCCAAAACGCTGGCTGACACCATTCAGGCCGATCCCCTGTCCCTTGCCGATACGGTCTATTCCGGGCCGGTGTCCCGCACGTTGCCGTATCTTGTCATGAGCCACGATGCCTCGGCGGGGCGACTGGACTTGACGGAATATGGCAAGGTGACCATCGACTGGGACAAGGCTGGCGACGACGCGGCGATTGTCCATGACGAAGAGAAACTTCGCGCCGCCTGCGACACCATCCAGGCCGAGTATCTGCCCAACCCCTTGTGGCAGGATGCCTTTGGCCGGCGGTTGGTAACCGTGCATCCCCTTGGCGGGTGCGCCATGGCCGACAGCATCGACAAGGGTGTGATCAACGACAAATGCCAGGTCTTCGATCCCAAGGGCGATGTCCACAAGGGCCTGTACGTTTGTGATGGCGCCGCGATGCCGCGTGCGCTTGGCGTCAACCCGTTGCTGACAATCACCGCCGTCGCCGAGCACGCCATGCAGGAAATGGCCGACGAACATGGCTGGAAGATTGATCTGTCGGACCCCGATCCGTTGATCCCCCCCATGTCCGAAGTGGGCGAACCCATGCCCGATCCGCTTGCGATGTTGGATGGCGTCAGCGAAGGCCTGACCCGCATCACCGAGGCGATAGACAACCAGATGTGGGAACTGGCCCGGATGATGCTGCGCGGTCTCTGGCGGCAGATCTATGACCTTTACCTGGCCGCCGATCCCGAAAAGAGCATCCCCTTTCCGACAACCGAGGATTTCATCAAACATCTGGGCGACGAGAATGCGCTGCAACACATCATCAGGCCGATCCTGGGTCAGTCGCTTCAGATCATCGACCCGGTGCGTGATGCACTGGCCAAGAAGGATTATGCGACGGTGCTTCAGATCGTCGAGGCCGAAATGGGCGATTTCTCTCCGACGGTCTGGTTTCCTGAACGAATGGCCGGGCATATCTCGGCCGTGGCGCTGAAGGATGATCCGGCCCCAAGCGATCCCTATGCGGTTGCGGGCGAAGGCGCGGAAAACTGCGTGGTCACCGCCGATGTCTTGGGCAAGGCCGTGAAAAGCGCCACCGCAGTCCCCGACGGCACGGCAAAGATCGTGAACGGCAAGGTGTCGTCTGACGTCCTTGGCGGGACGTTCTCGTTCAACGGTCAGTTCCGGTTCCTGATGCCCGACCCCGATCACATCGAACGGTGGGAAATGACCTATGAGGGGCCGTTGGTCGCGACCGGCGAGAGTAAGCCGCGTTATCACTTCCGTGGGTTCAAATCCCTGCAACGGCGCGAGGGATCCCATTGGTGGCGCGACCTGACCGAACTTCGCGTGGAAATCCGTGAGAGTGACGAAACCGGTCCCGTGGTTGCCATGGGCATGCTTACGGTCGGGTTCGAGGACCTGATCGAACAGGCCAATGCGCTGACGTTCGAATACAGGCACCTGTACCGGGCTGCCCTGGCCGCCTATCTGAAAGTCAGCGCCAAGGTGCCCGACAAGATGGGCGATCTGCCCGATGTGTTCGCCGACCATGGCTTCCGTGCCAACTGCGTCAAGACCGCCATCCTGGCCGCCGACACCATGCGCCCCGACATGAAAGCCGCCGATCAGGTGGCGGGGCTTTACCGTGGCAAGGTCTTTGCCCGTATGGGTGGTCTCGTGGCGCGCGCCTATGGCGGTATCTTTTCCTATATGGCGAATTTCCCGGCCATTGAGGCGGGACCGGGGCTGTCGTTCCCGAAGGACCTTGGAACGCCGGAATACTACTATCCCGAACCCGACCCGGGTGTGTTCCTAAAACTCACGCGCTTCAAGGGCGGCACCAAGGGGCCGGTCATTCTGGCGAACGGCTTTGGCACCAAGGCGTCGTCCTTTGCGACACCAACGGTAGAGGAAAACGTCGTACAGACGCTTTACCGGGGCGGCTATGACGTCTGGCTATTCGATTATCGCGGCAGCGGTGACATCGAGGCCAGCCTGCAGCCCTTCGATCTGGATGACGTGGCGCAAAGGGACTGGCCAAGCGCCATCGACCTGGTGACCGACATCACGGGTCAGGAAAAGGTGCAGGTTCTGGTCCACTGCGTCGGCTCGATGACGCTGTTCATGGCCGTGCTGGCGGGCGAGGAAAGGGTTCGTTCGATCATATCGTCTCAGCTAAGCGCCCATGCGATCACCAACTGGTTCAAGTTCGCACAGGCCGATTCCCGCACTGCCGGAATGCTGGCCAATGGCTTGCCGCGCAAGCTTTGGGGGTTGGCCGAGATGCTGCCCTTGGGACCGGACCTGACCCAGGTTGCAAAGACCGGTTTGCCCAATGTCGATCCGCGTTCACCAAGCCAGACCGGCTGTTCGCAAGATTTCGATCACGCGGTCGATGGCATGCTGTGGAAGGTCCCGGCGTTTGCGCCCGTGCCCTGCTACAGCCCGACCTGTCATCGGATCAATTTCATCTTCGGCCCCAGCTATCGCCATGCGCAACTGAACCAGGAAACCCATAACTCTATCGCGCATATGTTCGGGCCGGTTTCCAGCACGCCGTTTCTGCACCTTGCCCGCATCTTCCGCACCGGGCACCCTGTCAGTGCGGACGGCGAGACCAACTACCTTGATCATCCCGAACGCCTGTCGATGCCGATCCACTTTTTCGCAGGCGGCCGCAACCAGGAGATGCTGCCCGAGGCGACGCTGAGAACGCTGACCTGGCTGGAAACCAGTAACAACCGAAAGGGCGCGAGCCCTTATACCCGCAAGGTCTATCCGGACTATGGCCATATGGATTGCTTTATCGGCAAGACGGCCCATCTCGATATTTTCCAGGATCTGTGTAAAGTCCTTGATCAGACCCGGTAATCCGGTGTCCCAGAGGGTCTTGAATGCAGGTCGGTAGGTGGTGACAACGCCAGAGGGCGATACCCGGTGGACGGCAATTCTGTCGACCGACATGGTCGGGTTCACCGAGATGTCCCATGAAATTGGGCAAGAGCAGATCTATGGTCTGCTGAGCTATGCGCTTGGGGTCGCGACCGAAATTGTCGAGGCCCACGGTGGCCATGTCATCGACACGGCGGGCGACGGTCTGCTGGCCGCTTTTGGTGCCCCTCGGGCCCTTGAAAACGCGTGTCTGCAATGTTGTCGCGCAGCCGAAGCCTTTCGCCAGCGCATGATGTCCGAAGTTGACGATCTGCAGGTGCAATTCGGCGTCCGACCCGCCTTTCGCACCGGGTTGGGCGGCGGCAACACGATGATCGCCCATCTGGACAACGGCGGCATCAAGGTGGTGGGTCTGCCGGTCAACAAGGCGGCACGTTTGCAGGCGATGGCTGGCCCCAACGAGATTATTCTATCCGAAACCATCCGCCGCGAAGCCGAAGCTTTGTTGCGCACGACCGACCGCGGCGAGGTCGAGATAAAGGGGTTTGCCGAGCCGGTTCATATCCACGCCCTCGATGGGCTTGTTGAAACTGCCACGCGCTTTGACGAACCAAGACAGCGGGGCCTGGTCGGGCTGGTCAGCCGCGAGGCCGAGTTGGCGGCGTTGCTGGCCACCTTTGCCCCGGGGGCGCCGAGCCGGGTCACCTTGATTTCGGGCGTCGCGGGGATTGGCAAGTCGCGACTTGTGCATGAGTTTCAGCAACAGGTGCCCGGCAAGCGACCCGTCTATGTCGGCCAATGCGCCCCGGACCAGCTTTCCCGCGCCTATGGGCCGGTCTTCGACGTTCTGCGACAGGCAAGCGGATCACCGGACGACGCCGATACCCGGGCTGTTCTGGCCCGATTGATCAACCGCCATCCCGGGCTTTGCGATCCAGGCGATATGGAACGGTTCCTGGCCCCGACCGATGGCGAGTTACCACAGAACGACCGCGCCCTGCGCGACCGCGCATTTCTGTTGCAGGTATTGGCAGAGTTGAACAAGGCCGAGGCCTGTATCTTTGTGGTCGAAGACGCCCATTGGATCGACAGCGCCACAGCGGGGCTTATTGCCACCCTCCCGGCTATTGGAACGCCGTTGATCCTGACAAGTCGGCCCGAGTTCGATGCCAGCTGGATGACCCCAAATGAGTCGCTTCGGATCGACCTTACCCCCCTGCGCGAAGGTGATATCCGTCGCATTGCCGAAGATGCTCTTGGCGGGGACTTGTCGCAATCGTTGGCCGATCTGATCGCCGAGAAATCCGAAGGTGTGCCGCTGGTTGCCGAAGAACTGGTGCGCGCACTGAGATATGACGACCGATTGGTCGAAGGCGCCGACGGGCTGGATTATCGCGGCGACGGCACCTTGCTGACCGGAAACCTTGAGCAGCTTGTTCTTAGCCGTATCGACCGCCTTTCTGATCAGCAGCGGGCGACGCTGCAAACCGCCTCGGCCATCGGTCGGGACTTTTCCGAGGATGTTCTTTCGGCTGCCCTCGGTCGCGACAGTGCAATCGCGACCATTGCCGCCGAACCGGGGTTGGTGGAACAATCGGCCACCGGCCAGTGGCGGTTCGCGCATGCTTTGATCCGTGATGCGGTCTATGGCAGCCTTCTGGGTTCACACCGCAAGGCCGCCCACGCACGTATCGCCGGCGCCATCGAAGGTCAGGGCGGTGCGGCATCGCGGGACTGGGCGCTTTTGGCCGAACATTTCATGAAGGCCGATAATCCCGAAAAAGCCGTGCCCGCCATGATCCGCGCCGCCGCCGGGGACCTGAACGTCTATGCCCTTGGCCAGGTCGACCGCACCTTGGAACAGGCCATGCAATACGTCGAGATCGACCCCGACATCGTCGATCAGGACCAATTCCGCGATCTTGCCGTGACCTGGTTGAGGGCCATCGACCAAATGGGGGATTTCGGGCGTCTGACGGCGGTTTCAGACCGGGTTTTGCCGCGTCTTGAGCGCGCGGGCTATTCACCGGCGCTCAGCATCGCACGGACGCTGACCGCGATCTCGCTGACCCATACGCGCGACTACGAGGGGGCCGAAGCGCTTGCCCTGGCCACGTTGCGCGACGCCGAGGATCAATCCGATCCCTGGGGCGCGGCATGGGCCAAGGTGGCCCTGATGCGCACCTATGAGGAAACCGGCTGGCAGCCCTGCGCGGTTGTCGAACGCCTGGCCGCCGAGATCCAGCCCGTGGCCGAAGCGACCGACGACCGGCATCTGGCCATGGCGTCGCTTTATCTTCTGTCGGCGATCTATCGGTCCACCGGGTACCGCCTGAAGGCGCTGGATGTGGCGGACCAGATCGTCACCTTCGCCGAAACCCACGACGACCGTCGGGCAACGGCCTATGCGGCATGGGCGCGGGCTTTGGTTCATTCGACCGATGGCAATCCCGAGCTTTCCCTGTCAACCGTGCAGCCTGCGCGGCGCGAAGCATTGCCGCATACCGCCGATGAAACCGTGTCGCGCGGGATCAAGCTTTTTGCCCAGACCTTCTTGTTGCCCCCGGACGAAGTGCGGCCGAAACTCCTGGATCTGATCGCCGAAACGCGGCGGCTGAGGGACTACAACCTTGTCCATTCGATGGAGTGGACACGCTCGGTCCTTGAACTGAAGGCCGGGCATCTGGCCCTTGGATGGAAGCTGGTGACTCAGCTTATCCCCAAAGCCGAAGTCGCGGGGCACGCGGGCATGACACGCCAGTGTTTCATGATGCGGGGCGAGTTGCTGTTGACCATCGCCGGATTGATCGACCCAGAAAGCGAAGCGCCGCCCGACCGCCCCAGATTTGCACGCGGCAAGCCCGGGCTGGCGGACATTGCCACTTTCCTGAAACTCAAACTGATCGCAAAGCGTCAGGCCGCGCGCGATCTTAATCGCTGCCTGGAATTGACACTCACAAAGGACGGCATCCACTATGCCCGCGCCCGCATCGGGTTGGGCCTGATCGCCAAGGCGCGCGGCCAGACGTCCGAAGCTATCGACCACCTGACAACTGGGCTGGACATCGCCCGGGCTGAAGGGATGGAGCTTTTGAGCCAACGTGCGGCGCGCGCGTTGACCGGCCTGACCGAGGCATCGGATCAACCCTCGGCAAGGTCCTCCAGCCGGTCCTGATCCAGAACCTCGATGATGCAATCGTCGAAGGTCAGGATCCCCTCTTTTGCCCATTTGTTGATATGCCGGTTGACGTTTTCGCGTGCGAGCCCCGCAAAGGCCCCCAATTCGCTTTGCGACAGGGGTTCGGCGATCCGCACACCCGTTTCGGTCGGTTCGCCCCACTTTTCGCATAGCCGGATGATGCAGCTTGCCAGACGTGCAGGGGCCGACGTGAGGGCATTGACCGCGAACCGATCCGAAGCGTTTCTGATCCGCCCGCACAGGGCTTCGATCAGTGTCATGGTCGCTTCGGGGTTCTTGGCAAGAAATGCGTATAAATCGCGCCGCCAGACGATGGACCCCTTGCAATCCTTCAAGGCGACCGCATCGGCGCTGCGGGTCTGGCCATCAAGAACCGAGATTTCCCCCAGCACTTCACCGGGACCGCAATGGGCCAGGATGGACTTGCGCCCCGACATCGACGTCACGCTGACCTCGATCAGACCTTCGGTCAGGACAAAGACGAACTCGCCCGGGTCATCCTGATGAAAGAGTGTCGCGCCCCGTTTCAACTCCTTTACCTGGCCCAGTTTCAACAGGTCGGTCAGGAAAGGCCCCCGAAGCAGATCGCTGGTGCCAAAAAGCGTGTCCATAGGGCCTTCTGTCGTTGGATCAAGACAGGGGCCACAATGGGTTGGACAGACCCGAAATTCAATCTCGTCCTGCCAGAATGGGGCGCAGGCTGATATGCGCGCCACATTCAGGCAGTAACGCTTCAACTCGGTAAGGGTATAACAATAGGGGATAATTGCCCCGCTTTCCCGGGCCGGGGCCGGTTAGTAAAGATCAATTCGAAACGGGTTGGTGCGCCAGGTCAGCGCCGCCAACTGCAGGATTCTTGCCATCGGATCAGTTTCGGCGGTGCCCGCATTGTGGCGATCAAACAGCTTTTGCAGTTCGGCCTGACTAGCCGGTCCAAAGGCGCCATCGACCGCCAGATCGGCGCCAAGATCGACCATCAGACGTTGCGCGCCACCGTCAATCAGCTTGCGTGGCAGGTCGTTCAGGATGTCGGCGGATTTCGAGGCATAGCGCCCACTGAGCGCGCTGCTTTTTGCTGCAAAGGCCGCTGCATCGAAGGGAGCGTAATCCGAAGGCCTGTCCTCAAGGATGTGAAGAGCAGCATTGTACCCCGAGCGGGCGTGACCGCGCGACAATCCTTCATCAAACCATACCACGGCTTGGTTCATGTCCACGCCGCCCCGCACCCGGCCATCGCGATACATGCGCGCAATGTTGAAGGGCGCGGTCGGATGGCCGCTGTCGCTTGCCAGCCGGAACAGCTCAAAGGCCTTTTCGTCGTCGACCTCCAGCCCGGCGCGCCCTCGATAGTGGGCAATGCCAAGGCTGTTATAGCCATAGATGTCCCCCCGGCTGGCGCTTTCGCGCAGGTATCTCAGCCCGCGTTCGCCGTCGAAATAGGAGTTATCCTTGTTCAGATAGAACGACGCGAGGTCGTTCATTGCGAATGTGTGACCGACTTCCAGTGACCGCATGACAAGGTCATAGCCTTCGACCTCGATCGCCTGGGTGCCGCCGTGGCGCATCAACTGGCGACCCAGGGCATAAAAGGCATACGGGTCACCTTCATCGACGCCGCGGGCGTAAAGCTGCAGCACGTCGTCGGGAATTTTGCCGTCGATAACGCGGCCGGCCTGTTTCGCGCGTGCCAGTTCGACACCGCCAAGCGCATACCAGGCCCTTGCATGACCCAGGTCTTGAGCCCGGGCAAAGGCTTCGGCGGCAAGGTCCAGTTCTCTCAACGCCAGAAGGGCACGCCCTTTTTGATAGTGGAACCGCCCGGTTTCGGGCGCGATTGCAAGGGCGTCCTCGCAAGCGGCCAAGGCGGTTTCGGGTTCGACCTCGTTGGGATAGCGCGTGATGCCCATGCCATCGGGGTCAAGGTGATCACCGGCGTGAAAATCGCAAGGCGTTGGCCTAAGCCGCAGTCCGACGCCCACGTCTTTTCCACCCACGCGCAAGCTGAGCCAATCATCCAGCACGCCGGTTTCCAGGGAAAGTGCCGGGACCTGAACCGAAGTGTTTTCCAGCACCAGGCGATCCACCTCGTCGGCAGAAATCGTTATTCCCGTCACATCGCGCAACCGGTCGCCTGTCGGCAGAACCAGCCTGCCGCTTTCGGGGCCTTTGACGATCTCGATCTGATCCGTCGGGGCCAGATCAAGCGCGTTGCGCAAGGCCGGGCCGATTTCCACTTCGGGCACGAAATCGGCGTCTATGGTGACACTGGCCACCGTGCCGCTGGCAAGCACCGGCGCTTCGGCGACATCTTCGGCGATCCGCGCCAGACCGCGCGTAACCCCGGTGCCCGAACTGTTTACCGGCAAGGGGCGCGAAAGAGCGGCGCCAATCCCAAAACTGGCCGGTTCGATCAGGGTCGAACTGTCCCAGGGGATTTGGCGGCCTTGCGTCGCCTGATAGACCTCGCGCCGCACACCTTCGAAGATGTCCTTGATCTGGGCGTCGGGGGCGGCACTGGCCTCGGACACAAGGGCGGCGGTGAAGGGGCTGTTGTCGCCTTCGCCGTCATAGGCCAAGGCACCGGGCGCGGTAGAATAGATCAGCATGGAATTCAACGGGGCGGCAAGTGACGCAAACCCCGTCTTCGTTTCGCGCAGGTCGCTGCCAAGTTCGGTCATGACCGCCTTGCCCGCGAAGGGATTATCGCGGCAACTGTCAAGGATCACGACCTGCAACCGCGCCCGCGCCCCGACGATCCCGACCAGCGACCCCAGCGAGACCGCCTCGAACGGGATGTCATAAACGGTGTCCAGATCCGCATCGACCGGAACCAGATAGTTTTCCGACCCGATCTGAAACCCATGGCCGGCGAAGAAGACGACGACCTCGGTATCCTTGTCGACGTCAAAGAGAATGCGCCGCAGCGCATCCTCGAACCCGCGTTTGGTGATATCGGTGTGATGAAAGACCACATAATCCTGGCTGCGCAGAAAGTCGGCCATGACCGCGGCATCGGAATGCGCGTTCGGCAGGTCCGGGATCGCGCTGTAGGCCGAATTGCCAATGACAATCGCATAGCGTTTCGCGGCCCTCGTCGAAATGTCGATGCTGCGCAAAGGGGCGATTGAACTGGATCCGGAGATCAGCCTTTCGACATAGGATCCGGCTTGCGCCCAGGCCCCTTCGGCAGAAATGGCGACGGTGCCCAGAAGGGCGGCAAGCACGGATAAGCGGCACATCATCATCACTCCCTTCGATCAGCCCCAACCGCCGTCTTCATCACTGTCGTTGTCGTCCTTTTCGTACTTGGGAGGCGCGACATAGGCTGGCGCGGTCGCCGTCGGTGCCGCCACTGTGGCCGTCGGAGCGACAACAGGCTGTGGCGCCACGACTTCAGGTTCGGCAGGTTCGTAGTACGGTAGGCTGCACCCGGTCAGAGCAATCACAGCGGTGCCTGCGGCGGCGGTTTTCATAAGCTTGATCATCATCGTAACAGTTCCTTTTCCTAAGGTTGAATTAGCTGGCATTTGCCAACGGCTTGGACGTCGATGCCGGTTTCCGCGGCATCTCGGGTTGTGTGGCGCTGGCGCCCCTGATCCGTTGGATGAGATCCAGAAGCTTGCCCGGATCCACCCGGTCGCGCCGGCCTGGGTCACCCAGATCGCAAGAGACAAAAGACTGTGTGAGACGGGTCGAAACCATGTCTGTCCTCCTTCTTGCATTGATCTTCTCCGGTTCGGTTGCGGTTTGGCTGTGACGGGCGTCACACCCGGTAATTTTCTTTTTCTTCAGTGCGATATGCGGCTGTCATTGCGTGCGGGGGCGGCCTCCTGCATCGCGAATGCGTTTGATCAGCTCCAGGGTCTTCGCAGGATCGGACCGCCAGGCGTCGCGGATAAGCGGCACCTGCACCCAGTCCGGGGGGGCGCCTTCAAATGTCTTGTCTGAATCGCCGCGGATCGTCCGGGTGACCGGGCCTGCCAAGTCACTCAACTGCTCGCAGAAGAACTGCGAAAGATACTCGTTACCGATGCCCAGGTCCGGACAATCCGCAGCGACCGCAGAAGACCCGGCAACTGAACAAAACACTGTCGCCAGCATGAATCGCCTCATTGGGTCCCCTTTCCGTCAATCGCAAAACTGTAGTCAGCGCCCTGACCATATGGCGATGCACGCCAATCCATCGCCCTGTCGTATGCTTTACGACGCCCGCGCGATGGCGCGCCCAGGCCTTAGAAACGGACACGACGCAAAGGAGGGCCGACATGAGCTTTGACTACCTTTTGACCACCGGCGCCCTTGTCGTGGGCTTTCTGGCGATCGTGACGCTTTTGATGCGCGCGCTGGTTGGCTCGATGGCGATCAAGACGTTCCTGTTTTCGCTGCCTGTAGGTTAGGCCCATGGTTAACGACACCATCTATGACGCGCTTTTACGGCACCTGATGGGGCCCTTGGTGCAATACTACGATGACCCAACCATCACCGAGATCATGATCAACGGACCGGACGAGGTGTTCATCGACGGCCGCGGCGGTGTGCGCAAGGTGGCCGAAACCCTGCGCGACAGTGCCGCCTTGCGCGCCCTCGCACGGGTCATCCTTCAGTTCTCGGGCAAGCGTCTTGATCCTCATGACCTGTCGCTTGAGGCCCGCACACCCAGCCGCGCCCGGGTTCATATCGTGCAGGATCCAGCGGCGCGGGCGGGCATAACCGTGGCGATCCGCCAGTTTGCCACCGATCCACCCACGATCGAGGATCTTGAAGCCTCTGGTTCGCTGTCAACCGATGCGATCACTTATCTGCGCGACAAGGTGGTGGGGCATCGCAACATCATCATTTCGGGCGGCACCGGCACCGGCAAGACGACGCTTCTGGGTATACTCAGCCGCATGATGGACCCGGACGAACGCATTCTGACAATCGAGGACGTGGCCGAACTGGATCTGAGGATGCCCCATGTGGTGCAACTGGAAAGCCAGCTTCCCGACGACAAGGGCCGGGGCGGCATCACCATTCGCGAATTGTTCCGCGCCGCCCTTCGGATGCGCCCGGATCGGATTCTGGTCGGCGAATGCCGGGGCGGCGAGGCGTTGGACATGATCCAGGCCATGAACTCGGGCCATGCCGGATCGCTGTCGACTGTCCATGCCGACGATCCCGCGCGCGCGCTGTCGCGGCTGGAGACCCTTTGCCTGATGTCCGAGATTGACGTGCCGATCATCGCCGTGCGCCGCCAGATCATCGAGGCCATCGACATTGTCGTCCAGGTTCAGCGCATCGGTGGCAAACGTCTGGTGATGGAGATTTCCGAAGTATCGAAAGAGGCGACCGAAAAGGGCGCCTATCCGGTGATCCCGGTCTTCTTCCGAGCTTCGGCGGAAGACCCCCTGATCCGGGTGTGAACGCGCGCTATGTCTTGTTTTCGTGCGGCATGTCCATGATCGTCTCTGCCCCAAGTCCAAGGAATTCCACAACCTTCTCGGTGGTGCTTTCCTTCGTCAGGTCGATAACCAGCAGGTCATCTGGCCTGTTCTTGAAATAGGTGATGATTTCCTCGTTCCGCCGTCGGTACATTTCCTGGTAATGCTGTTTGTCATAAATAAGCCCCCAATCCTCGACACATTCTTGATCAATTACCGTCGTGATGAATCGCTTCTTGTTTTCGAAAACATAGTTCTTGGACAAGTAGAAATTCTTGTGCCGGAAAAACTCCGCATCAATCTCGCTGCGATCGGCAAACCCATATGATTTCTTGTGAAAGTTATACAGGCTGTTGAACCAGGCCTCTTCGTCGCGGATCGTCAGAATGAATTTCGATCCCGGAAACAACACATCGCAGGCGATGAAGGCGTATCCCTGAGAAAACGGAAGATCTTGAAATGCATCGTATTTTTCGACAAAGCCTTCCAAGTCCTTGTACTCGCCATTCAAAACGTTCTGCGTAAGCAGCCCCTCTTGCTCGGCCTGATCGGGAACGTTCAGACCGTACATCTTGAAGATCAAGCCAAGCGTCGTTGTGGCCGTTTTATTGAATCCAATTCCGAATACTTTGGAAAATCCATCGGTATTCTGCCGCTTAATGGGATCGAAATTCTCAGAGCGGAATCTTACGATATCATAGCCAAGTTTGTTCAGTGGAAACTTAATCAGGTTTTCGAGAAACGTTTTTGGATTTTTTCCAGCCACGTGATTAGCCTTTTCTTCCATTCGATTGCGCCCATATTCCCACAGAGCACAACACGCCCATTTTCCGAACGCGGCCTGCGCCACAACTCGGCATCGCTCGTTTTGCGTGTAGTCGATTTCAACTTCCCGCTCAATGTCCGCATGTCCCGGTTTCGCGAAACCCGCCGCTTTTGTCCGGTGATCACACCGCTTTCATTCCCTCCGTCGTACTGGATACGATGTGCGCCCCTCGTTCGATCCAGGCCCTAGTCTGAGCCTATCGACACTCAAGTCGACCCAGATGGAGCACGGGATATGTCACTCGAATACCTACTGATTTTCGGACTTGGCATCGCCGTAGCCACCGCTTTGGCGACCATGGGCACCGACATAGCCGAGTTCGTGATCGACACGATCCGCGACCTCATCAAATAGCAGGCCGAGCCCATGAAACCTCCGGCCTTCATGAAAAGGAAATCCAACATGACACTCGAAAAACTTCTGATCTTCGGTTTTGCCCTCGCCGTCCTTTTGGCCATCACCACACTTGGCACAACCGTCATGACCAACCGCACATCCACCGAAGGCGATCTGCAGGGCAAGATGGATGACCTTGCCGGTTCGGGTGGCTGATCCGGGGCATGTGTCATGAGCCTTGAAAAGCTTCTCATCTTCGGCTTTGCCCTGGCCCTTGTCGGTGCGCTGACACTGTCGGCAACGGGCATGTCCGAAAGCCGGGTCGACCAAAAGACCGGGTACAAGGACAAGGTCCAGGGCCTGGCGGATCTGGCGAAATGAAGCTTTTCGGAACATATCGCCGCGCGAGCGCCGGCATGGAGGCCGCCCTGGCCTTGCCCGTCATGCTTGTTCTGTTCGGGGCCGTGTCGCAGGTGTTGATCACCTCGCAATCGCGGGTCCATCTTGAACAGGCGGCCTATGCGGCGGCCCGAAGTGCCCTGGCCCACAAGTGCCCGCCATTCAACATCCTGGCGGTTCTGCGGTCTCCGGCGGCGACAATTTTTGGCGGCGAGTGCGAAACCCGGCGCGGTCAGCTGGACGCCATTGCCCAGAAAAAGGCCGAGGATGCCGCCAGATGGGCCTTGATCGCGGCGGCACCGACGACCGGGTCGGCCAGCGGACGCGGCTGCGACCGTATCCCGGCGGCCGAGGATTTGCTGACACGGGGCGATATGATCGGCGGACGCAACCAGGCGGCCTTGAATGCGCTTTGCTATGTGTTCGAACCCGGCAACGTCACCGTGACCCTTGAATGGCAGGAAACACTTTTGTCGCGGATCACCGGTCGCACCGAAGTGCCGATCCGCGCAACGGTCCAGTTCCGCTATCCTCTGTCGACCCCATTCCGCCGATTTGTGCGCGACGGCGAGCGTGGCGATGGCACCTATTGGAAATCCGGTTCGGCCTCGGTGACGTTGCTATGATCCGTCGCCTCCTCTCTCGTCGCCGCAAGGGGGCCATGGCCATGGTCGCTATTGCCGGGATGGTGCCGGTAACGGCAATGATGTCGGCCAATTTCAACACCAGCCAGATGGTCGATGACCGCCGTCAGGTTCAGGACGCCGCCGATTCCCTGTCCACGACACACGGGGTCTGGTCGGCGCGGGCGCTGAACATCATTTCGATGAACAACGTGACCACGGCGCAGTTATTGAGCGTTGCCGTGGGATCCGAGGCCTTGTTTTTCACGACGGCGGAACTCACCACGTTCTCGGCGCTGGCGACCACGCATATCCTGACGCACGAAGGCACCCATTGCCCGCCACGGTCGCGCGAACCGATCACTGCCGCGATCGAGGCCGTTATATGGTCGGCGCCCTGCGTGGCCTGGCATACAGCGGTCAATGTGCCCGCGGCCCTTGCCGCATCGCGCGCCGCCGACATCAACAGCGATTTCGATCCGGTCCACGGGATCAAGACCGCCACCAAGGCGCTTGAGGCGATCGACGGGATGAACCGTGCGTTGCTGGCACGCCACCCCCGGGCCATGTCGGAGCTCGCGGAAAGCTATCGCAGCATTCTGGACATCGACGATCATCATTTCGCCGACCCATGCAACGGCTTCGGCGTGCAGAACTGCCGCCAGAACAACAGCCGCGACGGCATGGCGCTGCCGTTGGAAGAGGCCCAGATCCTGACCTATGGCAAGTTGTGGCAAGTCATGATGACAGGCACCACGGCAGTCGATACGACCTTCAGAACACGCGGATTTCCCTTTGGAAAAGGCCCTTTGACCGACGGTGGCACCCAAAGGCGCCCGCATCTGAGCGACCACATCAACCACGTCACCGGCATCGGCACCGCGCTTTATGATTTCAAGCGGTTCTATTCCAGCCGCATCGCACATTTGCCGCGCCATCCTCTGGCCGGGCCCGGCAATGCCTTTGGCGGGTCCAACGGTGGCCCCGGCGACCCCGAGGATGAAGAAAGCCCGTTCAACGACGACACGACAGACCTTCTGGATACTCTGACCGAGGTGCTTGAGGACATCGACGACATCACCCAAAGCGTGCTTCGCGTGCTTCGCAACCTGCCTTTGGCCTACGACCGTCATCCGACCTGGGCGAACCTGCAAGGGCAGCAAAGGCGGCGTGGCCCGAACTCGTTCACACGGAACTTCACCATGTTCCATGGCTTGGTCATGGTGCCGACGGTGCGCGATTATTTCCCGGTCGGCTTTACCTTCAGTGACGGGTTCATCACCACCGCGCCAGTGCCCGAGATCACGCAACTTGTCGATATCAGCCAGGTTCAGTTCCCGCCGCTGGTCGATGCAACGCGGATGCCGGACGCCTATCGCATCCTGACATTCGCGCAGAAGGAAAAAGCAAAGCGGCTGGGCAGCGCGGTGATGACCAGCCCGGTGACGTCGCACACGGGCTATAGCCAGACCGGTTTGTTCAACCCCGATGGCGCCAGCCTGTATTCCCAGAACTGGCAGATGAAACTGATGCCCGCGACACGGATGGACGATCCGCGCCAGGCCGGATCCGATCTGGCGCGCGAAGCGACCTCGGCGTTCGATGAACTGGCCGAGCAGTTGCGCGGTGTTCAGAACGCTTCTTCATGGGATCGGGTCAATGCGCACTGATCGCCGTGGATCCGTCACCGTCGAGAGCCTTCTGGTTCTGCCGATTGCCATTGCAATGATCCTGTTGGGGCGTTTCATTCTGGAAGCGTCGCTCAACCGGCAAGAGGCCGCCGTTTATGCGCGCGGCAGTACCGTGGCAGCCGCGACCGCCCGATCGACCAGCTTTCTCAATTGCGCCTTCGATCAGCAGGATTTCACCGGCCGAACCTCGGTCGATCAAGCGGCACAGGTCAGGTGTTCGCGCCAGAACGGCGAACGTGGGCTGAACAACGAAAAACCCGTCTGGGACGCGCTTGAAGACAGCGCCCAGCCCTGGAGCGAAATTCTGCGGGATGTGAAACCCAGCCGGGGGCCGTCCGATATCGTCGGCCGTGCGCAGGCGACCCTGACCATGGCCCAGCCGCAGTTCATCGCCCAACAAAATCCGACCGAAGCGGCGCAATCCTATATCTCGGCCGAGCGCCGGCTTTGGACGCACGCCGCGCGTCCCTACAAGCGCGCACATGACAAGGTGATCTGGGACGAGTTGTGCAAGGAAGGCACCTATTGGCTGTTTCCGAACGTGTTCCCCAACGGCGGAGGCCCGCGATGCTAAGGCTTGTTCTTGCCCTGACGCTTGCCCTTGCCGGTTCGGCCAATGCCACGGAATCGGTGCGCCAGTTCCACGCGGAAACCGCAACGCCCGTCGCCGATCTTGCGCGCCATCTTGAGGCCCGTCTGGACGGAACTGCAACCGTTCTGCACCACGGAGATCAGGTGCTGGTCAGCTATACCGGCAATGCAACGCCGGACCCCCTGACCCGGTTCGCAAGTGCGGCCTTTCAAACACTGGATCCGTCGGTTCTGGCACCGGGGCGGGTCGTAACGATGAACCTGTCGGCCACACAATACGACGGCACCACGGCGTTGTCGCTGATGATCCTGGCCCGCTTTCCAAAGGCCAGGGCGCCCGTGCCCGAAAGTGCCATGGTTCTGCTTGACGGCACCGGTCCCGGCGACTGCGAAGGCCAGCTGGTTCTGCAGTATCCCGACCGGCGCAAGGCCACGCGACTGGCGATGCTGGACCATCTGCAAGACGCCGGATTCGATCTTTCGCAAAACGATGCAGACGAGTTGTCGTTTTTTATCGGACAAGCCCCGGGCTGCGAAATTGCCCTGTATCTGAAACCCAAAGGCAAAACGACCTTGATCGTTCTGAGATACCTGGAGGACTAAATGCGCAATATCTTTTATCTTCTCGCCGCCCTTCTGTCCTTTGCAGTGGGCTGGTTCTATTACGGCCAGGTCGAAAGCCAGACCGCCACGATCCAGAAGCTGCGGTTATCGACGGACGAGGGCTTGATGATCGCAGCGGGCACCGTGATCGACGACGACTTCATCGAAGCTCACGTCGTGTCCCAGACCATGCCGCGCGTGTTGGCCGAAGATTTTGTCTGGGCGCTAAGCGATAATCCGGTCACGCGGGCGAACCTCATGGGTCAGGTCTTTGGCCAGGATGTGCCGGGTGGGTCGTTCCTGCAAAGCGCCCATTTCTTTGCCGAGCGACAGATCGCCTTCGACTTGCGCATTCACCCGGGCAACCGCGCCTTTTCCATCCCCGTCGAACCTGATCGCGGGGTTGGTGTCTTTGTCACACCGGGAAGCCATGTCGATGTCATCGGTCCCTTTGTCAGCGAAAACGATGCGATCATCACAAAGCCGCTTCTTGAGAATGCCGAGGTCATGGCAGTCGGTGTCTTTGACACCAGCGCGGATTTTCAGGACGAGGATTCGCCGGAGTATCAAAACGTCACGCTTCAGGCCCCCGCCGCGGCGGTCGAAGCGTTCCTGGCCATGGAAGTGTTGAGCGTCAACGACCTCACGCTTGTGCTGAGAAACCCCTGCGAAGGCGGCGCCACCGATTGCCTTGGGCTTGGCCAGTGACTTTGGCCCGCGCTCATATCCGGGTTTGCGATGCCTATGGCAATCGCAAAGCGGCGGTGACGCTGGATGGCACCTATTACGAACTTGGCAGCGATCTGGCCCGCGCCGCCGCGCCCGACTATATCCTGCTTGGCGGATCGGGTGTTGCCCCAAGGCACGCGCGGCTGATGCAGGTTGGCGACGACTGGACCCTGTCGCCGCTGACCCCAATGGGCGCGCGTCTCGGGCGCCGCGACATCGGCAAGGATGAAAGCACCGAACTGACCGCGGGCACCGAAATCTGGCTGGGCAACAATATGCTGCAGCTTTTACTGCCCAATGCCTCGGTCACCGAAAGCCTGGCGAATTCGGAACTGACCGACATCGAATTGATGATGAACGAGGCGCTTCTGGATTACGAAGACCGGCGCCGGGATCTGTTCGACGGTGACGAAACGCAACGCGAGTCCCTGTTGTCAGCCGAACTTGATCGTTTGATCGACCGCGAGCTGGATCTGGCCGGCAAGCCCAACATGGTCGCAACGATCAACCGCTATGCCTGCGAGGCCCTGCGCCGCCCGTTGATCTCGGCCTGCCTGATGAGCGGTATGCGGGGTGATGTCGAAGCAACCTATTCGCAACTGAACGATGATCAACGGGACCGCGCGGTCGAGCTTCGCGAAGACCTGGCGTCCGAGCTTCGGCTGTCGATGCAGGCAGATGATACCGCCGATGATCTTGAAAAACTGCAGCGTGGGATTGCCGATGCCTATCGCGCTATTTCGGGCACCATCGGCGAGACCTTCAAACTGGCGCTGATCCGGGATGCGATCCGTGAAAAAGTGCTGAGCCTGTTCTTCCGCCTTGGACCGATCCAGTTCTTGTTGGATATCGACGCGATCTCGGAAATCATGGTTTGCGGTCCCGATCGCATCTTTGTCGAAAAAGGCAATGCGATGTTCGAGACCGGGCTGACTTTTGCGTCAGAGAACGAACTGTTCACCGTTGCCGCGCGGATTGCAGGGCGGGACGGCAAGCAATTGACCGAAGGCGCGCCATTGGCGGACGCGCGGCTGGCTGACGGCAGCCGGGCCAATATCGTCGCGATGCCCACGGCGCTAAACGGGTTGTCGCTGACCATTCGGAAATTCGGCAAGAAACACTGGACCGTGTCCGACCTGCGCAGCAACCGCGCCATGTCCCTTCCGATGGAGCGGTTCATAGAGGCCGCGGTTCTGGCGCGAAAGAACGTGATCATTTCCGGTGGCACCGGGTCGGGCAAGACCACGCTGTTGAATGCTCTGGCCATGTTCGTGCCCGAGGACGAGCGGATCGTGACCATCGAGGATACGTCGGAACTGAGGCTGAAGAACCGCAACCTCGTCACCCTGGAAGCCCGGCGCGCGAATGTGGACGGACGGGGCGAAATCTCGATCCGTGATCTTGTGAAAAACGCGCTTCGGATGCGGCCCGACCGGATCGTCGTCGGCGAATGCCGTGGCGGCGAAACGCTGGACATGTTGCAGGCGATGAACACCGGCCACTCGGGCTCCATGACGACAGCGCATGCCAATTCACCCGAGGATCTGATCCTCCGGCTGGAAACCATGGTGTTGCAATCGGGGCAGGATCTGCCGATCCACGCCATTCGCCAGCAAATCAGCGCCGCCATCGACCTTGTGGTGCAGGTGAGAAAAACGCCTTCGCTGGATTCTGGCGCGCCGCCCCTGGCGCGTCAGCGGACCATCGTCGAGATCGCCGAGCTTGGGGATTATGACCCGGACACCGGACAGATCCCGGTCAACCCGATCTTTGAACTGGCCGGGTCCATCGGCACGCTGCGCCACACGATCTCGGGCTATATCCCCAGTTTTTTTCAGGAAATGGCGGATCGCGATCTGCTGTCCATCGAAACCTTCTTTGACGACACCGACACCAGCGAGGCCCGCGATGCCGCTTGAGATCATCAACATCACAATGGCTGCCGTCTTTGCACTTGGGCTTTTCGGTTTGTTGGCGATGACCATTCCGGCACTTGGTCTGATCTGGCGCACGCTAGAGGACGCCAAACGCGAAAAGGTCAGCGACGTCATGACCTATGTCATGGGTAAACCCACGGACCCTGTCGACACGCTGGCGCTGTTCCTTTTCGTGACCATCGCCATCGGGTTCGCCTTGTCGGCGATCGGGGCCACCCTGCCCTCGATCCTGATGCTGAATGCCCTGATCCTGGCCTTGCCGGTCTTCTTCTATTCCCGCGCCGCCGGTCAACGCGCGCGCGAGCTGGAACTTTCGCTTCCCTTGGCGCTGCAACAGGTCGCCAACGAAATGGGCGCAGGCGCGACCCTGGAAACCGCCTTGAAAAAGGTGGCCGAAAGCGCGCCGGCACCCGCGGATATCGAGATTGGCCGCTTGCAACGCCGGGTCGAAATCATGGGGATCGACGAGGCCTTCAGCGAAATGGCCAAGCGATTGAATTCGCCCAGCTTCACCCTGACAGCCTCGGTTGTGCGCGTCGGCACTTCGTCGGGCGGTCGATTGATCGAAGCCTTGAAGAACCTGTCGCGCACGCTGATCGAAATCGAGCGTTTGAACAAGAAACTCAGGACAGCCTCGGAAAACGGGCGCCGCAATCTCTACCTCATGTCGCTGGTCGGGCCTTTGGTCGCGGTCGGGGCGGCCTTGGTGGTGGATCATGAAACCAGCGTTCTGGCCGACGGGTTCGGGCAACTTCTGATCGGTCTTGCCGTTCTGTCGTTCTTTGCCGCCCATCTGATCGGTCACCGCCTGACACGGGTGCAAGTCTGATGGAACTTTACATTATCCCCGCCGCATTTGCCCTTGGCACGCTGATGCTGGGCCTGTTGGCAACCGAGTTTCTGACCGCCACCAACACCCGCTTTCAGACCGAGCTAAGCGACGAACCCCAGGGTCGCGATCAGGCGGCGCGCGTGATCCGCGCCCTTGGCGCAACCTTTTCAGCGCTCGCGATCCCGTTCCATTCGATGACCGAAAAGCTGGACCAGCAACTGACCTATGCCGGGCGCCCCTATGGCGGTGTCAGTGGCCAGCATTATCTGGCCGCCGCCATGGTGTTGGCGGTGCTTGTGGGTCTGGCGATTGGCGCGTTCTTCGGGGTCAATGCCATGGTGCGCGGCGCGCCGCTGGTGGCCACCGGCCTTCGGTGGTGGCTGTTTGGCGCCGGGTTTATCCTGATCTTTCTGATCATGGATGTGAAAGGCGCGGCCAAGCGCCATTCCGACGAGATCGAGCGTGAGTTTCCCTTCTTTCTGGATCTGGCCGTGCTGGTCGTTCAGGCCGGCGGCACGCCCCGCAAGGCGCTTGGAAAATATGTCGAGGCGGCACCCGGAACGCCCTTGTCGCGTGAGATCGCGATTACGGCAAAGGACGCCGATGCCACCAGTTTCGACGGCGCGCTGCACCGCATGATCGACCGCGTTCACCCGCAATCGGTAAAGACCATCCTGAAGAACCTGGCCCAGGGCGAACGCTCGTCCGGCGAGGCCGAGGCGTTCTACACCGATCAGGCCGACGAATTGCGCTATCTGCGCGAAGAAATGGCCAATCGCGCAGCAGAGCGGTTGCGCACGAACATCGTGCTTCCGGTCTTTCTGATGTTGATGTCCATTATCGTCGCCGCCCTTGCGCCGACAATCGTTTCCATCCGCAGCCAGGGGTTCTTTTGATGATGAATTTCTTCGGACCAAAGGGGCTTCGCGCCGAAGTCACCGAGGGCATCGACCTTGAACAAGGCGTCACCCTGACACGCGGTCGCATCATCGTCGGGTCCGGTCCCGGCGACGATCTGCGCCTTGGCGCGGGCGACGTGGTGCCGGGGCATCTGACGTTTGAAAAGCGCGCCGACGGCAAGGGGTGGGAGTATTTCACCTCGGATCGCGGGCAGGTACAGATCGACCGTGGCAATCCGCGAACTGGCATGGTCCGGGCGGGCATGTGGTTTCGTCTGGGTAGTGAAACGCGCATCGACATTCATCGCGTCGCCACACCTGTCGAGGTCCCCGACACGGCCGACGATGACGCACCGAAGACGATTCCGTTGCCCCTGGCCCTGACGATCATGGGCGCGATGGCGGCGGCGGCCCTTGGTATGGTGTCGATCCTGACGAGCGGCGGATCAAGCAACCTGTCGCTTCAGACAGAACCATATGTCACCGGGGCAAAAGACCTTGATCCGCTTGTAGCAACCTGTCTGGAAGCAACCGGCGCGCCCGGGCGTCTTGTCGCCCCCGCCGATCCGGCAAGCCCCTTTTGGCGCGTCATGGCCTATCGCGGCCAGGACCCGGCCAAGGAAACCCTGGCCAAGGGCGACCTGACGGCCAGCGTGCGAAAGATTCTGGCCGAAGCGTACTTTTTATCCACTGAAAACAAGCCTCAAGAGGCATCCGAGGCATTACGTCGTTTAGAATACGTTTTGCCCGTTGGCACGGCGCGGTGCCCTATTCTTGCTGCATCGCGCTTCGATGTCGCTTTGCTTGAGATGCGCGGATCGAGATAAAACCAAGGGACTCCCGCCATGCAGGATACTGCGAATAACGTCATAGATGCCCGCCTCTCCGAAGCGCTTGGGCAGTATTTCAACGGCGTGACTTTGCGCAGTACCGTGGGGGATTGCACGATCCTCTCGGGTGTTCGCAAACAGAACGGCGCGCCGGTGTCGATCTATACGCCATCGTTCAGCGTCGCCCGCGACGACGCGATTGCCAGCGAGATCGGAAAGGCCTTCGCCGCCTATGACAAGCTTGCCAATCCTCGGCTGCAAGCCACCGAACGGCTGCTGACAAGCCGTGCGTTCAAGAAAACGCCCGCCCTTGCCGTTCTAAGCTGCCCGGTCCCGGTACTCGACGATGCCTTCGACACGCTTCCTCTCGCCAACCGTCTGCATCTGTTCGATGAGGTTCTGGAAGGTCTGGCCGCGCTTCACGGGGCTGGGCTTGTTCACGGCAATCTGTCGCCTGACGTGATCCGCCGCGAGGCCGAGGGCAGCGGCGCCCGCCTGTGCGAGCTGACCTTCTCGGGCGAACGATCCACCACGGTCACCAGCCAGCCTGCCGTTTACCAGTCACGCCATGTCATCAACACCACACAGCCCCGGGCCGAGGACGATGTTCATGCGGCCGGTTTCCTGGGATACCGCATTCTAATGGGGCCCGACGGCCCGGCGCGGGTTCTGAACTGCGCCCCGGACGATCCGGAAGCCGCGGTTGCCGCCATTCTGGGCGAAACGTCGCCCGCCCCGACAGCCGAAGAGTTGTTCCCAGACGGTCACGAAAGCGGCGATCAGATCGCCCGGCTTCTCGCCCGCATGACCGGACGCCTTGAAAACGCCTCGCCCTACAGCAATGCCGATGCCGCGCGGCGCGCGTTTCGCACGGTGCTGTCGTCTCCGGGTCAGGCGCCGCAGGTCGAGATGTCTCCGATTGCGGCACCCTCGCCCGTTGCTGCGCCGCATCAGACGATCGTGAAAGAAGGCGTTTCCCGGGCCATCGCCATTACGGTTTTCGCGGGCTTTCTGACCAGCACGGCAGCCGCCTGTTATCTCTATCTGGCGAATGCCGACCTGAAAGCCACCCTTGGCCAAGCGATCGCACTGGTACAATCCGAACGTGCAACCTTTGCCCGGACACAAGACGTCTGGGGACAGCTTCGCCTGGCCGACCGGTCGTTGGCAATAGCCGAGGCCATGGGCGCTGCGCGCGCATCCGACGACGCCGCCGATGCCGCTGAAACTGCCCGGACCACGCTTGCGGCGGCGGATACCGAAATGTCCGACGACCTGACGAAGGCGGCAGAGCTTGCAGAGACCGCGCATCAGAATGCCGAAACCGCGCTTTCCCACATCGCGACCGTTCGCGAGGCCGCGGAAACCGCGCGCACCACCGCCCTGGATGCTGGCGCTTTCGCCACGCTTGCCGCCGCCGATCCCGAAGAGATCGCCGAACCCATGGATCTATCCAAATCGGCGGAACAGCAGTTCACCGAGGGCACTTTTCAAACCGCCGCGACGACCTGGTCCATGGCCGCGACCGTCTTCGTCGATGTCACGGCCCGTCGCCGCGAGGCCGCCGAAGCCGTGCGCGCCAAGGTTCAGGATGTCGATGCCGACACCTCGTCGCCGCAGACCATCCTTGCCCAGACCTATGTCACACGCGCCTCGGCGGCGTTCGATCAAGGTCGATTTGGCGAGGCCGAAGCGCTTTACAAGGCGGCCCTCGCGGCCTTTGGCAGCGAACGGCCCAAGCGGGAAACCCGGTCCGCCGACACCCGAACGGTCATGATCGGCGATGACACAGCCGCCCAGGAGGCCGCGATCCGGCTTTGTCACGACGCCGCACCCATTGCAAAAGAGAACTGCCCCAATTCCCGACCAGAGGGCGAGGCCGCGCGCGAAGTCCCTCTGCGCCCGTTCGCGCTGGACAAGACAGAAGTGTCGGCGGGCGACTTTGGCCGCTTCGTGCGCGAAACGGGCTATGTCACGGTCGCCGAGGAATCCGGTCGCGTTGTCGCCTTGACGTCCAGCGGCGAGGCCCGGTTGATCGACGGCGCCTATTCCTGGTCCAGCCCCGGCGGGCCGAACACCAGCGTTGACAGCACCCCCAATCGCCCGGTCACCAATATCGCCCTGCGCGATGCCCAAGCCTATTGCAGTTGGGTCGACGCGCGGCTGCCAACCGAGGCCGAGTGGGAAACCACGGCAAGTGCGGCGGGGTCCCGGGTGTTTCCCTGGGGCGCATGGGCCGATGATGCCCCGGTCTGGCGCGGGGCACCCTCGCCCGCGCGCCGCCTGCCGACGCCCGTGTCAGATGCCGGGGGTGCCGGTCCAGACGGCCATCAGGGACTGTCCGGCAATGCCCGCGAATGGGTGCTGGGGGCGGATGGCCCGGTTTTGAAAGGCGGGTCCTGGAACACCGCGAATCCTGCCGATCTGCGCGCCGCGGCCCGGTTGATCGTGCCCGGCAATGCCCCAGGTGTGGACTTTGGCCTCAGATGCGCCCGCGACCTGGAGGTCTGGCCATGAATACCCGCTCCCTTATCCTTGCCCTGACCATGGCGGCTGCTCCGGCCATGGCCGACGACCGCGCGCTTTTGATTGGCATCGACGACTATAGTCGTCTGGACAATGCACCATCCTTGAACGGCGCCGTTGGCGACACCCAAAGGATGGCCGAAGCCCTGACATCGGCATTGGGCTTTCAGCCCGAAACCATAGTTACCCTGACCGACAGCGCCGCAACTTATGACGCGGTTCTGACAGGCGTCATCGACCGCCTTGTCGGCGAAACGGCCCCCGGGGATCGGGTGGTATTCTACTTCGCCGGCCATGGAACAACGCTTGCCGATGGCACGCCGGCACTTCTGGCCCATGATGCCGACAGTGTGCTGGGTAAGATCCCTGTGACCGTTCTGTCGGACATGTTCGATCTGATCGCCGACCGGGAGGTGACGGTCATTCTGGATACCGGCTTTGATGGCGGACCCATCGGCGCCCGTGGCGTTGCCGATGCCGTAGCATCGGCGGCACCACAGTTTGGCGGCCAAACTGCGCTCTGGACAGCCACATCGCCGGGACAATTTGCCTGGGAAGACGTGGATCGAGGCGCCTTCACCGATGCCTTCACCGATGTTCTGATAACTGGCGAGGATGATGCCACCGAATTGACGAACGCCGATCTTCTTCGGGCGGTTTCGACCCGCCTGGCCGCCTGGTGCGACACCTCGCCGGGCTGTGCGGCTTCGGGGCGCGGATTTCAACCGCAGTTCTCGGGCGATGGCACAAGGGTCGTGCGCGTCTTCGACACCGTCGACGACCCCGAACCCCAGCTTGATCCCCTGGTCGCCGACGACGGTGCACCGGCAAGCTACAAGGAAACGCTTGGCTTCGTGACCGACCTCTTCGCGCCCAGCAACGACGCACGCCTGACCCTCGCCATCAATGGCGGCGACAGTCTTCGGGTCGGCAATACCGTCAGCTTCACCGCCACGTCCGAGCGCCCCGGCACGCTGCTTTTGCTTGACGTTGCTCCGACAGGCGATCTGGCGCAGGTGTATCCTTCTGCCCTTGTCGCCGAGGGCGGCACCCAACTGTCCCCCGGACAACCCCTGACCATCCCCAATGCGCTCGGAGCAAATGGCCGCCCATTGCGCATACGGGTCACCGAACCCGTCGGTCAGGGGTTGCTCCTTGGTCTGTTCATCGAAGGCGACCTGCCTCGTCTGACCGGGCTAATGCCCGCAGGCATTTCCGGGGGACCTGTGCCCAATGCAGGCCAGTCACTTTTCGAGATCAGCCAGCGTTTGCTGGCCCTGGAAGCGGACCCCGACACTCCGATCGCGTGGTCCGCCACCTACCTTCCCTATCGTATCCAGCGTTGAAAGGAATTTCACCGATGTTTCGCGTCCTTCCCATCCTTGCCTTTGCCGCCTCACCGGCATTCGCCTGCCCGCAATACGACACCGTTGTTGCCGCGGTTCAGGCCGACGACCAATCCGGGGCCGAGGTCCTTTACGAAGAAATCGTCTTCAGCGCCGCCTGTGATGATGCCATCCGCGAATGGGTGGCGGATTACCTGGCGCGAGAGAACTTCCTTGCCGCCCTGGACAGCGACAAGGCAGACGAAAAGCGCCGCCTTCTGACCCGTGCACTGGGGTTCGAAAAACACTGGCGCAGTTATGCCGAGCTTGGCCGACTGGATTGGGCCGAGGGCCAGTATTCAAAAGCGGCGCAGAACCTGCAGCTTGCCCTGAACGAACTTGCCGAGGGCGATCAAAGCCACAAGGCGGACACCGACGAGATCGGCGAAGTCTATGAACTTGCGACCGCCGCCTTGGCACTTGCGGACGAACCTGTGGACATGCCGCGCACCCGGTCAGGAACGACGGGCGGGATATTCACGACGTCGATCCGTGGTTTCGAGGTCGAAGAGGTCAGCCTGCCGATTACCTTCGAGTACAACTCAACCGAATTCGACCAGATCGGAACTGACTTTGCGGATGCTCTTGTCGAACACGTCGCGCTGACGTCACCCAACCTGGTCGTCCTTGCCGGACACACGGATCCAACCGGGTCGGATGCCTATAACCTGACGCTGTCCGAAGCACGGGCGGATGCCGTGCGGGAACTTCTTGTGGCCAATGGGTACAACGGCGAAGTCGAGGTCGAGGGCTTTGGCGAAACCCGTCTTCCGCCCGCCCCCCCCGGGATCGAACCGAATTCCGAGGAACACTATCGTCTGGCGCGCCGGGTCGCCTTTTCTCTGAAATGAGACTCTGGGTCGCCAGCCTTCTGATGGCCGCTGGCCTTGGCTCGGATGCCCTGGCAGAGAAGACCTTTGGCCTGGTCATCGGGATCGACGATTACACCTATATCCCCAAACTGCATGGCGCCGTGAATGATGCACTGGACATTGCCAACACGCTGCGGGGCCTTGGGGCGGATGTCACGCTTTTGACCGATGGCGAAGCAACGCGCGCCGCCGTTCTGGGCAGTTGGCAAGACATCCTCAATCGGGCGAAACCCGGCGACCGGTTGGTGATCTCATACGCCGGGCACGGATCAAACGAACCCGAACAGACTGCGGGAAGCGAACGCGACGGTCGCGACGAGAATTTTCTGCTGGCGGGATTTGCGCCCCGTGGCGAGGCGGCCGGGCAACGCATTCGCGATGACGAGATCGCCGATCTTCTGGCGCAAAGCGCAGGCCTGGACGTCATCTTTGTTGCCGATGCTTGCCACTCCGGCACCGTGACGCGCAATCTGCAACCGGCCCTCGGTTACCGCTATGTCGAGGCCGAGACCCTTGAAGCCGATCCATTGCCGCCACCGCCGCCACCGGCACGTGCGGAAGGCAAAGACAGCGTCGTGCTGTTCCTGGCCGCCGTCAGCGAAACCGAGAAGGTTCCCGAGGTCATGATCGACGGAACTCCGCGAGGTGCGCTTAGCTATGCGTTCTCCAGCGGTCTGCGCGGCGCGGCGGATTTCGACGGCAACGGCACCGTGACCAAGGGCGAGCTTGAAACCCATGTCCGCCGCACCGTCCGACAGGTCAGCGACGGTGTGCAACTGCCGCAATCGGAACCGGCTGGCCAGGAAAATCGGGTGATCGCTTCGGTTCCCAAGCCAGACCCCAAGCCGACAACACGCAAACCCCTGAAGGACCTCTCCTTTTCCGACCTTCCACCGATCAGCGTGTCGACAGGGCTTGCACATCTGGACGGCACGGTCGCTGGCACTCCTGCAACGCTGACGCTCAAGGGGGCCGCCGTATTCTCGACCGTCGGCACGCCCGTTACCTTCGCCACCGACAGGGCAACCTTGCAGGCGGTCGCCGACAAGCAGCGCATGATAGCGGCCTTGACCCAGATGGCATCGAACGACCTCGACATTTCGTTTTCCAACGGTGACCGAAGCTATTTGCTGGGCGACACCCTTTCGATCCGGATCGACAGACGGCAAAGCCCCTATCTGACCCTGTTCAACCTCGGCTCGGACGGGACGATCTCGCTTCTCTATCCCCTGCACGCATTCGGCGATCCGGTCGACCGCATACCGTCCGATCGGCTGGACCTTCCGGTGCGCATTTCCGCGCCCTTTGGGGCCGACCACGTGGTGGCCATTGAAACCCGTTTCCCGGCGACAGCCCTGCACCGCGAACTGGCCCATCTGTCAGGCAGTCGCGACATGGCGCGGCTTTGGGATCTGGTCAAACCCACCCAGGGCAAAGTTGCGGTTTTCCCCTTCTTCACAACGGACATGGAAAGTTGATGCCCTATGACGCCACTTTGGAGCGGGCCACGCGCGCAGGCCTTCTGACCGGGCCGGCAGTGTTTGCCGGCGTATTCCTGATCTTCGATGTCGCCCCTTCGGATGCCTTTTGGCCTGCGCTGTTTTTTGCCTTGTTGACCAGTCTTGCGGCCATTGACGGCCTGTCCGAAACCGTGCCCGACACGTTGACACTGGCGCTTGCGGGAAGCGGGTTGGCTCACACCGGTCTTGTCGGTGCACCTGTCCTGTTGCCTGCGGTGATTGTCGTTCTCTTGATCGCCGTTGGCCTGGGCATTGAACGGTGGACCCGCGAGCGGTGGATATTCGGCAGTGGCGATCTGTTCCTTTTCGCCGGGATCGCCGCCTGGTTCGGACCAGTGCTGATGATCGACGTCCTCTTGATTGCGGCGGTCGCACTGGCGCTTCACTGCATCGTCCTGCGTCAACGCACCTCGGCCTTTGCCCCGTCGCTTCTGGTTGCCTCGTACCTTGTCTGGTTTGGAGGTCCGATCCTGTGACTCGCAAGGCCCCCCCTGAATTCAACGTCATCACCAACAAGGATCGCGTCTTCACGACGGACTTGACCGGAAAGGAACCAAACCTGACAGTCAGGTCCGGAGGCAAGGACATGACGGACGCACTTGACGACATTCAGACGACCCCCGCGTCCGAAGACACGGTGGCGCTGGCCTTCCAAACCGTCGAGGCCACGCTTCGGTCCGAGAACTGGTTTTTTGAAACCGTACGCGCCGAATTGGCAAAGACCGCCCCGCTATCTGATTTCCCGACTGTCATGGGCGCCAATGGCCACGACTATCTCCTTCATTTCACACAGTTTCTGTTCTTTCTGAAGGCCCTTGACTGTACCGACGCCGACGCCATCGCGAACTATATCGAAGCCCACAATGCCCGCATGGAAGCCCTGATTTCCGACCCCGATTTCACCAAAAGCCGCAACGAGTTCAAAAAGGCCATCTTCCGGCCCGTGCGCAAGGCCAAGATACTGGACACGATCCGCACGCTTCGATCCCCGGTGTTCGCGATCTATGAGTACGGACACTTGCTGATCGACGAAATGTCGCCAAAAACCACCGAAAAACTGATCGAAGACCTGCGGTTTGGCGGCATTCTGGCCCGGCGTATCGACGACCGGATGTCGGCGGATCAAAAGCGGATCCTGATCGCCTCGACCGGGTTCCTTGAAGATACCTATCGGATGTCCCTGCTGATGCAGCGCCGCATGATCGCGATGAGCCTGTCGGACAGTGAATTTCGCCGATCCCGCGAGTAATTCGAAAGTCAGCCCCCTTTGCACCGCGATGATCGCGTCCTGATTGGGTGTGCTTTTGAAAACACGCGTTAGGCGGGTTTTCCGGGAATCGCTTTCCATCGTGGTGTCGCGCGCGGCGCGCGCCTATTCTTGGAACCGAAAACAATCTGGATCACAGATAATCCTTGTGGGCATGGCATTTACGTCGAACCCGCGAGCGCAGAGGCAGTAATGAAAAAGGCAGTATGTGTGGCTGCGGTTGTCCTGTTTTCGGGATGCTCCGCACTTGGCCCCGACTATTCCGCCCCCGATCTGAACGCGCCCGCCAGGTTTGTCGGCGGCGCATCTGAAGGCGTGCGCGACGCCTCGGTCGTGCCCTGGTGGCATGGGTTTGATGACCCTGCCCTGAACCAACTTGTTTCGATTGGACTGTCGCAGAACCTCGATATCCAGGCGGCCTTGGAACGCATCGTTGCGGCGCGCGAAAACACGCGGCGTTTCGGCGTCGCACAGCAGATCGACGGAAATACCTCGCTTGATGCCCGCCGGTCGCGTGCATCCACGGGCACAGCGACCGACACCACCAACCTGAATGTCGATGCGTTCTATGTTTTTGATATATTTGGAGAATACCGCCGATCAGCGGAACAGAGCCTGGCCGACCTGGAAGCGGCCCAGTTCGATGCGGGCACGGTAAAGCTCGCCTATCTCGCCGAGCTTGTGTCCAGCTATGTTTTGGTTCGGTACTATCAGGCCGCCGCCCGGATCACCCAAGACACCATCGCCAGCCGCCGGAACACGCTTGAAACCGCGCGCCAGCGCGCCGAGGCCCAGGAAGGAACCCAGCTGGAGGTCGCTCAGGCCCGTTCGCTTCTGGCCACCGCCGAAGCCTCGCTGCCGATCCTGACAGCTCAGGCTCGGGTCAACACGTTCCGCATTGCGACGCTCTTGAACATGCCGACCGGCGTTCTGGCCCAGAAGCTTGACCAGGCCCGAGCCATTCCTCGCCCAAGAATGGCGATGGCGTCCGGTGTGCCCGCGGACCTTTTACGAAACCGGCCCGATATCCGCGCATCCGAACGCCGGTTGGCTTCGGCCACAGCCGCCATTGGGGTGTCCGAAGCCCAGCTTTACCCGTCCCTGCGGCTGGCCGGCAGTGTCACTGCGGGTGACATCGACACCTGGAGCTTTGGCCCGACCCTTTCGATCCCGATGTTCGACCGCACCAGCCGAAGTGCAGCCCGCAACATTGCCCTGTCAGACGCACGTCAGGCTGAAATCGCCTATCGCAACACCTTCATCACGGGCATCGAGGAGGTTCAGGCTTCGCTCACCCTGACCGATGCCCGCCAATCCCAGGTGACCGCCTATCAACAGGCAACAAGCAGCGCGGATCGTGTTCTGAACCTGGCGCGGCGCAGCTATGAAGCGGGTGTGGTGACCATTGACGACGTGCTTGATGCCGAACGCACACGCCTCAGCAATCGCCTTGACCTCGCGCTTGCCCAAAGCGAACACGCCCAGGCCTGGGTCCAGCTTCAGGTTTCTGTTGGCAAGGGATGGGCCTATTCGATCTCCGGCGGTGAAGCCCTCGAAACGTATTAGGAAGCTACCAAACCCTCTTGGGCGTTAGCGGTTTGTTAATCTTAAGCCGCGATTGGCAATGACTTTTGCGGCCATTTCTCGATCCTTTGCTAAGGGGCGTGTGTGTTCAGTGAGAGTAATTCATGGCCCAAAATCCCACACCCCGGAACCCGAACAAAGCGGGATCGCAAGCCGACTCCAAGCAAGATCAGAATGAGCCAGGCCCGGCTCCAGCCGATCTTCAGCCCATTGACCTTGGTGCGGTCAAAGGCGCGGATCTTCACATCGCCGCGGCCGCACCAACGGCCATCGCCAGCTTATCGGGGTATGTGTCGACCTCATCGGACATACCCGTGGCGCGTTCCCATGCAGCGTCACAACCCGGCATAGACGCCGCTCCCTTGCCACCGGGCGCGACAGGAACACCGGCCATTGGATCGCACCAAGCGCCATCAACGTCCCAGGATTTTGCGCAGGCTGTAACTCAGCCTGACCCGACCTCATTCGATCAAGCTCCGACACCCGATCAACAAGGCGGCATTGCCCAGCCAACAGCGCCACATCCCGTCGTGAACAAGGTTGAAGCGACACCCGTCACGCAACCGAAACACAGTGTGACCCAAGGCGATCTCCCCCAACAGATCACCATCTGTCGCTGAAGCATCCGTCGCAGATCAACCAGAACCATTGGTGCCAGAGCCGACACCCGAACCCAATCCGGATGACGCCTTTCAGGCATCGTTGATCGAAAACAGCCCAGACGGCACGGCCATTCTCGCCCTTCCGGAGTTTGGTCAGTACGGCGATACGATCACCTATCAATTCACCGATGCCGACGGCAACCCGATCAGCCCGATGGACTACGTCCTGGAAGGCAACACGATCCGCCTTGCGCCCGGCGCAGATCCGAACTTCGAAGCCGGCCCGACAGATACCCTGTACGTCACGGCCACCACGCCAGCGGGCACGTCAAACCCCTGGCCGATAGATGTCACCGTTGGTGATATGGCCGAGGCGATTGTTCTGGGCGATGGCGGCGCGGTCTTCACCGACACCGGCGTGGCCGAGACCCAGATCACCGGCGGCAGCGGCGACGACACCATTCAGGGCCACGACGCGGGTGCCACGATCGACGCCGGGGCCGGCAACGACCAGGTCACCGGCGGGGCGGGCGCGGATGACCTGGCAGGCGGCGATGGCGAGGATGCCCTCACCGGGGCCGCCGGGGCCGACACTCTGACGGGCGGCGGGGGCGGCGACACGCTCGCCGGTGGCGACGGGGCCGATGCGCTTGATGCCGGGGCGGGCGACGACAGCCTTCTGGGCGACGCGGGCGACGATATCCTCCAGGGCGGCGCGGGCGACGATGCCATCGCGGGCGGGGCGGGCCATGATACCGCCGTCTTCACCGGCGCCTGGGCCGATTACACCATCACCGAAGCGGGCGGCACCTATACCGTCACCGACACCCGGCCCGGATCGCCCGACGGCACCGACACACTCACCGGGGTCGAGACCCTGCGCTTCACGGACGGCGATCTCACCCCGGAAGACGCCCTGAACGACGCCCCCGAGGTCACCGATGGCGGTGGCGGCGATGAAGACGGGGATGGTGGCATCGCGGGTGGTGATGGGGATGACAAACTGAATGGCAGCGATGGCGACGATGTCATCGCTGGCCACGGTGGCGACGACAAAATCAAAGGTGGCGACGGGGACGATGACTTAAGTGGTGGCGATGGCGACGATGACCTGAAAGGCGGCGGTGGTGATGATACCCTCGATGGTGGCGGCGACGACGACGACCTGAAAGGCGGCGAAGGTGACGATCTTATGATCGGCGGCACCGGCGATGACGGGATGAAAGGCGGGGACGGGAACGATGTGTTCGTTGCGACGGCACTTCAGGGCAGCGACACGATCAACGGCGGCGAGGGCTGGTTGGACACAATCGAATTGGCTGGGTTTACAGGCGATGTGACAGTCTCGGGAAACACGGTCGCCGGCGAAGGGTGGACCATGCTGCTGGACGAAGGCCATTCTGTCACTGCGCAATCGCTTGATTCAATAGAGCTTACTGCGGATGCCTCGGGTGTGATCACATTCGACGACGGTGGTACGATAGACTTCACCGGGGTCGAGCGCATCGGCATCTGACGTCGCGATCTGACGCCTTTGCGCCATTAACCGAATTTTGGCCACCACCGCGTAATCTCGCCGAAACGTTCATGGATTTCGGCAGATAAGTGCGGGCAGATTCCATACTGAGTGCATCTCGGCGTGACCCGTCGATCATCATCGCCTCTTTCGGGGCGAATATCCTGTCGCTGGCCATCCCGATGGCGATGATTCACATCTATGACCGCGTGATTCCAAATCTGGGGTACGAAACCCTTACGGCGCTTGGCATCATGGTCGTTGGTGCGATCATTGCCGAGGTTTTGTTGCGATCAGCGCGGCGCCAACTGCTTGAACTTGCCGCGGAACGTTTCGAAAGAACCGCGTATCCCGCCGCGATCAACGCGCTGTTGCAGGCGGATCCGACTCAGGAAAACCACGTCAGTCAGGGGCATCTTTACCGTTGCGTCACTGGAATTGAGCGCCTGCGCACCATCCATGTCGGGACTTCCTCACTTGATCCTCTGGACCTGCCGTTCGCATTCCTGTTCTTGTGTGTGATCGCATTGATTTCGCCGGTGTTGGGCCTTTCGGTCTTTGTCATACTGGCCTTTCTTTTCCTTGTGCTGCGGGTCGCGCGCCGGGGTGTCCTGGCCCATCAGATCAGGCGTAAGGATAACGAAGAGCGCCGCCACAGCTTTCTTGCCGAGTTGTTGCGCGGCATTGGCGTCGTCAAATCCATGCGTATCGAGGATTTCATGCTGCGCCGCTATGAACGCCTGCTGGGCAGTGCGGCGGCGATCAGCGCGGATACCGCGCGGTCGGTTCAGATGGCCCAGGGGTTTACCGCTCTGATCGGAACCCTCGCACCGCTCCTGATCGGCTCGGTCGGGGCCATGATTGTCATTCAAGGCGGCATGTCCGTGGGATCGCTGGCCGCAATCGTTCTTTTGACCGGGCGGATCATTCAACCTGTTCTGAGGATCGAGGCGTTTATGGCCGGGTCGGAAAACCACCGACAGCAGCGAATGGATCTTGAGGAAATTCTGACCATGCCGGAAATTCCGGAAGGTGCCCTGCCTTTGCAACGGATTGACGAAATTGACCTTTGTGGCGTGACGACCTGGCCCGATCCGGTTCTGGGAATCCAGCTGACCGACGTCAATCTGACGTTGAAGCGCGGTGAATGCCTTGCCGTTTCGGGCACGAACCGGCAGGCGCGCGGGATGCTCCTGCGATTGCTGATTGGCGAACTGAAGCTCGCGGCCGGGTCCATTCAATTGAATGGTCGCGATGCAAGTGAATACCGCCTTGAAGACCGGCGCAGGCAGATAAAACTTTTGGGTGGTGACAACACACTTGTTTTCGGTACGCTGATCGAAAACCTGACCGCGTTCCAACCGAAACTTTACCGCGATCGCGCAATAGACCTTGCCCGGCAGATCGGGATCGAAGGCACGATTTCGCAAAGTCCCGAAGGGTTCGACCTGAAAGTCGGGCCCGACACCAGGGCGGCGCTTCCCAAATCTTTGGCGGACGCCATCACCATCGTTGGCGGCCTGGTGTGCGATCCCGATGTTATCCTCTTTGACGAAGCCAATGGCGCGCTTGATCGCGATGCCGACGCACGGCTTTTGTCCATTTTGCAGACCGGCCTTGGCGACGGGATCCTCGTTCTTGTGTCCAATCGCCCGTCGTATCTCAAGATGGCGACCAGGGTCATTGACGTCGACAGCCTGATTCACACGGACGCGAGTGAACTGGCCGTTTCATGACGAAAATCATATCATCCAGGATCGCGCCACCGACAGCCAATGCCAGCTCCGACAAGACCGGGCAGATGTTCGAACTTGATGCCCTTTTCGACGCATTGGTCTCTGGTCGGCTGTGTGGGCGGCCCGTGCCGCCTGACGTGGCCCAGATTTTGGTGGTGCTTCTGGAGCGTCTGGAGTGGGATCCTGACCCCCGACGACTGGCAGGCGCCCTGCCGCACTATAGCGATACATTCGGGATCAACGAAATCCGCTCGACCGTTGCCTCGCTTGGGTTTCCAAGCGAGTTTTCCAGAATGACCGGCCGTCAATTGGCCAATTGTCCCGCCGCAACTCTGGTTGCGGACAATGACGGCCGCCTCTGGTTGATCCGCCATACCCAACCTGGAATTGAACTTGTTCAGCCTGGCGAACTTGAGGAATCCGTCAGAAGTGTCGGGCGCAGTCAGTTCTATTACGCCATTCGCTTTGAACAGCACAGTGACCTGACACAAGCGACCCGGCCGGAAAAACTGGGGCAGTTCAGTTGGACGGAACAGACCATCAGCCGCTTTGTGCCCGAGATGCGGCTGATGCTGGTCCTGACGCTGCTTTCCGGCATTCTGGCCATTTCAATCGCATTCGGGATCATCAAGATATTCGATACGGTCATCCCGACGCGCAATCATGCAACTCTCGCCGGGATCCTGGCTGGGATGGGCCTGGTCCTTTGCATTGATTTCAGCTTTCGACGGATCCGGGCCGATCTTGTAGGCCGCGTTTCGGGGCGGTTGGAGTTCATCCTGGGAAGCGCGCTTCTTGGCAAACTCCTGCACTTGCCGGCGTCCATGCTGTCGGGTGTCTCGCTCAGCGATCAACTTGCCCGCCTGCGTCAGTTCGAATCGATCCGGGATCTCTTCGGCGGCCCCTTCGTCTTGTTGATCCTCGAACTGCCCCTTGCCGTGCTGTTCCTTGCCGCCGTCGCCGTCATCGCCTGGCCCCTCGCCGTTGTGCTTGCAGCCTACGCCGCGCTTTCTGCAGCGCTTGCGATTTTCCTTGCCCCCGCCATCCGCCGTGAAAGCCGCAAGCAAGGCGCGGCCTTGGGCATTCTGAACCGCGTCGTGCTTGAAGTGCTTGAGCAACGGCGCCAGATCGCCCGCGAAGGCCTTGCACCGATCTGGGTGGCAAAGGCCGACGCCAAGGCCCGCGATCTGGCGCGATCACGCCGTCGCCTCAATGCGCTGACCCGTTGGCTGGCTGCGATTTCGCACATCAGCCTTCCCCTTGCGGCCGCTTCCACCATCGGCCTTGGCGCGCTTCTTGTCATGCAGGGCAACATGACCGGCGGTGCCCTTGTCGCGGCGACAATCCTGACCTGGCGTCTGTTCGCCCCGGTCCAGCAAGCGCTTCAGCTTTTGCCGAAACTTCAGGACGTTGTCGGTCTTTTCAATCAGATTGACACGTTGATGCGGCTTCCCGAGGAGGAAAGCGGAAGCAGCGCCGGGCATCTCATTGAGCCAGCGGGGCATCTTGAGGCGCAGGGCGTCGCCTTTCGCCATCCGAAATCAATTGTACCAACCCTTGCAGGCATTCGTCTGGACATATCCCATGGGGATTTCGTGGCTGTCACCGGCAAATCCGGTTCGGGCAAGACCACCTTGCTACGGGTGCTGGCCGGGCAACTGGCCCCCCAAGCAGGGACGGTGTTGTTCAATGACCTGAACCTGACGCAGCTTTCGCAGGCATTTCGCGCCCGCAATATCGCCTTTGTATCGCAGCAACCGCTGTTTTTTTATGGCTCGGTCGCTCAAAATCTGCGGCTGGCCGACCCAAGCGCCAATGACGACCGTCTGACCGGCATCATGGCTGAGGTTGGACTGGGCGATTGGGTCAATGCGCTGCCTGACGGCATGCACACCAGGTTGGACCCATCGGGTGACGGCGACCTGTTGTCGCCAGGCGTTCTAACCGGCATCGCGCTTGCGCAGGCGCTGCTGACCAACCCCGCGGTGCTTTTGTTGGACGAACCCGCTGGCAATCTTGACCCGTCACTCGAAGCACACTTGGTCGCTGCGTTGGAATCCCGTCGCGGCACAATGACCATTGTTGTCGTCACCCATCGACCCAGCCTGATGAAGCGCACCGATGCGGTCATCTTCCTGAATGCCGGTGCAGCGGTCATGCGGGCCACGGCGGACCTTGAAAAGGAAGCATCATGAAACAGCAGCCCACCAACGTGGCGGCACTGAAGGAACTGAACGCCAGCGCCGCCCTCCCCGAGGTTCACGACGAAAGGTTCCCGCGGGCGATCATCGCCACAATCTTGGCCGCCATGTTCCTGCTGTTTGTCTGGGCCGCTTCCACGCCGGTGACTGAAATCACCACAGGAACCGGCGTCATTCAGACGCGCGCCCATGTCGAACACGTCGAACACCCCGATGGCGGCATCGTCGCCCGGCTTGAAGCGGTTCCCGGCCAGCGTGTAGATGTTGGAACGCGGCTATTGGTGCTCGACACCGACAGCCTGGAGCGCGAGATGTCTCGGCTTCGCGCTGCCCGAAACTCGTTCGCCGCCGAACTGGGGCGGGTGGCGTTCGTTCTGGAAAACAAGGGAACGATCCCGGATTTCGCAACGCTGGACGAACTTTCGTCCGAGGAACTTCTGTTCTGGGCCGAGCAATCGTATCTCGCGGCGCAACTAGATCTGATCTATTCGGACAGCCGGGCGCGGGACGCCACGATCACCATACTCGAAAAGCGCCGAAAGAATTTCGAGCAAGAGCTTGAAATTCTTGGCGGCCGACTTGCCCGCAATCGGAAGGGTTTGAATTCTGGCGCCATTTCGCTGAACGCCGTCGAACAGTTGGAGCGTGAACGGCTTCAGCTTGAACGCGCCATCCTGGAAATCCACGGCGAAATCGCGTCACAGCGAAACGCCATGGATTCCAATCTTTTGAAAGAGGCCGAGATCATCGCAAATCGCCAGCGAGAGGCGGCCCTGCGCCGCGCCGAGATTGAAGAACAAATGATCGCAGTCACCTTGTCCATGTCCGAAGTCGCCGCCCGGATCGAACGCGCCGTGGTAAGGGCTTCTGTTGCGGGTACGATTATGGAGTTGTCTGTATCCAACCCGCGCGAAGTGCTTGCGCCGGGCGAACTGATCGCGGAAATCGTCCCCGACGAGGGCATCGTGGAGGCCGAGGTCGAGGTGTCGGCAGATGAAATCGGATCCGTGTTGCTTGGCATGGAAGCGCGGATGAAGGTCCTGTCCTATGATTTCACCCGGTTTGGCGAAATAGTTGGCAGAGTCACGTCCGTTTCACCTTCCAGCTATGAAACGGAAACCGGCGAAACGGTCTTCCGCGTGGTGATTTCCCTGCCCAACCACGAAGGGGAATTACGTCTGGGCAATCGACCGGTCCTTCCCGGCATGACGGTGTCGGTGGACATCATGTCGGACAGCAAGAATGTGCTCACCTATCTTCTGAAACCGCTCCGCGCTCTCGGCGACCATGCCTTTACCGAAGCCTAGGGTAGGCTCAAGACCACCCCACGTCGAATGCAAGCCCCATCCGCAGGCAAGGATGACGCCCCTAGGCCGGAACGGCGTCCATCAGCTCTTTCCACCGGTGGCAGGCGACTTCGTGGTCGGTTTCGGTTTCCAATTGCGGTTCCGTCGTTTTGCACACGTCGATGGCATAGGGACAGCGGGTATGAAATTTGCACCCCGAGGGCTGGTTGGTCGGAGAAGGGATTTCCCCTTCCAGCTTTTGCGCCTTGCCCCGATCATCCGGGTCCAATGACGGGATCGCCGAAAACAGCGCCTTGGTATAGGGGTGCCTTGGCGCGGCGAACAATTTCCGCGTCGGCGCCGTTTCGACCAATCGGCCAAGGTACATGACCGCCACATGATCGCAGGTATGGGCGACAACCGAAAGATCATGGCTGATGAACATGAAGGTCAGGCCCAATTCGTCCTGAAGCTGTTTCAAAAGGTTCAGCACATCCGCCTGAATGGAAACGTCCAGCGCCGCCACGCTTTCATCCGCCACCACGAACTGGGGACCAGACACCAGGGCCCGCGCAATCGAAATCCTCTGCCGTTGCCCGCCGGAAAAGGCGTGTGGAAACCGGCGAAGATGCTCAAGGTTCAACCGGCACTTCGCCGCGATCTCTCGCACCCGTTCGTCGGTTTCGGTGCGGTTCTTGGTCAGCCCCATGACCTCCAGCGGTTCGGCGATGATGTCGCGGACGGTCATGCGCGGGCTCAGCGCGGCATAGGGATCCTGAAAGATCAACTGCGCGCGCTTGCGATAATCCTTCAGGTCGGCCCCTTCGAGAGACTGAAGATCATAGCTGACCTCGCCGTCCTCGTAATGCGCCGACCCTTCCGCGATAGGAACCGCTTTCAGCAGGGCGCGCCCAAGGGTGGTCTTGCCGGAACCGGATTCGCCCACAAGCCCGAAAAAGGACCCTTTTTCAATGTCCAGGGTAACGTTGTCCACGGCCTTCAGGATCTGCTTGTTGAACAACCCGGAGCCGATGGTGAAGTGAACCGACAGACCTTCGGCCTTGATCAGCATCTCGGTCATCGTGGCACCTCGTGATAGATGTGGCAGGCCACGTGGTGAGTGTCGTCAACAGCAATGTCCGGCGGCAGTTTCGCCTGGCACTCGGGCCCGACAACTTGCGAACACCGCGTGTTGAAAACGCAGCCTCTCGGGCGCTCCAGCGGCGATGGAATGTCACCGGCCACCGGGGTCAGTGGCGATTCCAGATCGTCTAGCTTCGGAAGTGCCGCGATAAGCCCCTGGGTATAGGGGTGTTTTGGATTGCGAATGACCTCGCGCACCGGCCCTTGCTCGATCAGGCGGCCCAGATACATCACGCTGACCTTGTCGGCGGTCTGGGCGATGACGCCCAGGTCGTGGGTGATAAAGATGATGCCCATGTGAAATTCGTCCACCAGGTCTTTCATCAGGTCGATCACCTGGGCCTGGATCGTCACATCCAGCGCCGTCGTCGGTTCATCGGCGATCAAAAGTGTCGGCCGTGTCGACAGCGCCATTGCGATCATGGCCCGTTGCCGCATCCCCCCCGACAATTCGAAGGCGTATTGATCGAACCGTTTCGACGCATCCGAAATGCCCACACGGTCAAGCATCTCGATCGACACCTCCTTGCACCGGGCCTTGGACATGTCCGAGTGCAAAAGCAACTGCTCGACCATCTGCTTGCCGATGGTGATGGCGGGCGCAAAGCTGGCCATGGGTTCCTGAAAGATCATGCTGATCGCCCCGCCGCGCACGACGTTCAGTTCGCGCGGCGTTCTAAGCGACAACACATCGACCGGTCCGGCGTCGGCGTGCAGCGTGATCTTGGACTGGGGCGCATAAACAGCATTGCGCGCGTTAAGGTGCATCAGGGACTTGGCCGTGACCGACTTGCCCGATCCGCTTTCACCGACCAGACCCATGACCTCGCCCTTCATCAGCGTGAAGGATACATCGTCGACGGCCGTGATCAGTCCCTCGTCGGTCTTGAACTGCAAAGTGAGGTTCTCGACTTCGATCAGCGGCGTCATTTGTGCGACTCCGAATATGGGTCGGCGGCATCGCGCAACCCGTCGCCCACAAAGACAAACGCCATTACCAAAGCGATGAAGAAAATGACGGGAATGAAGTACCACTGATAGTTCAGCATGACATCGGCACTGGTCGCCTTTTGCAGCATGACACCCAAGGACGACACGGGGTCTTTCAGACCAAGACCGATGAAGGACAACGCCGTTTCCGACAACACCATGTAAGGAAAGGAAATCACCAGGTCGACGATGATGTAACTGGTGAAACTCGGCAGCAGGTGGCGGCGGATCACATGCGACGAGGACGCACCGCACAGCTGGGCCGCCAGCACGTATTCCTGATTGCGTTCCGTCAAAAGATGCGTGCGGACACGGCGGGCAAGCGTGGGCCATCCGATGAAACCGAGGATGATGGATATATAGAAAAACCGCGCCTCGGCCGACATTTCGGGCGGCATGAAGGCGGCCACCGCCATAAACAAGGGAATCGCGGGCACGGTTCGGACCGCATCGGTGACCATCTGGATCACCCCGTCGATCCAGCCACCGTAATAGCCGGACACCCCCCCAATAATCAGCGCCAGCACGAAAGCGATGAACACACCGATGGCGCCAACCTGAAGCGACGTCCAGATGGCGTGAAGCGTTCGCGAAAAGATGTCCTGTCCGTCTTCGTCAGTACCAAAAATGTGGATCTTGCCACCCTCGACGCCAAACAAGTGAATACTGCCCGGGATGAAGCCGAACAGCTTGTATCGGTCGCCCGTGACAAAGAATTGCATCGGCAGGCGAGTGTCCTCGTCGATCTTGGTGACCCAGCGAAAGTTCGTCGCCAGCGACCGTTCGCGGGTGACTGCGTGGATAAAGGGCCGCATGGAACAGCCATTGGCGTCGCAGAACTGCGGGATCTGCGGCGCGCCGTTTGTGTAATCCTTGTCACGGCCCGCAATCGTCGGGTCATAGGGCGAAAGGAAGGGCGCGAAGATGCCCGAGACGATCAGAACGACCAAAACCATCGCCGCCACCATGGCCGCCCGTTGTTTCTTGAACCTTGCCCAGATCAACTGGCGCTGCGAAGCGGTGAAATAGGCCTCTTTGGCGGTTTGATCGTCCAATGTTTCGTTGATCGAAGTGTCTGTCATCGGATGATACTCTTTCGGACACGGGGGTCGATGACGGCCAAAAGCACGTCGGTCAGGAAGTTCAGCGTCACGATGGACGCGGTCAGAAGGAAGATGATCGCACCGGCCAACTGCTGGTCATTCGATCGCGCTAGTGCTTCGATCAGCAGCGCGCCGGCGTCGGTCATCACAAGGATCAGCGCGACAATCGGCAGTTCGTTGAAGATGCGATTAAGGTCGAAACCAAGCGAGTTGACGATCGGCCCCAGGGCGTGGCGTGCGGGGTATCCCCACAAAAGCTTGCGACCATGCACGCCCCGCGCGGCGGCGGCGGTAACGTACAATTTGCCGATCTCGTCCGACATCAGGGCCCGCACGGTCTGAAGGGCGAACGCCGTGGCGGACCAACCAAGGATGAAGATCGGCAACCAGGCGTGTTTCAACAGGTCGACGAACTTGCCCCAACTCCAGGGCGCATCTCGATAGCGCGCGGAAAACAGGCCCGTCAGTGTTTCACCGAAATACACTGTGGCAAACAGCATGATCATCAGCGCCAGCAGAAAATTCGGCATGGCCAGGCCCAGATAGCTGACGATCCGAAGCGAATTGTTCAGGAAGGCATTGTTCGACGCCGCCGCGATGATGCCGACGGGGATGGCGATGGCATAGGCCAGTGTCAGCGAAGCAAGGCAAATCGCCAATGAAAGCCAGAACTTGTCGCCCAGAAGCTGGGCAATGTTGACCCGAAGAATGCAGCTATCGCCAAATTCGCCCTGAAACGCATTGACGATCCACACGCCCCAACGGGTCAGAAATGGCTTGTCCAGCCCCAGGCGTTGCCGCTCCAACTCGATATCGGCCACGGAAATGCCCGACCCCTGGGTGTTCTTGAAGGCAAGATAGCGTTCGGCGCAATCGCCCGGCACCAGTTCCATAAGCGAGAACACCACAAGCGACACGATGATCAATGTGATCATCGCCATGACAGCACGTGTCGCCACAAAGCGCGCAAAATTCAGCATGGGCGTTCCAGTCTTCGTCCCCGCTCCGGCTTATCCGGATGTTCTGGGCGAGATTTCTCGCATTGTTCCGGGGGCGAGGCATACCGCCCCCGGCGTTGTCATCAAGGCCAACCGGCGCTTATTCGTCCAGCCACCACTGCGTGGCGCGGTACGGATAGGTCCGATAGTACTCGTAGCTGTGCGTCTTCGTCTCGGCAAAGTTCTGAAGCGCATTCCGGTGGATCATCGGCGCTGGCGCGTTGACCGTTCCGATGAACAACAGCTCTCTTGCGATGTTTTCCGCCATCCGCGCACCGACATCGTTGAACTCTTCCGAGCCCTGAGCCGCCGATTGCAGCGTGTTGATGTCCTCCATCATCTGCTTGGCCCACGCCGGAGGCTCGACGCCCGCCGATCCGTTCGAATCGACCCACTCAGCCCAAAGCATGGCGTTGCGGTTGCCAAAATAGTTTTCGTATGGCGGCACCCACAACTCGTTGTTGCCAAGGACAATCGCCAAAGGCTGACTTTTGCGCCACATCGACACATCCAGCTTGTTCGACGACTGAGCCGAGCGGTATTCGTCCGGTGTCACCTCTTTCACGACCGAGGCAATTCCGACGTCCGCCCAGTACTGCGAAACCAGTTCGACGGTCTGACCGGCGATACCCTGGGTCGAAAAGTTCAGGTTCAGGACAAGCTTGTCGCCGTTCGGCAATTCGCGCATGCCATCCCCGTCAGTGTCCATCAAGCCAAGCGCATCAAGCTTGGCCTTGGCACCATCGGGATCGTACTCTGCCATGTACCCGTGCAAAGCCGGATCGGCAAAGTCAGGCAGCGGCGAGAATCCCACGTATTGTTGTGGCGTACCCTGCCCGAAAAAGGCGATCTCGTTCAATTCGTCGCGATTGATGGCAATCGACATCGCCTCGCGGAACGAAAGATCACCGAACACGGCGCGCTTCGCCTCGTCTTCATGGGTGACGTTGAAGCCAAAAGCACCGATGGTGATTTCTGGTTTCAGATCAACGGTATACCCGCCCTTTTCCTGCGCTTCCAGAAGGATCGGAGCCGAAGCAAGCTGCAAGGACTGCGCCTTGTAGTCGACCTCGCCGTTCACGATCTTCAGCAGACGGACTTCGTTGTCGTTGATATAGACCTCGTCCTGCTCCGAGATATAGGGAAGCTGCTGACCGGTCGGGTCCACCTGGAAGAAATACGGGTTGGCGACAAGATGCCGTCCCTCGGTGGTGTCCGACACATAGATGTGGCTTTCCAGGGTCGGATGGGTGTGCTTTGGCAACCCGCCAACCAGATCGGGCTTCGACAACATGGGCGAAGGCGTGTCCGTCCAGTCCGAGTTTCCGTAATAGGCCTTGATCGCGTCATAGCCGTTCTCAAAGCCAAGGCTTTGGGCATAGCTGTCGGCATCGGCGTTGATGCCCGGGTGGAACTGACCCAGGAAGTGCTTGGGCTGGAAACCCTGACCGAAGTGCGTCGCAAAGTGCGCCAACAGGCCGGGCTTGGGTGCCGGCAGGTTGAAAACCACGGTTTCCGCGTCGGGCGCATCCACCGTCATCGTCTCGCCACCCACGGTCACATAGTCCTTGGGAGTTTCAAAGATGTTGGTGTCCAGCATCAGATCGTCGTGCCAGAACTTCACATCAGCCGAGGTGAAGGGCGCGCCGTCCGACCACTTGTGCCCCTTGCGAAGCTTCATGGTCAGCTGGGTGAAATCGTCGTTCCACGACCAGGATTTGGCCACGTTCGGGACGATTGTCTGAAGGTCATCCGAATAACGCACAAGGTTCACGTGGCGGACTGAAAGAAAGTCCGAGGTGCCCGCTTCGGTGGCGTTCGACAACACGTCCAGCGTACCGCCGTGCTTGCCCACGCTATCGTATGGGATGACAACCAGCGGTTCTTCGGGGATGCGTTCAGCCAGATCGGGCAGGTCCGGATTTCCGACGATCTTGGCGTTCAAGGCATCCGATTCTGGGTTCGCGCTGAACTCCATCGTGCAGTTCGCTGCGCCTTGGAATTCGCTCAGTTCATATTGCTGAGGAAACTCGCCCGGGGCGACGCCTCCCATGTCGGCGACGGTGATCGCAGGGCAATTGGCCAAAGCCATGCCCGGCAGCGCGATCATTGCCACGCCTGAAAGAAGTACTCGTTTCATGTTCTCTCCCACTGTTGATTTATCTCCGACGGGTTTGTCCCGCCCTGTTGAATGACCTGACGATCAGATCGGATTTTCTGGCAAGTCTCCCTGAATGCAGAAATTGCAGCGCGTGCGCATGTCAGCATGGGTCGGAATGCTGACCGCATCCAAACACCAAACTATCACGTCGAACATTGTCACGCTGATCTTATCCTCCATTCTGCTTAGTGCTGCCCTTGGCGGGCAGTGACTCGCGCAGAAATCTACCTTTGCGATGCCAAAACATATTTGGTGCCAAATCAAGTAAAATCGCGTTTTCGCTGCAAAGTTTCTGCCGGATTCATGGTTCGTCAGTTGTTCATCGTCCCTGGAAGGAACAGGGAAAGCGACGGAAAGGCGACGATAATGACCAGGCAGACCAGCATCGCCAACCAAAACGGCATGATGCCGCGATAGATGTCCTTCAACGCAACATCCGACACGCTTTGCACGACAAACACGTTCATTCCAACCGGCGGGCTGATAAGCGCCATTTCAAGGACGATGACCATGAGAACACCGAACCAGATGATCAGGTCCGAGCCCGACGTGATACCCAAAAGCTCGGCGATGCCGGATTGTTGCACGATTGGCAGGATGATCGGCAAGACAAGCACCATCATCGCAAATCCATCCAGAAACGTGCCCAGAAAGATCAGAACCAGCAAAACCAGCGCCAGAAGGGCCAGCGGATGCAGCGCCATCTCGACCAGCCCTGCGGCCAGCGCATCCGGTATCTGTGTCAGCGCCAGAAACGGTGAAAACACGCTGGCACCAATGATCATGAAATAGATCATGACCGAAGTCGAAACGGTTTTCAGGATCGCATCGCCGAACCCCGCCAGGGTGAACTCCTTGCGCGGCAACGAAAACAGAAAGGCCAGAACGGCACCGACGGCTGCGGCTTCGACCGGGGTGAAAACACCGCCATAGATACCCCCGATCGAAATCACGATGATCATCAGTATCGCGGTGCCGCGAACCAGGAAACGAAGGCGTTCGCGAAAGCCGAACCTTTCGCCCGCCGGTCCGATGGCCGGGCGTGACAATGTCAGGGCCCAGATTGTCACCATGAAACAGGCCGACAGGATCAAGCCCGGAATGACGCCCGCCAGGAACAACCGGCCAATCGATTCCTCGGTCAGGATTGCGTAGATGATGAACCCGGTCGATGGCGGGATCAGAATCCCCAATGTCCCCCCCGCCGCGACCGAGCCTGCGGCGAACTTGCCATCGTAGTTATAGCGCTTCATCTCGGGCAAGGCGACGCGCCCAATCGTCAGAGCAGACGCGACCGACGACCCCGACAATGCGGCGAACCCCGTACACCCTAGTATGGTGGCATGGGCCAAACCGCCCCGGAAATGACCGATCCAGGCGTAGGCCGTGTTATAAAGATCGCGGCTCATCCCCGAACTGCTGGCGATATTCCCCATCAACACGAAAAGCGGGATGACGGTCAGTTCGACGTAGGTCAGCGTGCCCCAGCTTTCGGTGAAAAGCGTCGAAACGGCGGCAGACCAGGAATTAAGAAGGGTAATCCCCGCAAGCCCGGCCACCATCATGGCAAAGGCAACGGGCAGGCGCAGAACCAAAAGAACAAGCAACAGCCCCAACCCCACCAGGCCAACCATGACAGGCGTCATTGAACGGGGCTTTCGCCAGAACCATCGTCGAACAACGCCCGGATCTGGCTGATCGTTTCGAACACCAGGATCGCCGCATGCAAAAGACACGACCCAAGGATGATCCATATGAACGGAGTATGCGGGATCTGGATCATGTTGGTCGCTTCGTTGAACAGCGCCGCGTCCTCCAGCGCTTCGACCGATCTCCAGGCGATAAGGGCAAACAATGCGGCCACGATCACGCGCACAAGAAGTGAACGCAGGATCTCAAGCGACCGGAACGGAAGGGCATCATACAGATCGACACTGATATGGCCGCTGATGCGCCAGGTGTAAGGCGCCGAAAGCATCAAAACGACCACCATGCCCATCTCGACGATATCTTGGCGCCCGCGCAAGGGTGCCGACACCAGATAGCGCATCAGGACATCAAAAAACGTAAGCGCCACAAGACCGGAAAGAACAAGACCGGCAGCAATGGCCATAAGCGTGACAAGCCTGTCGATCATTGTGTTCACGTGGTCGGCCCGACTGTCGGCACCCGGTGGATCCTCCGCCGGGTGCCAGGGTTTCAGTTTTTCATATCCGCAAGGATTTGCGAGGCGTTCATCCCGTTCGCGTCAAAGTCGGCGACCAGGGACGTCACGGCATCTGTGGCAGCGGCATCGAAGGCGGCACGCGCCTCATCCGACAGCACGATGGTCTCGGTTCCGTCCATCCCTGCAAACTTGCCCAGTGCGATTTCACCAAACTTGGCCAGACCAGCCGCCGAACGTTGCGAAATGTCGAGCCCGGTCAGGCTGTCAAGCGCGGCGCGGTCGGCATCGCTCAGTTCGTTATAAGCCTCTTCGTTGGCAACCAGGAATATGGTCGTCGGCATTTCGGGCAGGTTGGTCGTGACGTATTTCGTGGTCTCGATCAGTTTGAAGATCAAAAGCGAATCCGACCCCATCAATGCGCCATCGACCACGCCGGTGCTCATGGCGGTGTAAACCTTGTTCGCCGGCATTGGGACGGGTGTCGCACCGTAGGCTTCGATAACCGCTGCCGCCGAGGACGACGCCACCCGGATCTTCAATCCGGCCAGATCGTCCAGACCCCGAATAGGCTTTTCGGTCATCATCAATACGGCGGGCGGTGTGACGAAAAGCGCCAGGGGGACCGTCTTTTTGAACTCGTCCCTCAGGTGCGCATCCATGACCTTCCAAAGCTTGGCGGTGGCATCCTCATGACCTTGGGTGACACCGGGCAGTTCGATCAAAAGCGTCTTGGGAAAGATCGACGAGGTATAACCGGGCAGGCCATAGCTGATCTCGGCAATCCGCGATACGGCGCGCTTGTACTGTTCAACCGGGCCCTTTCCCAACTCGCCAGATGGATAGATCTCGATGGTGGTGGATCCGCCGGTGGCTTCGTTCAGATCCGCGGCCAGCTTTTCAAAGATCGGCTCGTGCAGAATGTAAACCGGCGGCACAAAGCTGGCCAGCTTCAGGACATTCTCGGCAGTCGCGGCCGTTACACCTCCGGCCAGGCCGCAAGCGGCCACCGCACCGGCAATGCAGGTTCGTTTCAAGATGTTCATGGTGTCCTCCCCAAAAATTCAGCACCTTCATCAGAATTGCTATTCCACATTGTGGAACAATGCAATATATATTGGGCATGAACAAACGTGCGAGCGATTTCACTACTCCGGCGGGTGTCGGCCTTGTGCAAAAGACATTGCAGATCCTGGATTTGTTCCAGAACGACACGCCGAAGTGGACACAAGCCCGCATCGCGGAATCCACCGGTTTCCCGCGCTCAACTGTCAATCGGCTGGTTCGCTTTCTGACCGACCGGGGTTACCTGGCGCAGGCAGACGGGCAAAGCCACTATTCGCTTGGGCCATCCGCCATCGACCTTGGCCGCCGCGCCTCGGCACAGTTTGATTTCCGGGGTATTTGCCGACCGGTTCTGGAACGGCTGTCGGTGCAGACCGGCGAAACCGTCATTCTGACCTCGGTGGTTGGAACAGGAAACGCGGTGCGCTGTGTTGATCAGATCGAAAGCACGCACGAAGGACTTCGGGTCTTCGAACAGGTCGGAACCGTCTTCCCTTTGCACACCGGCGCCTCACCGAAAGCGGTCTTGGCGACCCTGCCCCAGGATGAACTTGAAAATTACTTGTCGCGCCCGTTGACCGAACTTGGCACCCAACAACCGATCGACAAAACCGCCCTGCGCAAGGACATCGCCAAAACCGTCCGCCGGGGCTATGCCGTGTCGGTCGGTGAAACCTATGTCGGCGTGACCGGGATTGGCGCACCGTTCTTCTGGTCTGGCCATCGCCCAGCGGGCAGCCTTGCCGTCGCCCTGCCCGATCACCGCGCCAGTTCAAAAACCATCGCGCGCATCGGCGCGTACTTGAGCGAAGGCGCGGCCGACATCACCGCCCTTCTAACCGGCACGACAGAGCCATCCCCAGAGGAGACGACCTGATGCGCGCATGGGTGTCAGGAAAGGCCCTTGGCGTTGACGCCCTGGCAATTAAGGATGTTGCAGCGCCCGATCCAAGCGATGGTCACCTGCTTGTTCGCGTGACCCACGGCGCGGTCAATTTTTCCGACATTCTGATGGTGGCAGATCAATACCAGGTCCGTCCGCCCCGCCCTTTCACGCCAGGCCAGGAAATCGCCGGTATCGTCGAAGAGGCCGCCCCCGCCACGGGCTTTGAACCCGGTGACCGCATCGCCAGCAAAGTGAACTGGGGCGGGTTTGCCCACGATGTATCCGTGCGAGCCGACATGGCCATCCGGGTGCCCGACAAGCTGTCGCTGGCGGAAGGCGCCGCACTTCCCGTGTCTTACACGACCGCGCTTGTGGCCCTTGATGTCTGCGGAAAGGTCGAAGCGGGGCAAACCGTTTTGATTCACGCCGCCGCCGGTGGTCTGGGACTAGCGGCGGTCGAAGTGGCAAAGGCCCGGGGCGCGCGCGTCATTGCAACCGCCGGGGCGCAATCACGTCTGGACATCGCGTCGGCGCGCGGTGCGGACTGCGGGATCAACTACCGGGAAGAAGACTGGGTGGATCAGGTCAAGGACGCCACGAATGGCCTGGGCGCCGACATCATATTGGACCCGGTCGGTGGCAAGATCGGCGAAGACAGCCTGCGTTGCATTGCCCGGGACGGTCGATTGCTGATTGCCGGGTTTTCGTCTGGCGAGATGCCCCGGCTTGCGCCACATCGGCTGCTGCTAAAGCGGGCCTCGGCCATCGGCGTCTATTGGAACCATGATACGGACGCCAAGATGCTGGCCAGCGTGACACATGAACTGGAACGCTTGATCAGGGCCGGGCACATCGCTCCGCTGGTCGACGACCGCTATGTATTCGACGAATTGCCAGCCGCGCTGGACGATTTGCAGAACCGGCGGGTCACCGGAAAGCTGGTCCTGCGCATCGGCGCGCCAGAACGGGAGGCCACATGACAGACCATGAAAAAGGGCTGCTGGGCGGCATCCGCGTTCTTGATCTGTCGCGGGTCATGTCTGGCCCGTTCTGCACATCAATGCTGGCCGATCTGGGTGCCGAAGTCATCAAGATCGAATTGCCGGAATTCGGCGACGAGGCCCGGCACTTCGGACCCTATGTCGATGGCGAAAGCACGTATTTCATGCTGCTGAACCGCAACAAGAAAAGCGTGACCGTCGATCTGAAATCCGATGACGGACGGGCACTTATCCAAAATCTCGTGCCCAAATGCGATGTCATGGTCGAAAACTTTCGCCCGGGCGTGATGGCGCGCCTTGGGCTTGACGAACCGGCGGTGCGCAAACTGAACCCTGGCATCATTTACACCAGCATTTCCGGATTTGGGCAGGAAAGCCCGCTTAGGGACTGGCCCGCGTTCGATCTGGTGATCCAGGCGATGAGCGGATTGATGAGCCTGACCGGACCCAAGCGCGGACCCGCGACGGCGGTCGGGGAATCGGTTGCCGATGTCTGTACCGGCATGTTTGCCGCCTTTGGCACCGTTGCCGCCCTTTTCGATCGCGAACGCACCGGGGTCGGCCGCCACGTCGATGTGGCCATGCTTGATAGCATGATGGCGATGCAACTGACCGGCCTTGCGCGGCAACTCTATAAGGACGACACACCCGGTCCTGTCGGCAATCGCCATCCGGTCACCTATCCTGTCGACAGCTTTGCCACACGTACCGGCGACATCGTTCTGGTCTGCTTTACCGACCGGCTGTTCGGCGAACTGGCAAAACTCATGGGTACGCCTGAACTGGCAACCGATACCAGGTTTGCCAGCAACGCGGCCCGCAACGAAAACGAGGACCTCTTGAGGGAAAAAATCGCGACCTGGGCCGCGGGCCAGGACCAGGACGCGGCGATTGCTGCCCTTCTTGGTCACGGGATCCCCGCTGCTCCGGTCTGGACCCTGAAGGACCTTGTGTCGTCCGACCACGTCAGACAACGCGGACTGGTGGTTGACGGCCGCCATGACACCTTGGGCCGGATTCCGTTGGTTCCCCAGCCGGTCAGGTTTTCTGGCACAGACGACGGTCCTGAACCTTTTGCCCCCACGCTTGGTGCCCATACGGACGAGGTGTTGCGCGACCTGGCCGATCTTGATGACGCGGCCATCGCCGCCATGCGCGATGCAAAGACAATCTGAGGAGACCGGTCCATGAGCTTTACCCGAAAGAACACCCGGGTTGTCCGAGCCCCAACCGGTTCCGAGTTGAACGCCAAAAGCTGGCACACCGAAGCCCCGTTAAGACTGTTGATGAACAACCTTGACCCCGATGTTGCCGAGCGCCCGGAGGAACTGGTGGTCTATGGCGGTATCGGACGGGCCGCGCGCAGTTGGGAATGCTTCGATGCCATGACCGCCGCATTGAAAGACCTTGAGGATGACGAAACGCTTCTGGTGCAATCCGGCAAACCTGTCGGAGTTTTCAAAACCCACCGCATGGCACCGCGCGTTCTGATCGCCAACGGAAACATCGTGCCCCGGTGGGCCACCTGGGAAAAGTTCAACGAACTGGATCGCATGGGGTTGACCATGTACGGCCAGATGACCGCCGGTTCCTGGATCTACATCGGCAGCCAGGGCATCGTTCAGGGCACCTATGAAACCTTTTCGACAATCGGCCAGCGGCACTTTGGCGGCAACGTGACGGGCAAGTTGGTGGTCACCGGCGGGCTTGGCGGCATGGGGGGCGCGCAGCCCTTGGCCGCGACCATGGCAGGGTTTGATGCCATCGTCGTGGAATGCCAACGTGACAAGATCGAGTTTCGCAAAAGAACCGGGTATCTGCACCGTTCCGCGGAAACCCTGGACGAGGCATTGGACATCATCAAAGCCTCGGACGACGCGGTGTCGGTCGGGGTCATCGGCAACGTCGTCGATGTTCTGGAAGACCTGGATGCGCGCGGTCATGTCCCGGACGTCTTGACCGACCAGACCTCGGCCCACGATCCGGTCAACGGGTATCTGCCCCAGGGTTGGAGCGTGGCCCGGTGGAACGAGATGCGCGAACGCGACCCCGACGCGGTATCGTCGGCGTCTAAGGCGTCGATGGCCCGCCATGTCACCTTGATGAACCGGTTCCGTGAAAAGGGCGCGGTGGTTCTGGAATATGGCAACAACCTGCGCGCCATGGCCGAAGAGGCCGGAGCCGAGAATGCGTTCGGGTTCCCGGGCTTTGTCGAAGCTTACGTCCGTCCGCTTTTCTGCGAGGGCAAGGGGCCGTTTCGGTGGGTCGCCCTTTCAGGAGACCCCGAGGACATCTACAAGACCGACGCAAAAGTGCGGGAACTGATGCCGGACGACACCTTTCTGCACAACTGGCTGGACAAGGCGCGCGAACATATCCGTTTTCAAGGCCTGCCGGCGCGCATCTGCTGGGTTGGCCTGGGGGACAGGGACCGCCTGGGGCGCGCGTTCAACGACATGGTACGAACGGGCGAACTCAGTGCTCCGATTGTCATTGGCCGGGACCATATGGATTCAGGCTCGGTTGCCAGCCCGAACCGCGAAACCGAAGGCATGCAGGACGGGTCCGATACGGTGTCCGACTGGCCCATTCTGAACGCGCTTTTGAATGCGGCGAACGGGGCCACATGGGTCTCGTTCCACCACGGCGGCGGCATGGGCATGGGATATTCGCAACACGCCGGTATCGCCATTCTGGCCGATGGCAGCGACGAGGCTGACAAGATCATTGCCCGCACGCTTTGGAACGACCCAGCCAGCGGCGTCATGCGCCACGCCGATGCCGGTTATGAAAGCGCAATCAAATGCGCCAGAACACACGGCCTGAAACTGCCCATGGTTCGGTGATCCTTGAACCAACCGGGACCCGGATCAGTGACGCAGCCAGTCCTTGTCGAATGTCACCGAGGATACATCGGCCAGGCGGGCGGTGCGCGACAGCGCGGTTTCCAACCTTTCCACGCGGCCCTTTCCGAATGTCACGTTCCGCTCGGGCCAAAGCGCCTTCACGTGCAAACGGTCTGCGCCGCGGTCGGCCTTCATGTCGATCCGGCCGACAATCCGATCACCCTCCAGGATGGGAAACACGTAATAGCCGTACTTTCTTTTGGCTTCGGGCACGTAAATCTCGATCCGATAATGAAAGTCGAACAACCGCTCGGCGCGCTTGCGATCGCGAAGGGCGGGATCGAACGGGCTGAGAATGCGAAGCCGACCGGTCGGCGGATCGACCGCGGCATCAAGCGTGTTCGGCCAGATGACGCATTTTCGGACGGTACCGTTCGCTTGTTCAACGCCGACCTCGGCAATCTCGCCCGTCGCAAGGTGGCGCAGGCACCACTCCTTCGCCTCTTGCGGGGTGATCAATGCCCAGAACGCCGCCAACTCGCCCGAGGTTGCAAATCCAAGCCGGTCAAGCGCCGAGCGGCAGGCCCAGTCAATCGTTTCGCCTTCGTCGGGTGTCACCCGAAGGATGTCCGCCGGGATCACGCGCTCGGTCAGATCATAGACCTTGCGAAAACCCTCGCGGCGCGTGACGGATAGGCGACCCGTCCGCCACAGGAACTCAAGCGCGGTTTTTGATGGATGCCAGTCCCACCATCCCCCCGACGACCGTTTCTCATCCTCGCCCACATCTGCCGAACAACAGGGTCCCTCGTCGGCAATTCGCCGCATCAGGTCGTCCATCTTGCCCGCGATGCCCTGCTCGCGCCATTTCGTGGATTGCTCGGACAGCCGGGCGATGTTGCGTTGAAACCTTAGCCGCCAATGGGGAAAGTGCTGCATCGCAATCATGCTGGCATCGTGCGTCCAATGTTCGAAAACTCCACGGTCACGGTCGTGAAGAACGTGCAAATTCCTTGGGCGATAGGCCGAACGTCTGGCATGGAGGATCATGTGGTGAGCACGGGACACGGTGTTGATCGAATCGATCTGAACGAACCCAAGCTGATCAACGACGGCCTGCAAATCGCCGCCCTTGCCCGCCCCGGAAGGCGCCTGACCCAGCCCATGCCGATCCAGGAAGATCGCCCGCGCCTCTTGATGATTGATACGTGGTAAAGTCATCTCGAATGATCTGATAGCAGCGATCAAACGCCAAGGCACGTGCTGGTTAACGGGCCCTACATTGCGCCCGGAAAATGTCGGTAAACGGAGCGGCCCCGGACAGGGCCGCTCCGGCCATCAAACGCCTTAACCTGCCGGTTTGAAACTTGCCGCGATCTGCCCGGCCCTTTTCTGAGCCGCCATGAAGTCGGCACTGGAAAAGGCCTGCACGGTTTTCAGGTTCGACACCGTGCCGGTTGCGGCCGCCGCCATCAGGGCCGCCATAAGCCCTTCCTGATCGTCGGATTCAACGACCATGGAAAAATCCGTATCACCCGTTGTCACCAGAAACGAAACCATCTTGCCGCCCGAGGTTTCGACCAGCGGGCGCACCGCCTCGGCCCGGTCGCTTGGTTCGGCAATCATCCCCTTTACGGCATTTGCCGTGTAGCACCCTGTAATGATGTACATACTCATCGCGTTTTCCCCCAGTTTGTTGGTCAGTTCGAGTGGCCGGAAGCGGCCCGGTTCAGGGATAGCATGAACTGGTGGGGTTACCTATTGGATTGGTTGGGCACGGGCGCGACAGGACAGCGTTGTTCGGAATTATGGAACTGCGACAAGCTGTTTCACTCGTGGTACAAAGAATGCACACAAGCAAGTTAGGCAGGACATATTGAAAATAGTCACAAGCACCATTCTGGCGGTTTCGCTGATTGGCCCGGCGGCAGCCGAAACATACAGCACGATCAACCAGTTCAACTTGGTGCGAAACCACGCCACGCACGAGGCCGCCGAGAACATCATCCTTGAAGGCAAGATCATCAGCGCATCCGTGGAAAGAGGCACGCACTCGTTCGCGGTCGCGTTCGAGGATCACCTCTTTAATTGCGTGACGCCCTGGGACAGCTATTCGCACTGCAGGTCTGAAACGTCCGAGCCACTTTTCAAGGTCAAGAACTAGTCAGCGGGAGGGGACGAGGCTGATCTCGGCCTGTTTCGGCGTGGCGACACCCGGGCGCGCAATGCAACGGCCCGGTTCAAGGGTCATGGTATGGGAGGGTTGCCTATTGGAATGGTCTCGCATCGGCGCGAGGGGAGTGCATCGGCTTTTGGGTTGACGGCAGGTGTGCGGACGGAGCCGCCGTTCATACGAAGAAACTGGAGGTCCGCTCCAAACCCGATCGGTGTTTATTCGCCGCTGCGCAAAACGTTTATTTGGGATTCAGAACTTTGAGTTTTGCACAACATTTAGCCCATTGAACGTGCCTTTACGAATATCGTCTTTTCTATATTCACGCGATTTGAAATGCTTGCGAGCACCGCTGAATGCATCATAACCAAACACATGCACGCGCACTGCCGCGTCTTGACCAAGCTGAAGAACATCTCTCAGTGATGTGCATTTTTCAATCCCTTCACGCAGGGACTTTGACGGAGCGTCCAAAAATTCAATTGATTGTCGAGTGTCGAATACGCGCACCCGTCTTTTGTTGCCCTGTGAAAGCTGAGGAACTCGCGAAGCATTAGAAGAAACAGTGTGGTAAGCCCATCCCGTAGCTCCAAGATACCCTTTAATGCCAACTCGGACTTGTATGTCCAAATCGATAATCTCTCGCTTTCCTAGGTTTTCAAAAGCGCACTGGAAGAAGCTCTGATCATCCTTGAGCTCGTACTCAGCGATCTCCTCTGAAAACTTGATCCTTGGCACCCAGTAGTGGGATTGCACCCACCAGAACGCCCCCGATGAGCCAATGCCAAGGAGCGCGCCAAGGATCAGCAGTCCAATATCTGCAAGAATTTCCATACCTGACTGATAAATTGCAAAACAGATTCGCAAAACCTGAAATCAATGGCATGATCCACCAGATGCGCAGGATCATATGCATCGAAACGTGAACATAAACCGACGTTCGCCGCATGACAGAAAACTTGTAGAATGGGCTCAATCCCACCAATGCACTGACAATCAATCGCCTCCAACAATGGCCGTCAGACCTGGCAATCGCCGAAAAAAAGGCCCCACCAA
>JABDJO010000103.1 GCA_013002465.1 Silicimonas sp. | reverse complement strand
GATCAACGGATTGAACGCCCACGGGGATTTCCATGTTCCCATGGCCACCACCGAAGCAGCCCTGGTCGCTTCTTATGCGCGAGGGGCCTATGCGGCGACCCGGTCGGGCGGGATCAGTACGGCGCTTTTGTACGAAGGCGTGATGCGCACGCCCGCATTTGTCTTTGGCGATATCTTGCAGGCCGGGTTGTTCGTCGAATGGGTGGTGAACGAGATCGACGCCCTGAAACGTGCCGCCGAGGCCACGACGGCTCATGGCAGGCTGGTGTCCGTCGAACCGGTGATGGACAACAACATCGTCTTCTTGATCTGCCGCTATACGACGGGCGATGCGGCGGGGCAGAACATGGTCACCATCGCTACCAATGCCCTGTGTGAAGACATCGCCGCGCGTTGCCCGATCCATCCGAAAGCCTGGTACATCGAAGGCAACTTCTCGGGCGACAAAAAGGCATCCTTTTTGGGGATGGTCACGGGCCGGGGTCGCAAGGTCAGTGCATCGGTCACCCTGACGGCGGAGGTCGTCGAAAAGACCCTTGGAACCACGGTGCAGGCAATGCTGGACTATGGCCAGGTTGCCAATCTGGGATCCCACCTTTCGGGCCAACTGGGTGCCCAGGCCCATTTCGCCAACGGGTTGGCGGCGTTGTACATCGCCACCGGGCAGGATGCCGCCTGTGTCGCCGAAAGCGCCATGGGAATCACGCGGATGGAAGCCCGGGGCGCGGACCTGTTCTGCAGCGTGACCATGCCGAATATCCTTGTCGGCTCGGTCGGCGGCGGCACTGGCCTGCCAAGCCAGGCCGCGGGGCTGGACATTCTGGGTCTGAGGGGGCCTGGCAAAGGGGCGGCACTGGCCGAGGTTGCCGCGGCCACGTGCCTTTGCGGCGAGATCTCGATCGTTGCGGCCATCGCAGCGGGGCACTTCACCCGCGCCCATGAAAACCTGGCGCGTCACAGATGAATTTCCAAGCCCTGTGGGCCTATCAGGCCGAGCGGTTTCCGCTGGCTAAGACGGCCCCGATCCTGGCGGTCTTTTCTGCCGCCAGCATCGCGGTTTCAGCAGAGCTTGCCGACCGTCCCCTGCCGGGCTGGGGAGCGTTTGTCACTGGGTTCATCGTGGCATTTCTGATCTTTTTCCAGATGCGGGCCTGCGACGAATGGAAAGACCTGGAGGACGACAAACGCTATCGCCCGGATCGCCCGATCCCGCGCGGGCTTGTATCGCTTAAATTGATCCTGTCGCTTGGCGCCTTGTCGATGCCGATCGCGGTCCTTGCGATCTGGCTTTGGCACCCGCCTGTCCTGTGGCTTTTGGCACTTGTCTGGGTCTGGCTGGCGGCCATGACGGCCGAGTTCGGCGTGCCGGAATGGCTGAAGGCGCGCCCTGTCATCTACCTGGTGTCTCATATGGCGATCATGCCGTTGATCGACCTATTGCTGACCGGCATCGAGTGGGTGCCGGGCGGCTCGGTCGGTAAGGGGCTTTGGCTGTTTCTGTTGTTGTCACTGGCCAATGGATGCGTGTTGGAAATCGGTCGAAAACTCTGGGCGCCGGAAAACGAAATCGCCGGCGTCGACACCTATTCCGCGCTTTGGGGGCCAGCCCGGGCGGCGTCGATCTGGTCGGTGACGGTCCTCATGTCATTTGCGCTGCTGCTTGGTGTGGGCATGGCCACCGGGGTATTCTGGATGACGCTTTTTTTGGGGGCTATCGGTCTGGCCGTCTGCCTGAGAAGTGCGGTCGCCTATGCCAGAAATCCGAACGACCAGGCAGAGAAACGGATGGATACTATCGCCGGTCTCTGGGTCTTTGCCTGTTATGCCATCGCCGGTTTCCTGCCCCTTGTGATGGGGGTCTTTTCATGAGCGTTCTGGTCAGGCAGGCCGATGCAAGCGATGTCCGCGCCGTTGGCGGCAAGGCGGCCGCGCTGGCGAAACTGGCGGGCTTCGGGTTCGACCCGCCCGACTTCTTCGTGATCCGCGCCGAGGCGTTCGAAGGGACAGGCGACGAACCCTCCGATCTGCAGAAAACCATCCGAGACCTTGGCGACGGCCCCTTTGCGGTTCGAAGCTCGGCACGTGCCGAAGACGGGGCAGAGCACAGCCACGCGGGCCAGCTCGACACGGTGTTGAACGTCGCCCGGGAAGGTATCTGGGACGCGGCGCGGAGAGTTTACGCGTCGGGATTTGGTGAAACCGTTGAAACCTATCGTTCCATCAAGGCGGGTGGCCAAGCCGAAGGTCCAGCCGTCGTCGTTCAACGCATGATCGACGCACGTGCGGCAGGCGTTGCCTTTTCCGCCGATCCGGTGACCGGGCAGCGCGGGCGCGTCGTGATCTCGGCGATTGCCGGGCTTGGCGAACGATTGGTGTCGGGTGAAGAAGATGGCGAAGACTGGATTGTGACCGACATGGCCACCGGCCCCGAAACGCCAAAGGTGCTGACAAACGACGAGGCCGTTGCCGTGGCCGATCTTGCGCGTCGCGCCGAGGACGCGTTCGGGCGACCCCAGGACATTGAATGGGCCTTCGATGACGCAGGGCTTCACATCCTGCAATCGCGCCCGATCACCACAGCACTTCTTCCCGCGCCTCAGGACGACCAGGCTTTGACGATTTTTGACAATTCCAACATCGTCGAAAGCTACCCGGGGTTGGTCAGCCCCCTGACCTATTCCTTTGCCGTCCATGTCTATGACCGCGTTTACCGGGCCTTTGTCGCACTTTTGGGCGTGCCCGAGGCGACGATCGCTCAACATGCGGCGGTCTTTGACAACATGCTGGGTCGTGTCGATGGCCGGGTCTATTACAACCTGGTCAACTGGTACCGCGCGCTAGCACTTTTGCCGGGATTTGCGCTGAACCGCAGCTATATGGAAACCATGATGGGCGTCGATACGCCGATGCCTGCCGAGGTGACAGACGCCATCGGCCCGCCGAAGCCTTTGGGCCTGCGTCGGTTTGGCGAATACCTGAGGCTGACGCGCGCAGGCTTTGGGCTTGTCTGGCAGGCCATCCGTCTGCCCCGCACCCGTGAGAGGTTCTATGACCGGTTGAACGCGGCCCTTGAAAGCGACTTTGATCTTGAAACGGCCGGGCCGACCGACCTTGCGGCGGAGTATCGCAAGATCGAAAGTACGCTTTTGGATCAATGGGATGCGCCCTTGGTCAACGATTTTCTTTGCATGATCGCCTTTGGTGCTTCGCGCAATTTGATGGAAAAGTGGCTGGGTCAGGACGGGCTATTGTTCCACAACGACGTGATGATCGGTCAGGGTGATATCGTATCCGCCGAACCCGCCCGACGGATCGCGACCCTTGGACAAATGGTCAGAGAGGCCGACCTGGCCGACAGGCTTGAGGCTGAGGGGTTGGCAGCGCTGGACGATCATCCAGAAATTGCCAGGGAACTCGGTGCCTACCTCGACAAGTTTGGCGACCGCTGCACCGAGGAACTGAAGCTGGAAAGCATCCCCCTCAGTGACGATCCGACCAGCCTTTTGGCTGCCGTCGCCGCAAGCGCACGGCGCAACATTGCCAGCCAGCACGGCGAGACGGTCACGGATTGGTCGGTGCTTGCCCCTTTGAACCCGGTGAAGCGGCGGTTCGCCAAATGGCTGATCACCTGGACCAAGGCGCGGGTTCGAGACCGGGAAAACCTCAGGTTCGAGCGCACGCGCATTTTTGGCTATGCCCGGCGGGTTTTTCTGGCCCTCGGGCGCGAGTTTGCGGCGCGGGGATTGCTGAAGGCCCCGCGTGATATCTTCCAACTGGCGACCGGGGAAGTCCTCGGCGCAGTCGAAGGGTACGGGATGTCCCCCGACCTGCAATCGCTGGTGGCGCTTAGGCAAGCCGAGGAAGACGCCGCGCGCACCCGCCCCGACCCGCCAGAACGCATCGAAATCCGGGGGCCTGCGATTGCGCCGGTCTGGGCGGATACCGAAATAGTCGCCGACACCGCGCGCACCCGCACCGCAACGGGTTGTTCTGCCGGGAAGGTAACCGCGAAAGCCCGCGTGATCCGCGACCCCAGAACCGAAGCCCTGGCACCTGGCGATATCCTTGTCGCACGTCATACGGACCCCGGCTGGATCGCCGTCTTTTCCAATGCCTCGGCCATCGTTGTCGAGCGTGGATCGCTTTTGTCGCACTCGGCCATCGTGGCGCGCGAGTTGGGGATCCCTTGTGTTGTCGGGCTGAAAGGCGCAACAAACTGGATTTCGGATGGCGAGACGCTGACAGTCGATGGAGCCACAGGGCAAGTGGAACGTCACAATGCAAACCTCTGAGATTGCAGACAAAGCCGATTTCGATCACATCCGGTATGCGCAGTTGTGGGAAGATGCCGATGTGCTGACCCAAGGTCTTGGCAACTGCGCAGGCCAAACACTCGTGTCGATCTGTTCGGCCGGTGACAACGCCTTGGCCATGCTGACCCTTGATCCCGAAAAGGTTGTGGTGGTCGACCTGTCACCTGCTCAGATCGCGTGCCTCCGGCTTCGCATGGCCGCATTCAAGACGCTATCACACCCCGAGTTTCTGCGCCTCATGGGGGCTCGCCCGTCGTCTGATCGACCAGAGCTTTTGAAAAAAGTGGCGCAAACGCTGGACCGGGACACCGGCACCTTTTGGGAAGGTCTTTCTGATGAGGTTGCCCTTCACGGTGCCGGGGGTGTCGGCAAGTTCGAGCGTTATTTTCGCATCTTCCGCACGCGGCTTCTGCCTTTGGTTCACTCAAGGAAAACCATCGACGACATTTTTGTTTCGCGTCCCCGGTCCGAACGAGAGACCTTTCTGCAAACCCGTTTCAACACATGGCGTTGGCGGCTTTTGCTGAACGTCTTTTTCTCGCGCTTCGTGATGGGCCGGATGGGTCGCGACAAGGCCTTTTTCGACCACGTCGACGGCAGCCCCGCCAGCCATGTCGCGCGCCGTATTCGACATGCCGCCGTCGACTGCGATCCGGCGGACAATCCGTACCTTCACTGGATCATGAAGGGCACCCACGGGGATGCTTTTCCGATGACGTGGCGCGAGGAACATTATGCCACGATCTGCGACCGGCTTGATCGGATCGAGATCCGCCCGGGCTCGCTTGAAGCCTTCGTATCAACCGGCGAAAGGGCCCATGGTTTCAATCTGTCGGACATCTTCGAATACATGTCCCCCGAGGTCTTTCAGAATGTCTATGGCAGCATCCTGAGCGCCGCCGCCCCGGGTGCCCGGCTGGTCTATTGGAACATGATGGCGCCCCGACGCGTGCCTGAAAAATACCGCGACCGCGTGACCACGCTTGGCAATTTGGAAGACGATCTGAAAGCCAGGGACAAGGCGTTCTTTTATTCCGATTTCGTGATTGAAGAGGTGATCGGTTGAACGCCACCCATCAAATCGCGCTGGCCCTGGTTTCGGTTGGGGTTCTTTTGGGGTTGATGGCGCTTGTGAAAAAGCTGGCCGAGGCGCGCGGGATTAACGCCGAGGTGCAGCGAAAACTGGTCCACATCGGAACTGGCCTTTACGCACTTGGTCTGCCCTGGCTGTTTCCAGATCGTTGGCCGATCTACATGCTGATTGGGATGACGCTTTTGGTCATGCTTTTCCTGCGCCTGCCCGGATCGAAACTAGGCCACACGCTTCACGGCGTTGAGCGCCAGTCCTACGGAGACCTTTTGCTGGCGGTTTCGGTCGGTCTTTGCCTGTTTCTGGCGGGCGATCGGCTGTTTCTTTATGTCCTGCCAATCGCCGTTCTCACCCTTGCCGATGCTGCGGCGGCCCTGGCCGGAAGCACCTATGGAACACGGTTTTTCCAGATCGAGGAAGGGCAGAAAAGTATCGAGGGAAGCGTCGTATTCTTCGTCGTGACCTTGTTGATCTCGGTCCTTTGCCTGTTGGTCATGACGCCGTTTGCACCTGTGAATATCGTCGTCCTGTCTCTGATGGTGGCCGCCTTTGGCACGCTGGTCGAGGCCGCAAGCTGGCGCGGGTACGACAACCTGTTTCTGCCGATGGGATTGCTGATCTTTCTGTCGGTACACGCCGCCAACCCCCTGGCCGATCTCTTGATCCTTGCGGTGATCTTTGCGGTCAGCATCCTGGCGTTCAAACTGGTCTCGCCCCGGATCGGGCTGAACAACCACGCCGCACAGGTCTATGTTACTGCCGTCTTTCTGCTTCTGGCCTTTACCGCCGTGCAGAACACCCTTGCCCCGATCCTTGTGCTTGCAGCCCATGTCTGGAGCCGCAGCACAAACAAAAGCCGCGACCGCTTTCCTGAACTTGATGTCGTCGCGGGGCTTGCCCTTGTCAGTTTTGGCTGGTTGGCGATTGGCGAGGCGACAGGCCTGAACGCGGTCTCGTTTTACGGCATGACCGCTTCGGCCATGATCATGGGGTTCGCGGCACTTGCCGTGGCGCCCCTTTCCCGCACCTCGCAAGCCGTGATCATGCTGGGCATGGCCGCTGCGCTATTGACCCTGCGTGCCGCGGTCGTCGCCCTAAATCCCGAGCCCGCGAACTGGAACGGTCCGATGTGGCCTGTTACCGTCGCAAGTCTTTTAATCCCCGCACTGGTGGCCTTATCGTGGTCGCGGCAATTTGAGAAAGCGCGGGCGATGCGGGTCACTCTTGCCAGCCTCGCCATCCCCTTGGTTACCTATCTTATCGCCATCGTCCAGGCAGGAGCTTTCGCATGACCACCAAGACCTTTTCCACCGAAGGCGCAAAGATCACCGCCTATCTTTCGGGTCCGGTCTGGGACGGTGCGCCAACGGCAACCTTGGGTGCCTTTCGCTGCAAGACGCGCGAAGCGGGAAATGATGTTTTGATCCAAGCCATTGCCTTCATTCATGAAAGTGGCATTCGCCATGTCATTGGCCCGATGGATGGCGACACCTGGCACAGCTATCGCTTTGTCACTGAAAGCGATGGCAGCGCTCAGTTTCTGCTGGAACCGACCAGCACCGAGGATCAGCTTGCCGTCTTCCAGAACGCCGGATTTGAACAGATCAGCGGCTATTTCTCGGCGCGGGTTCCGCTGGCCAATACCGCCCAAACCCAACCCGAAACCCGCGACGACCTGGTGATCACTCCCTGGGATGGCGAAGACCCCGAAATCCTGTTCGGGCAGGTCTTCGACCTTTCAGCGAAGGCATTTTCCAAGAACGCCTTCTATAAGCCGATCACCCAAGAGGCTTTTCTGGCCATGTACATGCCAATGGTTCCGATGTTGAAGCGCGAGTTGATCTTTTTCGCCCGTCGCCCCGACGATGAGCTTGTGGGTTTCCTGTTCGGAACCCCGAACTATGCCGAAGGCCCCGCACCCAAGAGCGTCATTCTGAAAACCTATGCCAGTCTTGCCAAGGGCGCAGGTCAGCATCTTGCCTATGCGTTTCACACAGCGGCCCTGAAGGCGGGGTATGAAACGGCCATTCACGCGTTGATCCACGACGACAACCTGTCGGCCCTTCGAAGTGCCGCTGAAGGGGCCGAGATTTTCCGTCGCTATGGTTTGTTTGGGCTGAAACTGGATGGCTAGGCTTCTGGACGATTTCGCACGCGCCGTTGCCGACCATCCGGACCGGGTCGCCATTGTCGATGGCAGTGGGCATTCGGTCAGCTTTGCGCAGCTTCAATCCCGGGCCGATGACTTTGCTCGTGCCTGGGCTGCGCGCGGTATCAAGTCAGGCGACCGGGTGCTTTTGGCCATGCGGCTTGACGCTGATCTCTATGCAGCACTGGCGGCACTCTGGAACCTCGGGGCCACTGTCGTTCTGCCGGAACCGGCCATGGGGATCGCCGGACTTCGCCATGCGGCGCGTGTCGCGGACGCTTCGGCGTTTTGTTCGTCGGGGCTCTATGGGCTATTGAAATTCATCCTTCCGGAGCTTTGGTCCCTGCCCCATCTGCGACCGAGGGACCGGAGTGGTCAGCCCCTGCCCGATGCCGATGCCTCGGACGACGACATTGCCCTCATTTCGTTCACCTCCGGCACAAGTGGCGCGCCCAAGGCCATCCCGAGGAGCCATCGGTTCTTGAGCGCGCAACACAATGCCATTGCGCCCTTGCTGCAAAGCGATGCGCCCGAGCGCGACCTGGTGGCGTTTCCGGTATTTGTTCTGATCAACATCGCCGGGGGGCGAACTTCGATCCTGCCGAACTGGAAGATGTCGCGCCTAGCTCAGCTTTCGCCCGTCCAAATGGGCCGTTGGATGGCAGATCAGTCCGTTACCCGTGCATTGTTGCCACCTTCACTCTGTGAAAAACTGGCCGATGCCTCCGCCCCAGCCTCGCTTCATGCCGTCTTTACCGGGGGTGGTCCGGTCTTTCCCAATGTGCTGGACCGGATGTGGTCGGCACATCCCCGGCTTCAAATTCACTGCGTCTATGGATCGACCGAGGCCGAGCCGATTGCCCATTTTGATGCCAACACGCTGTCACCCGAGGACCGCGCGGCGATGACAGCCGGTCAGGGGCTTTTGGTCGGGCGTCCCGTTGACGACATCGACCTGCGCATCGACGGCGACGAGGTGCAAGTGGCCGGACCCCATGTGAACGAGGGCTATCTTGATCCGCGTCACGATGCCGAAAACAAGATCAACGACGGCACAAAGATCTGGCACCGCACCGGCGACGCCGGAACCATTGACGAGGATGGCCGTCTCTGGCTGTTGGGTCGCACAGGCACCGAGATGGAGATTGAGGGCAGGCGCACCTTTCCATTCTCGATCGAAACCGCTGTCAGGCTTTGGCCGGGTGTCCGCCAATGCGCGCTGATGGAGCGTCAGGGGTCGGCTTGCCTGGTTATTGAGGGCGATGCGGAACACCTGTCCGACTGGCGCAAAGCGGCCGCCGACTTGGGCATTGCTCGGGTCGAACACGCGAAGATCCCGATGGATCGCCGCCATGCCTCCAAGGTCGACCGGGCTGCCCTGAAAACCTCTCTGGGTCTGTAGAGGTTTGGGATTCGCCGTCAATCTGGCCTCATTGTCCTTTGGCCTCTGGCCCTATTGCGACTCTGCCATTACCTTCACTTTGACGCAGTTCTACAAAAGGGCACCGACATGGCAATTGTTCCCAACGATATCACCGACGTGATCGAAGCCGATCGCAAGAACGTCTGGCACCACCTGATTCAGCACAAGCCCTTCGAAACCATCGACCCCCGGGTGATGATCGAAGGCAAGGGAATGCGCGTCTGGGACGCCACCGGGAAAGAGCATATCGACGCTGTTTCCGGCGGTGTCTGGACCGTTAACGTCGGCTATGGCCGCGAGCGGATTGCAAACGCCGTGCGCGATCAACTGTTGCAGATGCCCTATTTCGCGGGCTCTGCCGGATCCATTCCCGGGGCCAAGTTCGCCGAACAACTGATCGAAAAGATGCCCGGCCTGACCCGTGTTTACTATACCAACTCGGGGTCTGAAGCGAACGAGAAGGCCTTCAAAATGGTGCGCCAGATCGCGCACAAGAAGTACGGCGGCAAGAAGTACAAGATCCTTTACCGCGAGCGCGACTATCACGGCACCACGATCACCACTTTGTCCGCAGGCGGCCAGCCCGAGCGCGGCGCCCAATACGGGCCCTATACGCCGGGTTTCGTCCAAGTGCCGCACTGCCTGGAATACCGCGCCCAGGTCGAAACCGAGAATTACGGTGAATGGGCCGCCAACCAGATCGAAGAGGTCATCCTGCGCGAAGGCCCCGACACGGTCGGTGCGCTTTGCCTGGAACCTGTCACGGCGGGTGGCGGCGTCATTGAGCCGCCCGAGGGTTATTGGGAGCGCGTCGGTGAAATCTGCAAGAAGTACGACGTGTTGTTGCACATCGACGAGGTTGTCTGTGGCGTCGGACGGACCGGTACCTGGTTCGGTTATCAGCACTATGGCATCAAACCCGACTTTGTAACGATGGCGAAAGGTGTGGCCTCGGGCTATGCGGCGATTGCCTGCATGGTGACGACCGACGAGGTCTTCGAGATGTTCAAGGACGCCGACGATCCCCTAAGCTATTTCCGCGACATTTCGACCTTTGGCGGTTGCACCGCAGGGCCGGCGGCGGCGATCGAAAACATGGCGATCATCGAAGAAGAAGGCCTGTTGGACAACACAACCGCCATGGGCGCGCGCCTGATCGACAACCTGAATGGCCTGATGGAAAAGCACCGCGTGATTGGCGACGTCCGGGGCAAAGGATTGTTCTGCGGCGCCGAACTTGTGGCCGACCGTCAGACGAAAGAAGCGGTGGACGAAAAGAAGGTCCAGGCCGTTGTCGGCGACTGCATGGCGCAGGGGGTCATCATCGGCGCAACCAACCGGTCTTTGCCGGGTCTGAACAACACGTTGTGCTTCTCGCCCGCCCTGATTTCGACCGCCGACGACATCGACGAGATCACAGCGGCCGTGGACAAGGCACTGACCAAGGTCTTTTCGTAACAAAAGCAATGCGCACCTGTCCGCCAATGTGGGCAGGTGCCAAGAATTCTGGCCCGATGAACCGTCATCGGCCGACCAGTTCGCTGCGATTTCACACCTCGAAAGTCTGCAACCCTTCCAATGCCGCCTTCAAGGCGGTGCTCCATTCTGACGTTGTCCTGGTGTATGTCTCGTCGGTCTCTTCAATGCGGCGCTGACGATCGGCGTGGAACATATCGTTCTGATAAATATGAACATCCAGCGGAAGGCCAACGGACAGGTTCGACTTGATCGTGGAATCAAACGAGACGAACAACAGTCGCACCGCATCCGCAAAGCTCATCTCGGGATCATAAGCGCGCACCAGGATCGGCTTGCCGTATTTGGTTTCACCGATCTGAAAGAACGGAGAGTCTTCGGTGATCTCGATGAAATTGCCTTCGGGGTAAACCAGAAAAATCGTCGGACGACCGCCTTTGATCTGACCGCCGACGATGACAGATGCACTGAACTGATCATCAGCACTTTGACCGGTCGGGCTGCTGTAAGAGATCACTTCCTTCAAGGTGGCCCCCACCAGCCGTGCGATCTGGAACATGCTGGTCTGGCTGAGGATGCTGGGGTCGCGGTCTTCGACCGCCTTCGAGCGTTCGTCAAGCAGGGCCACCACAGCCTGAGTCGTTGCGAGATTGCCCGCGGTCATGAGTGTGATCGAGCGCTCGCCGGGCACGGACCAGGTAAACAACTTGCGAGCCGAGGAAAAATTGTCGACGCCCGCGTTGGTGCGCGTGTCAGACATGAACACCAGCCCGTCATTCAAGCGCATACCAACGCAATATGTCATGCCGTACCCCAGAAGAATCCCGTTCAGTGCGGCTTACTGCTGGACTTGCAAAGATACAATCATCGCTTCGGCACCAGGACCCATTCTGAGGCCCGATATGGGCGCCGCATCGCTTGCGTCCCGTCCGATGGCGATGCGCAGGTATTTCTCGTCCGGAGAGACACCGTTCGAGACGTCGAACCCGACCCAACCCAGTTCATCAAGATGCGCTTCGGCCCAGGCGTGGCTTGCGTCCTGATCGACGCGGTCGGGCATGTAAAGATAGCCCGAGACATAGCGCGCCGGCACCCCGGCCTTGCGGGCGGCGGCCACGAAAATGTTCGCGTGATCCTGACAGACACCCTGGCCGATGGTGATGGCCTCTTCCGCGGTCGTCGCGGTTTCCGTCTTGCCGATCTGGTAGGGCACGCGGGCCAGAATGGCGGATGACAGGTCATGCAACCCGTCAAGCGGCGCATTTGCCTTAGCGACGACGTTTGCAAGTTCGATGATGCCGTCTCCGGGTTTTGTCGCCTCGGTCGGTTGCCTGAAAAGCCAGAGCGGCGCGCGCCCATAGACCTTTCCCAGGATGCCCGAGCTATCCCGGGTTGTGGCCGTGCATTCCGCTGTCAGGGTCATCTGCCGGGTCCCGGGTTCGGCGCTGACAAGATCCACGTGGTTGCCGAAGTGATCTGAATAACTGGCCTCGATTTGACCGCCGTCGATTTGCAGCTTGCAATCCACGACCTTTTGAAGCGGGTTTTCCAAGGGACGCAGTCGCACTTTTTGAAGTGCGTAATCGACCGGTTCGTCATAGTCGTAGCGGGTCACGTGTTTGATGTTCAAAAGCATCTAGGAATTGAACCTGTAGTCTTCTTCGATTTGCATTCCGATCCCGGCCGTGTCGCTTAGGATCGAACTCAGAAACTCGTGCAATCCCTCATCGAAAATCGAGCCGATGTCCCGACCCTTCAGGCGCATTTGCAATGCTTCGGCCAGTTCAAGACTGCGGGTTTTCTGGTCATAATCTTCGGCCAGATAGTTCAGGTTTTCGACAAGAGTCCCCGCACAAAAAGCCAAGGACCGCGGCATTCTGCGATCGAGAATCAGAAACCGGGCGATACTGGGCGCATTGAAATCGTCGTCGCTGGCCCATCTGAATGACCTGTGTGCCGACACCGAGCGCAACAGGGTTTCCCATTGCACATTGTCCATCCGGCTGCCCACGAAAGAGGGCGACGGCAAGAGCGCGAAATACTTGACGTCGATGATCCGCGCCGTGTTGTCCATGCGTTCAATCAGCGTGCCCAGACGGCAAAAATCATAGATGTCGTTTCTTAGCATCGTGCCATGCAACGCGCCTCGAACCAGTGCCGATTGGTGCCGGATGGCGGCCAGAACCTCGGGCAGATCGGTTTCGGGGGTCGGGTGTTTCAACCTTTCGGTCAGCAACATCCAGGTTTCGTTCACCGCCGACCAGACCTCGGTTGTCAGCGCGGTGCGCACCAGCCGCGCGTTGTCTCGCGCCGCCTTGATGACCGAATAGACCGAGCCTGGATTTTCCGGGTCGCGCAACAGAAAGTCGGTCACCCGGGCGCTGTCATAGCCATCGTATTTTTCGTCATAAGCCAATTGCGCGGCGGAGGTGACAATCACCGACTTCCATTCCGACGCGGGATCGCTGGACCGGGTCAAGGCAATGCGAAACCCCGCCTCGATCAATCGGGCGGTATTTTCGGCCCGTTCAAGAAAGCGGAACATCCAGTAAAGGCCACCTGCAGTTTTTCCCAGCATGTCAGTCTTCCAATACCCAGGTGTCCTTGGTGCCGCCGCCTTGGGACGAATTCACCACAAGGCTGCCTTCCTGCAATGCAACACGGGTCAGCCCTCCTGGGACGATATTGACCTCGCCGGGCGAAACCAATGCGAAGGGACGAAGGTCGACATGCCGGGGTGCCAGGCCTGCCTCGGTAAAGATCGGAACGGTCGAAAGCGAAAGTGTTGGCTGCGCGATGTAGTTCGCGGGTTTGGCCTTCAGCTTTTTGGCGAACTCCGCGCATTCGTCCTTGGTCGCGGCGGGACCGACAAGCATGCCATAGCCGCCCGAACCGTGAACTTCTTTAACCACCAGTTCAGAAAGATTATCCAGCACGTATTTCAGCGTGTCAGGCTCGGAACAGCGGAAGGTTTCCACGTTCTTCAAAATCGCTTTTTCGCCAGTATAAAATTCCACAATATCCGGCATATAGCTGTAGATCGCCTTGTCGTCGGCAACACCGGTGCCGGGGGCGTTGGTGATGGTGATGTTGCCCGCGCGATAAACGTCCATGATCCCCGGCGCACCCAACATTGATTCAGGATTGAATGTCAGCGGATCGAGAAAATCGTCATCGACCCGGCGATAGATCACGTCGATTACCTTGTACCCCTTGGTCGTGCGCATCGCGATATGGCCATCGACCACGCGCAGGTCGTGGCCCTCGACCAGTTCGACGCCCATCTGGTCGGCCAGGTAGCTGTGTTCGTAGTAGGCTGAATTATGGATGCCCGGTGTTAGAACGACGACGCAGGGACGCCCTTCGCAGTTCGCAGGCGCGCTTGCTTCCAGCGACCGACGCAGGTTCTTGGGGTAATCGCTGACCCGCTGGACCTTGATCTTGCTGAAAAGCTCGGGGAACATCTGCAGCATGGTTTCGCGGTTTTCCAGCATATAGCTGACGCCCGAGGGGGTCCGCGCGTTGTCTTCAAGCACAAAGAACTCGTCCTCGCCCGTGCGCACGATATCGGTACCCACAATGTGGGTGTAAACGCCTCCCGGTGGTGAAAATCCGAGCATCTGAGGCAGAAAGGCGTCGTTCTCGGCCACCAATTTGATCGGCACCACACCTGCGCGCAGGATTTCTTGGCGGTTGTACAGATCATGTAGGAACGCGTTGATGCCCCGCACCCGCTGTTCGATCCCTTTGGCAAGCCGCGACCATTCCGAGTTCGACAGGATTCTCGGTACCAGATCGAAGGGGATCAACCGCTCTTCGGCGTCCGCCTGACCGTAAACATTGAATGTGATCCCGGTGCGCCGGAAGAACGCCTCGGCCTCTCCCGCCTTTTTGCTAAGTCGTGCATTATCCTGAGCAGCAAACCAATGCTCGTAAGCTTGGTATGGCGCACGAAGGCTGTCGTTCCCTCGCATTTCATCGAAATGCGTCCCAGTCATTTCGCAACGATAACGGCCTGATATGGATTTGCAATCAGTTGCCCCGGACCGACGGCAAGGGTTTCGATATCGGACGCGGCAACCCATGACAGGAGCTAAATCCAGGCCCGACCTCGAATAGAGGTGCCCAACTTAAACGTGATTGGTCCGCATCAAGGGAAACTGCCATGGTCGATGTCATGCGCCTGCTCTGCCTCTTCAGCCTCGTTGCGTTCCCCGCCCTTGCCCAGGAAGGCATCCGCGATAGCGATACACTGCTCAACGCCACCGAAATGAACGACTTGCTTGCCGGGCAGTTGATCGAGTTCTACGACGGGTCGAAGTCCAGTTATTCCGCCGACGGCACCTATGGCTATACCTACACCGACAACGGACCAGTCTGGTCGGGGCAGTATTCCCTGTTCGACGAAAGCCGGGTTTGCGTGGATTTCGACAACGGATCAAGACGTTGCGATCACTTCGTTCAGGACGGCGCGCGCGTGGTTCTGGTGACGGAAGATGGACTGCGGTTTCCAATTCGGAACCGCAGTGTTTACCAAAGGTAGGCCGATAGCGCCTTGTTTCGGAGCCATTATTGCCCTATTTTTGCCTTAGTCGCCGTTGTTTGGCGATGTGTATGTGTGAGTTACAAGTATCATGAGCGATTTTCTGGCAGCATTTCTTGTTCTGGTCGCCTTGGCGGCCGCAGGGAACTTTGCAGCCGACCCTTCGGCTTTTTCCACGCAATGCGCTGGCAGCTGGCTTCAGGTCTGCTGGTAATCTACAGCCTGTCCAGCAATTGTCTGGTCGGCCAGGCGTCGGCCGGAAGCCCAATGCGTTTCTGTTCCTTTTGAACCGCGTTGCGGGTCATTGCGCCCAGAATACCGTCAATGCCCCCCACATCATGCCCCCGCGCAGATAATTTTTTCTGGAGCGCCTTCATTTGCCCTTCGCTCATCGCGGGGCTGGGATTTCCCGCATTGTACACCTTGGCTCCTTCCAGCCGGGTCGCAAAATAGGCCGCGGTGGTGACATAGATAAAGCTTTGGTTCCATTCAAAGAATACGTTGAAATTCGGATAGACAAGGAATGCCGGTCCATTGCGCCCCTGCGGCAAAAGCACCGCTGACTTCAATCCAGAAGCCGCCAGTTTGCCCGAGCGCGGTTTCACCCCGGCCTTCACCCAGTCCGAGGATCGTTTCCAGGTGGTAAGACCGGTCTGTGACCAGTCGAAATCCTTTGGCATGACGACTTCTTGCATCCAGGGTTCGCCTTTCCGCCAGCCCAGGCTGCGCAGCATGTTGCCACCCGACAAGAGCGCATCTGCCGGCGACGTCTTGAGCGTGACCTTGCCATCCCCATCCCCGTCAACGCCGTTGACCAGAATGTCTTCGGGCAGCATCTGCACCATGCCAATCTCGCCCGCCCAAGCACCGGTGGTGCGGGCAGGATCAAGGTTGCCACGCTCGTAAAGCTCAAGCGCCGCAAAAACCTGAGGCCGGAACAACTGGGGACGTCGGCAATCATGCGAGAGCGTAACCAAGGCGTTAACCGTATTGAAATTTCCCTGAACCGCGCCAAAATCGGTCTCGAACGCCCAAAAGGCCAAAAGCACGCCACGCGACACGCCAAATTCACGTTCAACGCGGTCAAACACGCTGTCCCACTTCTTGGCATTTCGCAGACCGGCATTCAGACGGTTCTGGCTGATCAGGCGGCGCGAAAAGTCAATGAATGGCATTTGAAAAATGCCTTGGGACCGGTCCGCGCGAATGACTTTCGGGTCTTGGCGCACCGAGGCAAAAAAGCGATCGACCGTCGCCTTGTCATGTCCCTTGGACGCTGCCTCGGACTTCAGGCCATTCACGAAGGACCCAAAAGAGCCCCCGCAGGATTGGGCATTGGCAAGACCTGCACAAAGCAACAGGGCAGCGGCGAAATGGGGGAGTCTCTTGATCATGGGAAACCTGTTCGTGACATCAGCGGAAACCTAGCAGCCAAGACGCCCCGGGCAAGCAGACAAAGCGAATAATCGCCGATGGTTAACAATTAATAACAATGATTAAGGCTTTGTTAACACTTTTGGCAGAAGAGTGTCCTACCGGGGGTGAAAGGAACGGCCAGAATTTGGCTTGAGGGTTCATTTTGATCTTAATCGTGGCATCAAATCCAAAATTGTCGCATATCTGGGCGCGGCATCTTCGTCGCAATGGGGAAGATGCGCTGGTTCTGAGCACCCAGAATGAAGCGGTGAGTTTTCTCAGGAATTGCACGGCTGATGCCATCGTTCTGGATTTGATGCTGGAAGAAGGCAGCGCATTTGCCATCGCCGATTTCGCGAGTTACCGGCAGCCTGACGCCAAGATCGTCTTTGTGACGCGCGACACTTTCTTCTCGGATGGATCGCTGTTCACCCACATTCCAAATGCTGCCGCAATTCTACAGGAACAGACCCCACCCAATGACCTGGCGGCCATCGTTTCCTATCACGGGCGGGCTTCTTGAATCGCTGTGGCGATGCGTCTGATACCCTCTGAAATCCGGCTCTCGGGAATCGAACTGTAAGCCAGTCGATAATACCCGTTCGGCGGGTTCTCTTTCGGAAAGAACGGCGCACCGGCTTCGATAAGTACACTATCGTCGCGCAAGCGCATGGCCAGGGCGCCGGTGTCCAACCCTTCCGGCACTTTCATCCAGAAACTTGATCCACCATCGCCACCGCCCGCGATTTCCAGGTTGTTTTCACGGATCGCCTCGGCCATCAGACGCCGCCGCTTGCCGAAGGCCGTGGCAGTACGCTTGATCAGGGCATCGTAATGTCCAAGCGACATGAACGTCGCCGCCGTACGCTGGACGTGCCCTGGGGGGTGCCGCAGGACGGTTGCGCGCAGCGCGCGCGCCTCGCGGATGAATGCCCGCGAACCGACCATGTAGCCAAGTCGAAGCCCGGGAAAAAGTGACTTGGAAAATGACCCGATGTGGATGACCCGCCCCTCTTTGTCCAACGATTTCAACGCCGGCGAGGGCGGTGTCAGAAAAGACATCTCGAACTCGTAGTCATCCTCGACGACCAGAAAGTCGTCTTCTGCGGCCCGTTTCAACAGCGCGCGACGCCGTTCCAGGGGCATTGTGACCGATGTCGGGCAGTGGTGACTGGGCGTCGCAAACACCACGTCGGCCCCTGTGGGAATGGCGCTGACCGGCAATCCGCCCTGGTCAACATCCACGGCTTCGACCTGGCATCCATTCAACGTGAGGATCCCGGCAAGACCCGGATAACAGGGGCTTTCGATCACGGCCTTGCGCCCTGATTTCAACAGAACCTCGGATGCCAACCAAAGGGCATTCTGCGCGCCAAGGGTCACGAGGATCTCGTCAGGGCCTGCAAGAATACCGCGCCTTGGCAGGGAATGCCGGGCGATGAATTCGACCAGCTTGGGATCGTCACGTTCGAAATAGTCGGCCGTCATCGCCTCGAAATTCCGCAGACCAAGAGCCTGCAAGGCGCAAAGCCGCCAATTCGCATGGTCAAACAGTGACGGGTCAGTCTGGCCATAGATGAAGGGATAGCGATATCGGTTCCAATCGGACGGCTTTTCCAATTGGCGACCTTCGGTATAGCGCGTACCGATAACCCGATCCCAGTCGACTGTATCCGTGTGCTTGCCCGCCGCTTGAGTGATGCGCGGTTGTGGCGCGGTATCGGAAACGTAATATCCCGACCGCCCCCTTGCGATGATGTAATCGTCGGCCAAAAGCTCGGTATACGCCAGGGTGACCGTGATCCGACTGATCTCAAGGTGCGCTGCAAGGCGGCGTGACGAGGGGAGCTTTTCTCCGGGACGAAAGCGCCCCGACAGGATCCCTTCGGCGACAAGGGATTGGATCTGCTTTTGCAGCGTGCCCTCAAAGCCGGGGTCCAGAAAAAACGTGTCTTCCGAAATCGCCATGCAACTGGACTTATAGCATAAGGCCAGATTGTACAGGCCGGTCGTTGAATAATTGTGTTTTCGCGTTCAGCTCAATCGGCCATAGAACGTCATGCGCGCGCTTTCCGACAGTTCGACGCCCGGCTCGGCGTTATAGGCCAGAACCGACAGGATGCGGGTCTGGTCGCTTTGGTTCGGCGACACGCGATGGATCGAATTGCGCCCGCGAAAAAGGACCAATGTGCCCGGTTCGATCTCCAACACATCGGGCGTCGTTCGACCATCGAGAAGCGCTTCGACGCCTTCGAAGTTCATCGCCCCTGCTTCGGCATCGCGCAGGTCTTTCACATATTCAAACCGGCTTCCCGCCGCAGCCTTCTGGATCAAGAGCGTGATCGCAAAGGACGAATTGTCGAAATGCCAGCCCAGTTCCTGACCGCGATTTGCATAGTGGATGTTGATGGACGACAGGGTATCCGCGTACGGATGCAGCTTTGACTGTCCCGTTGCGCGTTTCACATACTCGCGGAACACCGGTGCGTCGTATAACACCCTCAAAGGTGAATTTTCCGCAACCTGATCATCGCAGATGCAGCCCTTTGACGATTGCACCTGACGATTGGCGGGATGGTTCGGCGGATAATCCGGGTTTTGCGGTGTCAGATAGACCGAGTGATCCTGAGTGCAAAAATACGCCCCAGCCTGCCCCGCCAGAGCCTCGCGCCGCATGGCAGATAACGCCCTGTCGCGAATGAAACCGTCAAGGACCAACACGCCGTCGGTGTTCAGGCGCGCACCGGCCCTGTCTCCGTAAGCGGCTGCGTCGATCGGATGACGGTCCATGTCAACGATTTCTGAGATATCCATTGGATATACCCCCGGCCTGATGTCTTCGACCGAGGACCTTAGGGGCTCACTTTCCCTGCGGCAAGGCGTCTTGGTTTGACATGGATCATTGCTGCCTTTGGGCAGGCCGGTAGGAGTTTCAGAATGACACATCGTTCTCAACTCAGGGCGCTTGGCCTTTTTGACGCGCGCGTGCCGCGCTACACCAGCTATCCGACCGCACCGGTTTTCGACCAAAAGATCCAAGGCGGTTTTCAGGCACAATGCCTGGAACAGATCGATATCAGTCAACCGGTTTCGGTCTATGTTCATATTCCGTTTTGCGAACGGCTTTGCTGGTTTTGCGCCTGCCGCACCCAGGGAACCACCAGCCTTCGACCCGTCGAAGCCTACATGAATACCCTGGAGACTGAATTATCCGCCCTTGGCGAGACCATGCCCAATGGCGTGACAGCCGCCGAACTGCACTGGGGCGGTGGCACCCCGACCATCCTGCCCGCGCCGATGATCCTGCGCTTGTCCGAGGCTTTGAACCGCACTTTCCCCCGTGCCGAGGGGTATGAATTCTCGGTCGAAATCGACCCGACGCTTGTCGACGCCGACAAGATCGCGGCACTTCAGAAGGCTGGCATGACGCGCGCGAGTGTTGGCATCCAGGACTTTTTGCCCAAGGTGCAGGATGCCATCGGACGGCAACAATCGTTCGACGCGACAAAGGCTTCAATCGACGCATTGCGCCGGGCTGGCATTCATTCGCTGAATACGGACCTGGTTTATGGACTGCCCCATCAGACGCTTGAAACGCTGGACGCCACGCTGGAAAAAACCCTGGCACTGGATCCGGACCGGATCGCGCTGTTCGGCTATGCCCACGTGCCCTGGATGTCCAAACGGCAAAAGCTGATTGACGAAGCCGACCTGCCCGACGACGAATTGCGCCACGACCTTGCCAATCTGGCCGCCGATGTTTTTGTCAGCGCGGGGTATGAGCGGATCGGCATCGACCATTTCGCCAAGCCCGAGGACAGCTTGTACCGGGCGGCCGAAACCGGCCAACTGCGGCGCAATTTTCAAGGCTATACCAACGACACCTGCAGCACGCTGATCGGCGTCGGCGCTTCGTCCATGTCGCGGTTTCCTCAAGGCTATGTGCAAAATGCCGCCGCCACAGCAGCCTATACACAGCGCATCGAGGCCGGGGAACTTGCAGGTGCACGTGGACATGCGTTTGAGGGCGACGACAAGATGCGCGCCCGTGTGATCGAAATGATCATGTGCAACTTCGCGGTCGACATTCCGGACCTGGAACGCACCTTTGGAAGCGCGGTCAAGGTGTTGGAACCAACGCATCACGCCGTACTTCGGGATTTCGCGCCATTTGTCATCAAAACGGAAACCGGCTGGCATATCGACCCCAAGGGACACCCCCTTGCCCGGATCATTGCCAGCCGATTTGATGCCTATTCCATGGGAACGGCGATGTTTTCGAAGGCGTCGTGACGAACGCCCGCCCTTAGTTCGTCAGCGCGTTGAACTCGGCAAGACCCGACGAGATGATGGCGTACCATTCACCCGACTCGCGCATTTCCGTCAGTCCACGGTTCAACATGGCGAGATATACACGACCGCGTGGGTTGGTCTTGTGGGTGACGAAGCTAAGGTTCAGGAAGTTCGTCAGGAACGGGTTCTGAGCGACCTGATCTTCGGCCCCCATTTCCTTGACAATCGCCGCGCCGTTTTCGATCTCGGTCGGCACGACATCGACGTCGCCTTCCATCATCAACTCAAAGCATTCATTCAGCGATTTCGGGAAGACCATCGTGACGACGGGTTCAATCAGCCCCTGCTCTTCCAGATCGAAGGTATACCAACCTTCGGGGCGGCAGATACGCGCACCGGCATAGTCTGAAAAGTTGCGCACGCCGTTATAGTCGCTGTCCTTCTTTGCATAAAAACCCACGACGGATTCATAGATCGGCAGCGAACCGTCCAGATCGGTGCAGCGTTTTTTCATGCCTTCCGACAAAAGGTCAATTTTGGAACAATCGGGCATGTACCAGGCGATCGAGATATCGAATGCGCCAAGCGGAAGCAGCGTTTCGGTGTGCGAGGCCCAGTCGTCGACGAAGCTGACCGTGTATTCACGGGCGTTTCCGCCCCGGTTCAAAGCCGTCGTCGCCAGACGCACCAGCATGCCGCCGCCTTCGAACTTTTCACCCACAAAGGGCTCCCAGCCGTTGGCGCTGACGATCTTGATCGCTGGTTCAAAACTGTTGGATGCCGTGGCGCGTTCGGCCTGCAAGGCGTCCTGTTCCGCGATGATATCGCGTGCGGATGCTGATTCTGGCAAGGCACCGTCGGGACAGGGCAACTGCAGAATCGTGCCGACCTCAAGCTGGTTCGGATTCGAGATCAGATTTCGGTTCGCGTTGAATATCTGCTGATAGTCGAACGTGCCGTATGCCGTTTGGGCAATGTTTGCGAGGGTGTCGCCGGCCTTGACAGGGTACACGGTACACGCCTCTTGCGCCGATGCGGCGAAGGGCAGAACAAGGGCCGTCGCAACGGCGGTGAGGATGTGTCTGGCGCTCCGGTTCTTGCGTGTCATTTGTTGCTCGCTTTCTCGATATGTTTCAATTTTTTATGATTCGATCTTGATGTGATGTTCCAGGGGCGAATGGCCCCCTATCTGCGTGGTCAATTCACCAGGGCTCCTACCTGTTCCTGAAGGCCCTCGGTCACGATGCTGGACCATTCTCCGCTTTCCAGCATGATTTTCAGCCCCGCGTTAAGAACGCTGATCAGTTCTTCGCTTTTGGGGTTGGATTTGTGCAACGCCACACGAAGCGGCTGGATGCTGAAAAGGTGCGGATTCTCGGCGACTTTGAAGCTTAGCCCAAGATCCTGAAGAACCCGTTCGCCTGCCCGCGTATCCAGGGCCACCAGATCGGCCTTGCCGCGCATGAGTTGATCAAAACAGGCATAAGACGTGGTTGGCTGGATCAATGTCACCTCGGGCGGCATCAGCCCAAGTTCTTCCAGATGGCCCGTTGGATAGCCCTCGGGCCGGCAAATCGTACTGCCCTTCAGCCCTTTTGCATCAATGACTGTGTCGAACCCCGTACCATTGCGAGAGAAAAAGCCATCCACGATCTCATAGAACGGATCCGAGTAGACATAATTTTGGCAGGCATAAAGCTCGACCGAGGTCAGTTCGCCTTGAGTTTCACAGCCAGGCCGCGTCCAGGGGAAACTGGCGTCGAAGGCCAGTTTGGGCAAAAGCGTCTCAAGATGCGCCGACCAGTCGTTGACAAAGACGATCTCGAACGGTTTTTCCGGCGCAGCCCGCAACATGGCCTTGCTGACCAGATGCGTGAACAGGCCGCGATTGCCCAGACTTTCATCCGTATAGGGAAGATACCCATTGGCGGTGACAAAGCTGATTTCGGCCTGTCCGATCGGATCCGACTCTGGCTTTGCTGCACCTTCCGGGCAGGGCATCCTTAATACCATGCCGACGCGGATCAGATTGGGATTTCGCCCGATCTCGGCTGCGTTTTCTCGATAAATGCTGCGGAAATTTTCATAGCCAAAGACCCGCCTTGAGATCTTTCGCAAAGTGTCGCCGCGCTTGACGCGGTAGACCTCGCACGCCTCCTGAGCCTCGACCCGTTCCGGGCCGCTCATCAGCGCTATGATCAGGACGATTATCGCCACTGCGAGGTTTTGCATTGCCTGTACCCCATTATTTTTTTCGGATGATACCAACTGCACTCGTTCCGTGTCGACGTGGTTCACAGGTTGGCGAAAAAATCGGCTGCCACCTGTGACCTGTCGCAACCGGTCCTAGTCCTCGCGGGCCAGCGACCAGCTTGCCTGTACTTCACTGCCATTCCGAAGAACGGCAAATTGCGCGGTATCGACCTTGCGCACCACCAGTTGTTCAAGTGCCTTGGCAAGGTCTTCGTGCGATGCCAAAAGAACGCCCGTCGTCATTTCCTTGGTCAGCACATCGCCCGCACGCAACGATCCGTCTGCAGCCCGGCCGACTTCGACCACCGTGATCAACCAGTTCAGATCTTTCATGCGGGCTTCGAAGATGCTGCCGTCGGCCAATCCGATCCGACGCACCGCCGGAACGGCAATCAAGCCGCGGTCAATCGTTCCGCTGTCGGGGTCACGATACCGCACGGTTGAACGGGCGTATCCGTCAGGATCAATCAGCAGGGCATTCAAGATATGGGTCGAAAGCGTCGTGTCGGGTTGAAGCGTTTCGCCGTTAAATGAATAGATAACAACGCCTTCCTTGATCCAATCGCCTGACATGCCAAGGATGTTTGCGTCGGTGATCTCGGTAATCCTGATCGTGTTCGAGTTGCGGACACGTTCGGGCACGGACAAGACCGGCATTTCGACATCCCAGTGCGAGAAATCGACCTGCGTTGCCGCCAAGGGCCCCCTTTTCTGGAAGAAAGGCGGCGCGGTCGTGTCGACCGTGGCCAGTTTCTCCCCGATCACCGTTGGCAGATCATTGAGGCCCGGGGTTGGCGTTACATGGTGCGAACCGGGCAAAGTCAGGGTCGCCACTTCGATCGAACCGGGTTCAAAACGGCTGACTTCGAACGTATCGACTGCATCAGGTTTGGTAGGAAGGCGCGGAATCTCTGGCCCCCCCTCAATCACAGGTGCCGCAAGAGCGGCAATCCCAGCCACCGGAGTGACCTTTGTTCCCGGTGACACCTTGAACGCCAAGGCGTCATCGCCAGTACCAATGGCAAGAGGCGTGGGCGCCAATGAAACTGCCACTGCAGGCGGTGGAAACGAGACAAGCGCGATCCCCTTCACAGGCAGGGCGTCAATCGAAGCAACGCGTGGCACGTCCTGGCCATTGGCCAGATCAATTCCCGTGTTCTCGGCCACGACGGGCAGCACTTCGGCCAAGGCGCCTGGCGTCGCTTCGGTGACCACAATCGGACCTGGTTCGACAAGCGTATCGGGCACCGGCTCGGGTGTTACCGCAACTATCGCATCAGGGGTTTGTCCGGTCCCCGGCACGGCAATATCCAAGGTGGGTTCGGCGATGATCGCCTCCGGCCCTGCGTTCGCCGCAAGCACCTCCTGGTCGGAAACCATGATCGGTGTGGTTTCGACAGGCCCCGCCGCCGCCATTTCCTCAAACGGCGACGAAAGGCCCGCATCCTTCGAAGGCCCAAACACCAGCAAGGCCGTCAATCCAATGGCCGCCACACCCACGGCCGCAGCAATGGCGATAACCTTGCGTCCTGAATCCTCTTCCGAGGCCTCGATAATCCGCGAAGTCACCCGCGACACGTTTTTGCGTGACAAGATCGGTCGGCTGACAAGGGCGGCAATCCACTCGTCAGCGGTCTGGATCCGGTTTTCCGGCATAACCTCCAGCGCCTTGTCGATCGCCTCAAGGAAACGCGGCGGATACCCACCAATTCGTCCGACAAGCGGCACATAAGGGTCGTCGGTCTTTGTGGCGAGCGCCGCAAGCCGGGATTGCGCGTCAACTGGCGCATGTCCAGCGACCATGTGATACACCGAAGCGGCAAAGGAATAGATGTCGCTCCAGGTTCCCTGATCGCTGCCTGCGATGTAGAATTCCTGTGGCGAATACCCGTCCTTGACGAACTTCAGCCGGGAAATCGTATGATCCGAACTTGTGGCATGTTCCCGGGCTGACCCAAAGTCGATCAGAACAGGTTCGCCTTGCTTGTCGATCAGGATGTTATCGGGCGAAATATCCCGATGGAGTATGCCACGGTCATGAACAAACTTGATCGCATGAAGCAACTTCTCGGTCAGAAATTCGACATCCAGCGGCGAAAGCTCCAGCGAGTCTTCTTCGAGAATATCCAGTATGTCGGGACCGTCGATGAAATCCATCGCCATGTAGGCCGTGTGGTTCTCTTCGAAGATCTGATGCACATGCACGATGTTGTCGTGCTGAAGGTTCGCCAGACGTTTGGCTTCCTTGATGAAATGCCCGACGATCGATTCCAGTTCGTCCTTATAGGCAGGCTTGCGGGCACACATGTCGTTCCCGGTCCGGAAACACAGCGCGCCGGGAAAGCATTCCTTGATCACAACATCGCGGCCAAGGCTGTCTATGGCCCGATAAGTAATGCCGAAGCCGCCGCAATTCAGATACTTGGTGATCGTGTATTGGCCATGAAGCAGGATGGTTCCCGCACGCAAATACTGTGACGCCGGATCCTCGCCTGTTTCATCTTCGACTTCTGCGTCTCGGTAGTTGCGCAGGTCGATCACTTCGTTTTTGTGCACCGGTCTTCCTCAATGCGTCGAATTCGCGTGCTTTGGTCATGATTGGTAAACTATTTGTTTACGTCATTTTTGTGATCAGACTTTGGCCGAAACAGGGTGTCCATGATTGCGAAATCAACTCACTCCCCATGAAAACAAGGGGACTTCAAGAACGATCGGCGAAAGATTGCGGATTTTCTAGCCAACCGGGGTTGCAACTTAAAATGGATGTTTGGGCCTTGAATGCACCCTTTGCGGTATTTTGTTGTCCAGGAATTGGGATTGGGTTGGAAACGTCCAAGACTCGGCACATTGGTCTGAAACTGGCATTTTTTGCCCCGAACCCCGGATCCGATAGGCAAGGGCGCTCGGTGATCGTCAACCACCAAACTCTATTGGTGCCGCAAAATGCACCGGTGGGCTGTCGTTCTTGGCCGTTGAGCGGTTAGGCTTGGTCGGAACACGCCCTGACCGCGAATATCGAAGGAAATCTCTTGCAAAACGAAGTCGTATTATTGGGGACAAAGGGAGGGCCTGCAATCCGCACCGGGTCATCCAATCCAACGTCCAGCCTGCTGGTTCTTGATGGGCGCAGCATTGTTGTGGATTGCGGTTTGGGAGTGACGCGTGGTCTGGTCGATCAGGGCGTTCAATTGAAGGCGATCGAATTGATCTTCGTCACCCATCTGCATTCGGACCACTATCTGGAACTTGGCCCGCTCTTGCACACCGCCTGGACTGCGGGACTGAAAACGCCCGTGGAAATCTGGGGGCCCAAGGGACTTGAGACCTATTGGAATGGGTTCCTGCAATCCATGGACGCGGACATCCAGCTTCGGATCGAGGACGAGGGGCGCCCGGACCTGGGTGCGCTTGCACGGTTTCATGTGATTGAAGAAGGGACGTTTTTTGATCGTGACGGTCTTCAGGTCGCCGCTCTTCGAAATTTGCATCCGCCACTCGTCGACACATATGCACTGTCGTTTCGCCAAAATGACACCCACGTCGTATTCTCCGGCGACACGCGGTACTTCCCTGAGCTTGCCGATTTCGCAAAAGACGCCGATCTGCTGATCCACGAGGCGATGTTGGAAGACGCGCTTCCCGCCCTGATGGCGCGGATCGGAAACGCGGACGATCGTCTGATGCGGCATTTGAAACGCTCGCATACGTCTGCCGCCGATGCCGCCCGGATTGCGACCGGGGCCGGTGTCAGGGCTCTGGCACTGCACCACCTTCTGCCGGCCGACGATCCCGACTTTACCCACGCTGATTGGGTGAAAGCGGTCACTCCGCATTTCGACGGCCCTCTTTACATCGGAAGCGATGGCCTCAGAATTGAGATCTGAGTGGCTGGACTGGCCAAGAAAGCGAAATCGGTATAGCGCTAACACACCGGCCTCGGTCGACCGCCAGACCGGGATCCAAAAGGGGGGGCAAGGTGAGCAATTCCGTCGTCGATCTGCTTGTTATAGGAGGAGGCATTAACGGAACCGGCATCGCCCGCGACGCTGTCGGACGCGGGCTTTCGGTTGTGCTGGCGGAAAAAGACGACCTGGCGCAGGGAACGTCGTCACGCGCCACCAAGTACATCCACGGCGGGCTGAGGTATCTGGAATATTACGAGTTTCGTCTGGTTCGCGAGGCCCTGAAAGAACGCGAAGTGATCTTGCGCGCGGCTTCGCATCTGGCATCTCCATTGCGACTTGTGCTGGTTCATTCCCCCGAACAACGCCCGCGCTGGCTGGTGCGTCTGGGGCTGTTTCTTTACGACCACCTTGGGGGGCGAAAGCGCATCCCGGCAACATATTCGATCCGGCTTGATCGCGATCCCGAAGGCGATGTGGTCAAGGACCAGTACCGCCACGCCTTTGCCTATCACGATGTCTGGTGCGACGATGCGCGGCTGGTGGTGTTGAACGCCGTCGATGCCGCTCGGCGCGGCGCCGAAATCCTGACACACACCAAGGTGACATCCGCGCGGCGCGAAGACGGACTTTGGATAGCGACCTTGGAACAGGACGACGGGACAACCAAAACCCTGAAGGCCCGCGCCCTGATGAACGCTGGAGGTCCTTGGGTCGAAACCGTCTTGGGCAACGTGGCCGGAGTGAATTCGGACAAGCGCGTTCGCCTGGTGAAGGGCAGCCACATCATCACCAAACGATGGTGGAAGGGCGACCACGGTTATGCGCTCCAAGCCCCTGATGATAGGCTGATTTTCGTCAATCCCTACCTTGACGACCTGGCCGCCATTGGCACAACGGACATTCCCTTCGATGGCCGCGCCGAAGACGTGGCGATCTCGCCGGAAGAAACGAACTATCTGCTGAATATCCTCAATGGCTATTTCAAGGTCAACCTTACGTCAGACGATGTGATCTGGGATTATTCGGGCGTGCGGCCGCTGTTCGATGACGGTGCCGAAGGCGCCTCGGCCGTCACCCGTGACTACACGTTCGAGGTCGACGTTAGCGAAGGGCGCGCACCAATCGTGTCGGCGTTTGGTGGCAAACTGACAACCTATCGCAAATTATCCGAGGCCGCGCTGGCGCTTATTGCGCCCCACCTGCCCCAGATGTCCAAGCCATGGACGCACGACGCGCCCCTGCCCGGCGGCGACTTTCCAGACGGTGACAAGGATGGCTGGGCAAGTGATTTTCGCGCGCGCCACACCTGGCTTCCCGACCCTCTCGCCCGGCATCTGATCACCTGCTATGGAACGGATGCAGACAGGCTTTTGGGCGATGCCAAGTCCCTTGCGGATTTGGGCGCGCATTTTGGCGGGCAGTTCTATGAGCGCGAAGCCCGCTGGCTTATCGACCATGAATGGGCGCGTTCGGCTGACGATCTTTTGTTTCGCCGGACCAAACATGGCGTGACATTCTCGACGGACGAGCGCGAGTCCCTGAACGACTGGCTGGCAACTGTGGGATGATGGGATGACAGAGAAAAATACCTTCGTGAGGATGGCCAGTGACCCCGCATCCCTGATAATCAGTTCCGAAGATGAAAATGCGACCATGGGGGATGGCGTGACACACCAGGACAATGTTAGCGCCGATATCATGGACCGGCTGGATCGCATGGCCGAGATCAGCGAATCCAAAAAACACCTGACCCGCCGGTGCTTTACACCGCAACACCGACAGGTGATCACGTTGGTTTCGGGTTGGATGCGCGATGCAGGCATGAAAGTCTGGGAGGACGCGACCGGAAATCTTATGGGTCGCTACGAAGGGACCGACGACAAAGCGCCGGCCATCCTGCTGGGATCGCATCTGGACAGCGTCGTGAAGGCCGGAAAATACGATGGCCCGTTGGGCATCCTTGCCGCCATTGACTGCGTCAAGGCGTTGAACATTCGGAATGCCCGCCTGAAGAACCCCATTGAGGTCGCCTGTTTTACCGACGAGGAAGGCGTGCGGTTTCAGTCCACCTACCTTGGAAGCCGCGGTATTGCGGGAACATTCGACTTCAACCTGCTGAATCGCGCCGACAAGGATGACATCACGCTGGCCGAGGCAATGACCGACTTTGGCCTAGACACCGATCGTATCGGCGAGGCTGCGCGCCAAAAGGGCGATTTCCTTTGTTATCTCGAAGTCCACATCGAACAGGGTCCGGTGCTTGAATCGGAAGATCTTGCCGTTTGCGCAGTGACGGCCATTGCCGGGGCGGACCGGATGACGGTGACCGCAACTGGCAAAGCGGGCCATGCCGGAACGGTGCCGATGGGCGCACGTCAGGATGCCCTGGCAGCAGCAGCCGAATGCGTGTTGACGGTTGAAGAAGTTGCGGCCGCCCACCCATATGCCGTGGGCACCGTGGGACAGATCGAAGCGGAACACGGCGCAACCAATGTGATCCCGGGAAAGGTCGTCTTTTCGGTCGATTTCCGCGCCGCCGACGACGCCGTGCGTCGTGAGGCAGTGAACGATCTGACCAAACGCTTTGAAGACATCGCCAATCGCCGTAACGTCGATATTGTGCTCGAACAGTCCCATTCCGCGGACGGCGTGACCTCGGCACCCTGGATCGTCGATGCCATCGAAGACGCCATGACGGACCTTGGTCATCGCCCCTTCAAACTTCCAAGCGGTGCCGGCCACGACGCCGCCGCCCTTGCCGAGATCACCGATGTCGGGATGATCTTCGTGCGTTGCAAAGACGGCATCAGCCACAACCCTGACGAATCGATCACCCGCGAAGACGCTATCGCCGGAGCCGAGCTTCTGTTGCGCACGGTCGAACGTATCGGAGGCTTGGAGACTTGAGGCAACCCATTGAAAATAAAGTCATTACGCCCGCACTTGACCCCACACCAAGGCTTCTGATGGGCCCGGGGCCGATCGATGTCTATCCACGCGTCTCGCGCGCCATGGCGATGCCGATGCTGGGGCAGTTCGACCCCGAGTTCACCGGCTTCATGAACGAGACGATGGAGCTTTATCGTCAGGTCTTTCGCACGCGAAACCAGTGGACCTTTCTGATCGACGGCACCGCCCGGGCCGGGATCGAGGCGTGTCTGGGTTCGCTCATTGCCCATGGGGACAAAGTGCTGGTGCCGATGTTCGGGCGATTTGGCCATCTCTTGGCAGAAATCGCCTTTCGGGCCGGTGGCCATGTGATCTCGATAGAAGCCGAATGGGGCACGGTATTCACCACCGATCAGATCGCCGAGGCCGTACGCCATCACCGCCCGCGCGTTCTTGCCCTTGTCCATGGCGACACCTCGACCACCATGATGCAGCCATTTGAAGGATTGGCTGAGGTCTGCCGGGAAACCGACACGCTGTTTTATTCCGACGCGACGGCCTCAATTGCCGGCAACCCTTTTGACACCGATACCCTTGGCCTCGACGCGGTCTCGACAGGGCTGCAAAAGTGCATGTCCGGCCCCCCTGGCACCTCGCCGATCACACTTAGCGACAGGGCTGCGGCAGTGATCGACAATCGCCGCCACATTGAAGGCGGCATCAAGCCCGAAGGCGCCGTTGACGCAACGGGGCCGCGCATCACGTCGAACTACCTCGATCTGGCCATGATCATGGATTATTGGTCGCCGAAGCGTCTGAACCACCACACCGAAGCGACCTCGATGCTTTATGCCGCCCACGAATGCGCCCGCGTGGTTCTGGAAGAAGGGCTTGATACCGGTCAGGCCCGCCACCGCCTGACCAGCCGGGCCCTGCGCGGCGGACTGGAGGCCATGGGGCTAAAACTGTTCGGCGATGCCGAGAACCGCATGGCCAATGTGACCGGCGTTGTCATTCCCGATGTTTGCGGTGACGGCGAAGCACTGCGCGCGGCAATGCTGAATGACTTTGGCATCGAAATCGGCACCTCATTCGGACCGCTGGCGGGTAAAATCTGGCGGATCGGGACCATGGGATATGTGTGCCGCAAGGCCAACGTCCTGAGGTGCCTTGCCTCGCTTGACGCTTCCCTGCGCCGAAGTGGCTATGAAGCCCCGGCCAACGCAGGCATTGATGCGGCATACGATGTTTATGACGAGGCAGGTGCATGAGCGACAAATCCACACTTCTTCAAGGACCGCTGAAAGTGATCAACATCGGCCTGGAAAGTTTCGCGCGCGACTTGGACGCCCAGGGCGTTCAGACCCTGCACGTCGATTGGACACCACCTGCGGGCGGCGATGCCAAACTGGCCGCCCTACTTGCAAAGCTTGGCAGCTAACGCGATGGAATTGATCGAAAAAGCCAATCAGGCTGCCCTGGAACGGCTTCTGACCGGTGACCCGGTTCTGATTGACGTGATCCCGGCGCACGAGGCAATTCCGGCGCTTGAACCGGGTATGATCCTCCACGCCGGTCCGCCAATTGAATGGGATCGCATGTGCGGACCGATGAAAGGCGCGATCATGGGCATCGCCGTCCTTGAGGGCTGGGCCGACGATCTTGGCGATGCCGAACGCCGCGCCCGCGCCGGTGATTTTGATTTCCATCCCAACCACCATTTCGATGCAGTCGGGCCGATGACAGGCATGACGACGGTATCGCAGCCGCTTTTGGTCGTCGAAAACAAGACTTTCGGCAACCGGGCCTATTGCGCGATCAACGAAGGCTTGGGCAAGGTCATGCGCTTTGGCGGCAACGACGCCGAGGTGCTGGATCGTCTTCGGTGGCTGAAGGACAGCTTTGGCCCCGCCCTGGGCCGTGCGATCCGGTCGATGGGCGGTCTGCCTTTGAAACCCATAATCGCACGCGGCCTGTCCATGGGCGACGAAATGCACCAGCGCAACGTGGCCTGTTCCGGTCTGACCCTGCGCGCCCTGGCCCCTGCCCTTGCCGACACCGCCGACGACACGGCCGAATTGTCCCGCGCGCTGGCCTTTATCGCTGGCAATGACCAGTTTTTCCTCAACATCGCCATGGGTCTGGGCAAGGCGATCACCGACCCCATGAACGGGATCGAAGGATGTTCCATCGTCACCGCCATGAGCCGCAATGGCACCGACTTTGGCATTCGCGTCAGCGGTACGTCAGAGCAATGGTTTACGGCTCCGGTCGAAATGCCCGACGGGCTGTATTTCCCCGGATACTCCGAAAAGGACGCCAATCCCGACATGGGCGACAGCGCCATCGTGGAAACCATCGGTCTTGGTGGCTTTGCCATGGGTGCTTCGCCTGCCGTGGCCGGGTTCGTCGGTGCCGGTGCGGCATCGGAAGCGGGTCATTTCACGCGCCGCATGGGCGAGATCACGGTGACCGAAAACGCCGAGTGGACAATCCCGGCGATGGATTATCTTGGCGTGCCGACGGGCATCGACATTCGTCTGGTCGTCGAAACCGGACTTGCACCCACAATCAACACCGGCATCGCGCACCGTGAACCCGGTATTGGTCAGGTCGGTGCGGGCGTGGTTCGCGCACCGATGCCCTGCTTCACCCAGGCCCTGACAACCTTCGCCGATACACTGGGGGTCTCATGAGCGGGTTTGTCCTGAACATCGTAAGACGCGGCACATATCTGGATTCCGTGGCCCTGATGCGGCTGTCGCGCGGCATTGCCGCCATGCCGGGGGTTGAAGAGGCCGCTCTGATGATGGGCTCACCGGCCAATATCGAGATCATGACCGACGCTGGCGTATTGTCGGATGCGGGGCGCAGCGCGGGCGGTGGCGATCTGGTCATCGCGATCCGCGCAGAAAGCGAAGCCAAGGCAAAAGGCGCACTGACCGAAGCCGAAGCCCAGCTTGACGCGCCTTCAAGCGGTGACGGCTCCGGTGAAGCCTGGGCGCCCCGCACCCTTCGCTCGGCCTTGACCAGCCTGCCTGATGCCAACCTCGCCCTGATCTCGGTGCCCGGTGATTTCGCCGTCGCTGAGGCACGAAAGGCCATCCGTCGCGGGATCGACGCCATGATATTCAGCGACAATGTGGCGATCGAGGACGAAGCCGCCCTGAAACAGGAAGCCCGCGAACTGGGTCGACTGGTGATGGGTCCCGATTGCGGCACCTCGATCATCGCCGGAACTCCGCTGGCCTTCGCAAACCAAGTGCCCCGGGGGACCACCGGTATCGTTGGCGCTTCTGGCACCGGCATTCAGGAAGTCACCTGCTTGATCGCGCAGATGGGCGGCGGCATCAGCCACGCCATTGGTGTCGGGGGGCGCGACCTGAAATCCGAAGTCGGCGGCATTTCAACCCTGATGGCCATCGACGCCCTTGCCTCTGACGAGGGCACGAAAGACATCGTGCTGATTGCCAAACCGCCCGGGGCCGATGTGACAGCCCAGGTGCTTGACCGGCTTTCGGCCGGTGGCAAACCAGCGATCATCTGCCTGATGGGGTCCGAACCGCTTCAGATACCGGACGGGATTACCCAGGTTTACACCCTGCGTGACACTGCGCTTGCCGCCATGGGCAGAAGTGACGCGGCGATGAAACCACCTGCCGGTCTGGCGCGCAATGGTGGCGGCATCCTCGGCCTCTTTTCGGGCGGCACGCTTTGCGCCGAAGCCCAGGTCGTCCTGCGCGATGCGGGGCAGAAAGTGCGATCGAACGCACCGGTCGCGGGCATTGCGCCCCAGAGCGATAAAACGGGTCACCTTCTTCTTGACCTCGGCGACGACGAATATACCAAAGGTCGCCCCCACCCGATGATCGACCCCGGCGTGCGGGATGCGTCGCTGATCGAAGCCCTCGGGCGCGAGGATCTGGCCGCGATCCTGCTGGACGTTGTGATCGGCTATGGCGCCCACGACGACCCGGCGGGACATGTGGCCGAACTTGTCGACCGGCACCGAAGCGACGCTGGCCCCGCGATCATCGCCTCAATCACGGGCACCGAGGGCGATCCGCAACGGCGTTCCTCTCAGATGGCGCGCCTGGAGGCCGCCGGCCTTTATGTGGCCCCCAGCAATGCCGAGGCGGCACAATGGGCGCTCGCCGCACTGGACACAGGCTGACCCATGACAAATGACTTCGATATCCCCGACCGCATCATTGTTGCCATCGGCGGCAATGCCACCCACCCCGAGGACATCGAAGGCACGTCGCGCGAACAAAAGGACATCGCCGAACATACGGCTCAGGCTCTTTTGCCGCTGGCGTTGCGGGACAACGAGTTGATCATCACCCACGGAAACGGGCCAGTTGTGGGCAAAATCCTTATGCGACAGGCGCTTACGAGCGACACAATCGCGCCAATGCCGCTGGATATCTGCGTGGCCCATTCCCAGGGCGGCATCGCGTATCTTCTTGTGCAGGCCCTGGAAAACGCCCTGCGAGAAGCCGGTAACCCACGCCATGCCGCGTGCCTTCTGACCCAGGTCGAGGTCGACCCCGACGACCCGGCCTTCCAGAACCCGACAAAGCCGATCGGAGAGTTTTATTCCGAGGAAGAGGCACAGAGACTGGCCCGCGACATGGGCTGGCAGATGAAAGAGGATTCAGGCAGGGGCTGGCGTCATGTCGTGCCCTCGCCGACGCCGCTGCACGTCTGCGACATTTCGCTGGTAGAAGACCTGGCCAAGCGCGGTTCGGTCATCTTTGCGGGCGGCGGCGGCGGCATTCCGGTCGTGCGCGGGCCGAATGGCGTGCGCAACGGTGTCGAGGCGGTCATCGACAAGGACCTGACCTCGGCGCATATGGCCAACGTTCTGGGCATCGAAACCCTGATGATCCTGACCGCGGTGCCCAATGTGGCCATCAACTTCGGCACTCCGGAACAGCGACTTCTGCATCGCGTCACGGTCAGCGAGTTGCGCCGATATCAGGACGAAGGCCACTTTGCTGCTGGCAGCATGGGGTCCAAGATCGAAGCCACGCTCCGCTTTCTCGATCGTGGCGGAAAACGGGTGATCATCGCGCATCTTGATCAGGCTGCCGAGGCTCTGGCGGGCACCGCCGGAACTCATGTTGTGCCCGATGCATGAAGTAGGCGCTCGTCTTGCAGGGTCGATCCTGGCGCCGCATTTGATCGAGAAAGGGACCGGACGTGTCCAGGCGGTTTTCCGTTCCGTGGTCTATTGCAGGCACGGCGACGGCCTTGTTGCCGTAACCGATAGCGAGGTCGAACCAGGGCCGATCAACCTTCAAACCGACATCCCCGGCTCGACCGGCATGCGGCGTTTTGGCATAATCGTCGGTCAGAAAACCTTTCTTTCCAATCACATGCTTCAGATCGCCAATCTAAGGGTCAACCTTGGCAACGTTTCCATCTGGTCGCCGCCCCGTGCCCGGCATCTTTCATCGGGTGCGCTTCGCCTGGGCCTGCAGCGATTGTCCAGCACGACCTTGAACCCCTCATCCTCCGGCCTAGGCGTTCAGGGTTGGGAAATCCCCGAGGTTCGAACGCAAATGGACCACTGGCTTGCCGATGTCATGCCCGGTCTGCCAGTACAGAACAGCGCTGACTGGGCCGTTCCATTGATAGGACGCGGGCCCGGGCTGACCCCTTCTGGTGACGACTTTCTGGGCGGTGTGATGATCGCACTTTGTGCCGCTGGCAAGGGCGATGCGGCCCAAAACCTGTGGAACACCATCCAGGACCGGGCCTTCACCGACACAAACGAGATTTCTCACGCCCTGTTGTCCGCCGCTGCCAAGGGACAGGGCAGTGCCTCTCTACACCGGGCAATGAACGCGTTGATCGACGGTGGCCGGGATCTGGACACCGCACTTGCCCTTGTGGCGCGAATTGGCCATTCCTCGGGGTGGGACGCATTGGCTGGGATCCAGGCGGTGCTGTCGGCGTACACGGATCTGGCCGCAGACCACGCGGCCTGAAGGAACGGGAGCCTCAAGAATGCTGCAAACCACCCGCGCTTACCGTGGCATGGTCACAGCCCCGCACCACTTGGCCAGCGAAGCCGGGCTGCGGGTGTTGCGCGAGGGCGGCAATGCCATCGAAGCAATGGTGGCCGCAGCCGCAACGATTTCGGTGGTCTACCCACATATGAATGCATTGGGCGGCGACAATTTTTGGCTGATCCATGAACCCGGCACCCCGGTCCGGGCCATCGACGCCTGTGGCGCTGCGGCCAAGGCCGCCGACATTGATTTCTATACCAGTCAGGGGTTCCAACAGATTCCGTCCCGCGGGCCCCTTGCCGCCTTGACTGTTGGCGGCGCTATTTCGGGCTGGGATCGGGCCTTGCATCAAAGTGCGGCCTGGGGCGGGCGAATGCCACTGGATCGCCTGTTCGAAGACGCCATCCACCATGCCGAGAAAGGCATTGCAGTTCCGACCACTTTGGCAGATCTGATCGCGGCGAAACGCGGCGAAATGGATGTTGCCCCCGGATTTGCGCAGGTTTACCTGCCTGGCGGCCAAGTTCCGTCCGTCGGACAGCGACTAACCCAACCCCGTCTTGCCGAAACGTTCCGGCGGCTGGCCCGAGACGGGCTGGACAGCTTTTATCGCGGCGATCTTGCCCGCACCGTCGCCGCCGATCTCGAACTCATTGGCAGCCCAATCGACGGCGACGATCTGGCGCGCCACCAAGCCCTTGATGTCACCCCTCTGTCGCTCGATGTCGCGGGTCACGAGGTCTTCAACATGCCGCCGCCGACCCAAGGGCTGGCGGCCCTGATCCTGCTTGGGGTTTATGATCGGCTGAACATTCACGAAGCTGAAACCGCCCGATTTGTCCACGGACTTGTCGAAGCTACGAAGCAGGCATTCCGTCGGCGCGACGCCCATGTCACCGATCCCGCCTATATGAATGTGGACCCTGCCGATTTCCTTACCGACGACCGGCTAAGTGCCATGGCGGTCGATATCGACACCGAAAAGGCTGCTCCCTGGCCGCACTCCAGCGACAAGGGCGACACCGTCTGGCTTGGCGCCGTTGATGGTGAAGGTCGCGCAGTCAGCTTCATCCAAAGCATCTATTGGGAGTTCGGCGCGGGCGTGATCCTTGATGAAACCGGCATCACCTGGCAGAACCGAGGCACCAGCTTTTCGCTTGACCCGACGCACCACAATTGCCTGAAACCGGGTCGCCGCCCGTTCCACACGATCCAGCCCGCGCTTGCCCGTTTGTCAGATGGTCGCGTTATGGCCTATGGCACCATGGGCGGCGAAGGCCAGCCCCAAACCCAAGCGATGATCTTTGCCCGCCATGTACTTTGCGGGCAGGAATTGCAGCAGGCCGTCACGGCTCCAAGATGGCTGTTGGGTCGGACATGGGGCGCGGAATCTACGACGCTCAAACTGGAAAACCGGATCGACGGCGATGTCATCGACTGGTTGCGAAACGCTGGCCATCCCGTTGAAATATTAAGCGATTTCGACGACGTTACCGGCCATGCCGGCGCCCTTGTCCACCATCCCGATGGTCTGATCGAAGGCGCGACCGATCCCCGAAGCGATGGTGCCGTCGTCGGTTTCTAAAGCCCGCGAACTGAGCGGCTTCAAGACAGCCGCGCCAAAAGAGCGCGCGCCGCACCTTGTTCCGCAGCCCGTTTTGAGGCCGCGCTGAATCCCGCGGTTTCGCCACTTTCCAAGCGCACCTCGACAGTAAACATCGGCGCATGATCCGGCCCCTCGCGCCCGGTCTCTACATAGGATGGCGGCCCCTGCCCTCGGGCTTGCGCCCATTCTTGCAAGCTGGTCTTGGGATCGCGGGCGTCGGCTTCGACAGAAGAGATCCGATCGCCCCAAAGCTTCAGCACCACGTCGCGCGCCGCGTTGAACCCGGCATCGGCATAAACCGCAGCAATAACCGCTTCCATGGCATCGCCCAAAAGGGCTTCCTTGCGCCGCCCGCCGGATTTCATCTCGGACCGGCCCAGCTTCAGAACCGCCCCCAGATCAATCTGTCGCGCCACGTCGGCACAGGTTTCCTTGCGCACCAAGGCATTGAACCGAGGCGCCAACTGCCCCTCGCTCGCGCCCTTGTCTGCCTTGAGGAGTGCCTCTGCAATCACCAGACCCAAGACCCGGTCACCAAGGAATTCCAAACGCTGATTGTCGCAACGCGTGGGCGATGACATGGAAGCATGGGTGACCGCGCGCACCAACAGTTCCGTGTCCTTGAACCGATGCCCCAGACGCATCGCGAAGGCCTCAAGCTCGGCGCCCGGCCGCATCAGTCGATCCGCTTGAAAAACCGGTCAGGACGCCAGGTCCAGACAAAAAACAGGGACCGTCCTGCCGAAGAAAACATCACGCGGTCCGCACGCCCGATCAGATGGTCATAGGGCACAAATCCAACACCGCTGAACTCGGGCTTCACGCGGCTGTCGGTCGAATTATCCCGGTTGTCGCCAACGAAAAAGTAGTGGCCATCGGGCACTGTGAAAACGCCAGTGTTGTCGAACCGCCCATTGGCCACGTTCAACACCGAGTGCTGAACCCCGTTTGGCAATGTCTCGATCGCCTTTTCCTTGCTGCAATCGGCCCCAATGCCCGGTCGTCCCTCGCGGCACAGGGGAAATGACCCCACTGGCCCTTGTGCCTCGAAGGTTTCAACAAAGGTGCCATTGGCCACCTGCGGCACAGGCGATCCGTTCAAATAAAGCTGCCCGGACCGCATCTGCACGGTATCACCCGGCAATCCGACAACGCGCTTGATGAAATCTTGCCCGTTCACCGGATGGCGAAACACCACAACATCGCCGCGCGCGGGTTCTGCCCCCATAATCCGCTCGGAAATCGGGCAAAGGGCAAAGGGGCAGGAGTATTGCGAATAGCCATAGGCCATCTTGTTTACGAACAGGAAATCCCCGATCAGCAGCGTGGCCTTCATCGACCCCGACGGGATCCAGAATGGCTGGAAAAACAGCGTGCGAAACACTCCGGCGATCAAAAGCGCATAGACGATCGTCTTGATCGTCTCGATGACGCCATCCATCAAAGTACTGGTGTGCTCGCTCATATTACCTGCCTGTCCTGTGCCGAGGCTTTCTGAGGGCCGCGCGGGGCCAAGTCAAGCAATGGCTCGCGCCTCGATCACCACAAAGGCCTGCGCCCATGGGTGATCATCCGTCAACGTGACATGGATCAGCGCTTCGTACCCCTCGGGCGTCATCTCGGCCAGACGATCCGCCGCCCATCCGGTGACCTTCATGACAGGCTGACCGGTGTCCAGATTGCTGACGGCCATGTCCTTCCAGGCAATGCCCATGGCAAGCCCGGTTCCGAGCGCCTTCGAACAGGCCTCTTTCGCGGCCCAGCGTTTGGCATAGGTCCCGGCAACATCCTTGCGCCGTTCGGCCTTTTTTTGCTCGATCTCGGTGAATACACGATGGCGAAACCGGTCGCCAAACCGATCCAGCGTACGCTCGATCCGCTCGATATTGCAAAGGTCGGTGCCAATTCCAAGGATCATGGCGGCCATATGGAAGCCTATGAAACGATTTGGCAACCCTCCCCTGCTAGTGGTCACGCCATGACACGCGCGCTTCTTTTACTTCTGTTGCTTGCCAGCTGTGGTGGGCTTTCCTGGAACACCACCGTCGCTGATCATCCTCAGGTTCGCCAAGCCATGCTGGCCAGCGTCGTGCCAGGCGCAACGACGGAAAAAAGTTTTGCCGCGCAATGGGGTAACCCAACCCAAAAAATCCGCGAAGGCGGGCAGGTTTCCTATGTCTATCGCAACATGAAAAATCCACCCGGATACTATGCACCCCAATTTGGCAACAGCCGCGACTATGTGATTGTCGCCTTCCAGTACGGTCTTGCCATCGGCGCTTATTCTTCGGACACGGAAGGGTGCCGGGCCACCTTCGCACCCCGCCCGCCGGGCCATGGGTTCGATACCCCATCGACCGTCCACACGGTGAACTGCGGCGTCGCCTATGACGGAAGCAGCGAGTATCGGCCCATTGCCGAAGGCATCCAATGGCTGACCGAACGGGCGCAGGGCACCGGGCAAGCGCTCGAACCGCTGCTTCCTCAAACACCCACTGTCCCCGCCGACACGTACACCGGCACCTTGAAGTAATCCCCTAGGCTTCGGTTTTGTCTGCAAGGCTTCGGGGTGTTGGGCAGAGCCCCGCCATCGGCGCAAAGCCTCTGCTGGACAACACCAGGCATTCCTTGGCAAAAAGGTCTCCTGTCCTAGGGAGACACGACCATGGTCGACATCGCCACACGCGTCTGGAACCACAAGTGGAAGATCGACCCGATCGTTCGATCCCTGATCGACACGGATTTCTACAAACTTCTGATGTGCCAGTCGGTGTTTCGCAACAAACCCGACACCCGCGTCACCTTCAGCCTGATCAACCGCACCAAATCCATCCGCCTTGCCGAACTGGTGGACGAAGGCGAGTTGCGCGAACAACTTGATCATATCCGCTCTCTCTCGCTCAGCCGTGGCGAAGGCACCTGGCTTAGGGGCAACACATTCTATGGCAAACGCCAGATGTTCCGGCCCGACTTTATGGAATGGTTCGAAAACCTTTCCCTGCCCCCCTATCACCTTGAAAAACGCGACGGGCAATTTGAACTTACCTTCGAGGGCGCCTGGCCCGAGGTCATGCTGTGGGAAATTCCCGCACTTGCAGTTCTGATGGAATTGAGATCGCGCGCAGTCCTGAAGGACATGGCCAAGTTCGAACTTCAAGTGCTTTACGCCCGCGCCATGACACGAACCTGGGAAAAGGTCGAACACCTGCGCACGCTCAACAACCTCGCGCTGGCCGATTTTGGCACCCGCCGCCGCCACTCGTTCCTGTGGCAGGACTGGTGCGTTCAGGCCATGACCGAGGGCCTTGGACCGGCCTTCGTCGGCACCTCGAACTGCCTCATCGCCAAGAATCGCGACCTTGAAGCCATCGGCACCAACGCTCACGAACTTCCTATGGTTTATTCCGCGCTGGCCGAGACCGACGAGGAACTTGCCGAAGCGCCCTATCGGGTCCTTGCCGATTGGCACGAAGAACACGATGGCAATCTGCGCATCATCCTGCCCGATACCTATGGCACCAAACAGTTTCTCGACAACGCCCCCGACTGGCTGGCGGGTTGGACCGGCATTCGCATAGATTCCGGCGATCCCGCGGAAGGCGCCGAAACCGCGATCCGCTGGTGGCAGGATCGCGGCGAGGACCCTACCGAAAAGCTCATCATTTTTTCAGACGGTCTTGACGTCGACAAGATCACCGAGTTGCACGCGCGGTTTACTGGCCGGGCCCGGATCAGCTTTGGCTGGGGCACCATGATGACAAACGACTTCCGAGGTCTCGTCCCTGGCGATGGGCTTGCCCCTTTCAGCCTTGTCTGCAAAGCGGTCAGCGCCAATGGGCGCGCGACAGTCAAGCTTTCGGATAACCCGAGGAAAGCCATGGGGCCAGCCGAGGAGATCCAGCGCTACAAGCGGGTTTTCGGCGTCGGGCACCAACAGGAAATGGACGTCATTGTCTAGCACCCCATGCCCGCAGACACCATTTGACGCACTACGCGCGGCCAAACCCGATTGAGTACGACAATTTCGCAAGTGATGTGACGGGACCGCCGCAACCGTAAGGGATCTGAATTCCCGAGGACCTGTAACTACAGGTGGGCACCAGGTAACCGGACCACGATCCGGACAGAGCCAGCTCCCTCGGAATTGCTTAAGGCCACCGGAATTTATCCCCGGCACGCATCGGGCAGTACCCGCCACCGGCTTGAGATAGGCCGCCGTCACCCACAAGGCAAGGGCATCACCAGAGCTTTTGACTGCACCGTTGCACCCCGACCTTGCCTTTTGTTTACGTTTTGTTCACAATTCATCCCATGCCCGATGATCTTCAGCAAAAGAAACCTGGACAGCTATTGGCGCGTGGCGTTTGCCGCCACCTCAATACGCTCGATTTTACGTCGGTCGAAGAATTGATCCCGGCGCCGGGCCTGCGGGTCGATGTCATGGCATTAGGGCCGAAAGGCGAGGTTTGGGTGATTGAATGCAAGTCCAGCCGAGCCGATTTCGTCACGGATGCCAAATGGCAGGGCTATCTCGATTGGTGCGACCGATATTTCTGGGCCGTGGATGAGGATTTTCCAAGCGATCTTTTGCCCACTGAAACCGGACTGATCATCGCCGATGCCTACGACGCCGAAATCATTCGCATGGGTCCTGAAAGCCGACTAGCCCCGGCGCGCCGCAAAGTGATGGTACACAAATTCGCGCGCCACGCCGCCCGCAGATGGCAGGCCGCGCGCGACCCGGGCTTTACCGGGACGGTTTCCCTTTAGTGCCTCTCATGGACGCTGCTCGCGCCCGACCAGCGGCAGCGCGGACTTCCTCGGCGATTTCTTCAGCCTCTTCAGGGTCGAAATCCATCGACAATTCCGTCCCGCCACCTTCGACAAAAATCCGCACCATGCCAAGGCTGGTCGGCCCGATCTGCAGGTTGGCCTCGATATCGCTTTCGCTGTCGATTCCCATGGTCTCATTATCCTATGCGCTGCGCGGGCCTACAGCGACCACGCTCGATTGACAAGCCGGAGCCGACCCGCACAGATGGCCCCATGACCGTCAATCAAAACGAAATCCACCTGCGCGACATCGCCATTGGCGATGCCGGTTGGCTGATCCAGCGCCACGGTGAACTCTATGCTGCAGACGAAGGATTCGACGCGTCGTTCGAAGTGTTGGTCGCCGAAATCCTGGTTGATTTCCTGAGAAACCGGGACCCCGAGACAGAACGCGGCTGGATTGCGGCGACCGGGAAACAACGCCTTGGCTCGATTTTTTGTGTCCACTCCGGCGATCCCAGGGTGGCGAAACTCAGGCTGTTTTTCGTTGAACCCGATGCCCGAGGGCTTGGCCTTGGTCGCCGCCTTCTGGAGGTCTGCATTGCTTTCGCCCGAGACACAGGCAATCACACACTCAGGCTTTGGACCCACGAAAGCCACCGCGCCGCCTGCGCGCTTTATGCCGCCTATGGCTTTCGCTGCGTTGCGTCGCGTCCGGTACATTCCTTCGGAGTCGATCTGATCGAGCAGACCTGGGAACTTGACCTGACCCTTGCAATCGTCCCGAACCAGCGCTAGTCAGACTGCCGTGCCGCCTTAGCTCAGTAGGTTAGAGCGCTTGATTGTGGATCAAGAGGTCGCCCGTTCGAACCGGGCAGGCGGTACCATCAACAAAACACTATTGTAGATACTTTTGCGAACTTCTTCGGACCACTTCGCTGCATTTGGGTTAGGGGTAACTCAGCTTTTCTCAGCTACCTTGATTAACTCCCTGATCGCACCGCTTCCACTAGTTTACGCACCTCGACCGTTCTGGAGAGCACCTGAACGGCCCGGATCAGGGGGCAACGTCTATGACTTGTTTCGGGCAGACATGGATGAAATCACCATTTTTTCGTTATACGGCAACCGCAAAGCGTTCTTTGAATGCGCCGGTGTCATCGCCGTCGGCTCCACTCCCAAGCCATTCAGCGCAAAATCATGACCCGCCCCGCGAACCCTCTCAGCCGCCACTGTCTCTCAAATCATTTGATGGCGAATACTGCGCAGAGGTTTGCGCTCGGCCCAGTGCTTCGTCGGCACTCGATGCACTTCTTGCTATCATCCATGGCCAAGCTTTTCCCTATGGAGAACTATTGCTTCAAAAGGGTGGTGCCATAAGTGAATTGGAACTGCGTTCAAGTTGCTGGAAGGTCGTCCACGCGCCAGAGTCCCATCGCCTTGTCAGGGTAGGACCGCTTGCCTGCTGGAGGTTCTTCCAAGATCAAATCTATCGGGTCGGGAAAAGAAAACGGCGGCCTTGTCAGACTGATCGGGCGCCATTCGCCGGTCAGAATGTCCTGATTGGTCCCTGATTGGGGAAAGGTCGTGGTCATCAGATATGTAGCGCCACTGGCCCGAATTGTTTCTATCGTGCGTTTTATATGGTTTGTCGAGAGGTGGACAAGGCAGTCGCGCGTAAAGACCAGGTCGGTCTTCGGCAGCGGGCCCTTGATCAGGTCGAGAATCTGATACTGGTGGGTGTCGTCAGCGAACTTTTGATTCCCTTCGATCAATTCAGGAACAATGTCCGCGCCGATGTAGGACACGTCGCCCAGATCAACCGCGCGCATCCAGTTGAAATCACCGCATGGGATGTCGAGCATGCTTGAGACGTTATGCTTAGTCAGAAACCCGGGCAGTTCCTCGCGCAGTTTTTCGGTAACCGCTAAGTTGGAGCCTTTACCTGACAGGCTTTCGTCATCGCCCCAGCTGTTTCTTTGGTAGATGCGTGAAAATACCGCATCCGGCGTCATCTTTGACAGTCGGCGCTGGCGAGCGGCTGTTCGAATCTTTGCCAGGATCGATTTCATAATAAAAGCCTTTTTGCCTACCCGCCTTGTCAGGCCGTATGGACATTCACCCATCGACCACCCAAGATCAACATCAATCCGTCGGCGTGAGCCAGCGTCGGCTCGGCGTTCTGACGTCGGTTCAATCAGGAGACGGAGTAGGCGGTGTCGGGTGAAAGAATTGTGCTCGCGATGCGGTGGGGGGAATTGTACCCGCCGGGCTATGTGAATGTTCTTTATTCTGGCGTGAAGCGGCAGATCAGTGGCCCGTTCCGGTTCGTCTGTCTGACGAACGATTGCGAGGGGCTGGATCCAGGCATCGAGACCTTTCCGATTCCGGATTTGGGGTATTCTGATTATCACTGGAAAAGTGGCGCTTGGCCCAAGCTTTCCGTTTTTCTGCCGGATCTCTATGGATTGCGCGGACGGGCAGTTTTCATTGATCTGGATTCGATCATCCTGAAACCGCTTGAGCCGTTTTTTGAGGAGCCGGGCGAATTCATTTCGATCGGCGGAGGCCCGAATTGGCGGCGGGGGCGCGAGAACCCTAAACCGGAGCTGGCGTCAGGCGTGTTTGCCTTTGATCTGGGCTCGCAACCGCAGGTGGTTGAGGCCTTCGTGAAGGATCCGAAGGGCGCTTTTGACGAGTTCAAGCTGGAGCAGAATTTCCTGGAGGCGCATGTCACGTCCTGGCAACCCTGGCCCGACGGCTGGATCACCAGCTTCAAACGGCACCTGAGGCGACCGCCTTTGGTGGATTTGGTTCTGGATCATCGAAAGCCCGACCCGAACGCAAAAATCGTCGCGTTTCACGGGGACCCACGCCCCATCGATGTAGTGCGAAAGGGCAATGCGCGTTGGGCGAAGTTTCCTCATGCCGGGCGTGGGCCAATCAACTGGGTGCGCCAGTATTGGCTGGACAACGGATATCGCGACGATATTTGAGAACGCATTTGTGCAGAGGCGCTTAGGCGGCCTTGATCATGTAATAGGCGGGTTTTGCGCGCGCGTGTGAGACCTGCACCGACTCGGGGCGATCAGCCAGAAATTCGTCCACCGCTTGCGTGGCTCCGGGCCATTCTTCGGTGTTGTAGTCGTCAAAGACGATGATCCCGCCGGGGACGACCCGATCGTAAAGCGCGTCCAGCACCTCGATATGACCCGCGTAAGTGTCGCAGTCGATGTGAAGGAAGGCAAAGGTGCGGTCCGAAACACCGCCAAGTGTGTGTTCAAAGTAGCCTTTGTGCAGGTCCAGCTTCATCTCAAAAGCATCGGCAAAGCGGTTCAGACGCGCAGGTACGTCGTCGGCATTTGTGAATTTTCCTTCAAGTCGGTCTTTCGAGCGGAATCGCGTGATGTCCATGCCAGTGATGCCACCCGGCGGGAATCCTTCGAAGCTATCCAGTCCGAACACAGTTCGGTCCGGCGCACGGTCTTTTACGGTTTTTAGGATGCGGCGCAGTGAATCGCCGCGAAAAACGCCGCATTCAATGATGTCGCCGGGCTGCTTAAGCGCATCTTCGAGAAGCGCGATGAGTGAGCTTTGCGCGCATTCTTCATCCAGCAATGCGAGAAAATCGGAGCGTCCGGTTTCCGAGTTCAGCCGTGCATCGCTAGCTTCGTCCCTTGCAATGCGCCTGGCGTTCCTGCGGTTACGAAGAAGCTGGCGGACAAAGTTGATCATCGGGGGTTGTCCTTTTGGATGTCTCGCCTCTTTTGCTGCGAGCGGGCACGCATGGCAAGCAACATGTCTGAAAAGGAGCCTCATATGTTGGGGCTATGGCATGGCATCAAGAACGGATTGGAACCTCGCCGGTCGATGGGATATGCAAGCAAAAAAAATCCACTGATCGTACGTGCATCACAGAAAAGAGGTCACTTTGGGGGCAATTTCTCGTTATATCGCAAGGCGTTATCTGGTTCACGCCAGCCGAGAGAACATCGAGCAATTTCCGCAGCTTGCGTGTTATTCCTTTGATCTGATCACCAACATAATCGTGTTGGACGGCCAATATGAACGCGACCAGCTTGAGTTTCTGGCCAAGAAGGTTTTCCCGGCACTGGATGCCTCGGCCACCTGTCTGGACGTCGGCGGCAACATTGGCAATCACAGCGTTTTCTTTGCCAATCATTTCAAGAAAGTAATCACGCTTGAGCCGCACCCACGGAATTTCGCATTGCTCAGCGTGAACGCGGATTTGGCGCCGAATGTGTTGCCGTTGCCGATTGGCGCTTCGAATGCGGCTTCAACAGTCAGAATTGTCGAAGACAAAATGAATCTGGCAGCTTCATCGATGCATCGCAGTGAAGGGCGCGCCGGAAATGTCGTGGAATTCGAAGTGGTGAAGATTGACGACATGCGCGAGGTGCAGGATGCGGGCGTCATCGCGTTCATGAAGCTCGACATCGAAGGGCACGAGGCTGCCGCGCTTGAAGGGGCCGAGGACACCATCGCAAGGCACAAACCCGTGATCATGTTGGAAGTCTTGAAGGACGAGATTTCCGGCGGGTCTTCGCAATCCCTGAATGTTTTGAGGTCCATGGGATACGCGCATTTCTATGAGCCGGTCGAGGCCGGTTGGCTTGGAACGATTCCGCGACGGCTGAAGAAACTCGTACGCGCAGTGAATGAGATCGTTCTGGGACGAAGGGTTTCAAAAGCCGAGCGACTGGTGAAGATCGACACCTTGGAAGATCGAAATTACCTGATGATCCTATGTTGCGCCGACGAGCCGGAGTTCTTGTAACGACCCGATGATGTCGCTGGCAGTTCTATGGCATCGTGTATCCATACGCCTCGAAGTCAGCGCGCAGATAGTCGAACACGCCGTCTTTCAAGTCCGCGAACCCGCGTGCATCCAATCGGACATCTGCAGGCTCGACCCGCATCTTGTTTCCGCTCTTCCCGATGTGGGGGATCGTGCGGCCTTTGGTATCGACGCCAGCGGCGGCAATGTCGTCGTTCCAGTGCGCAATGTTTTCAAACCGCAGCATGAGGTCCGCACGCGGCTTTGTGGCAGACGGGAAGTCAGACCACTGGACTTGGGGCCCGATATGGGACGGGTGCCTTTTGATTAGGTCGAGATATTCCAGCGCATCTAACTCTTTGATTCCCCACCCGTAGAGTTTGACTAGCGAATTTTTGTCGGGCGTCATGACAAAGCTGAAGTAACCCGAGAAAAACCGTTCAAGTGGGTGACGCACTGAAGTTACGACAAAGTTCTCAAGCCAGTGTTTTTCGTTGAGACGGTCCACAGGAAAGGCGTGAGACAAGCGTTCGACGTTGAAGAACGCTTCGAGTGAGCGCCCACCTGCGCGTGGATTGTGAATAAAGATCACGGGCTTGCCGTTTGCGGTAAGATCGGTGCGCATTCCCGAAGTCGGCCTTTTGAAAAACCGACCCGCGCCTTTTTGCACGCCATGCAGACGTTCAAGCGCCTGGCGTCCAAGAGACGGCTTTTTCAGTGGGGTCTTCATGTTTGTCGCCTATCCGGTCGCGGCGTTGTCGAGCATGCCTTTTACGCTGACCTAAGTGTCCCACATGTCCGCTGCTACGCCAAGGTGAAGCGTGTGATACAACGCGCTTGCCATTTAACGCGATTGGAACGACGACGCGGACACTGAATGCAAGTCGGAACTTTCTCACCGGATCGGATTGGTAGCGTCCAGGTCGAAATCAGAAGTCGAGGAAATGAGTGTGCGGCAAAGGTTTGAGGCCATCATCGCGCGTGCATTTGTCGAGGTAGAATTGCTTCTTCCTTACGCTGCGCGCGTGCGATTTCTCGGCTGCCTGATTACGCGACTGGTTGCGCACTTTGCGCATTGGAACCGGCGGGTGCGCGACAAGTTGGCCATGATGATGCCCGAAGTACCAAAGGCAAAAGTTGACCGCATCAAGGCCTATGTTTGTAACAACTTCGGTCGCACTTTGATCGAGATCTTTTCGGTTGATGAGTTCCTGGACCGTGCCTCGAACACGTAATTCGATGGACCAGGCGCCGAAGGGCTATGGCGCGCGATAGATCAGGAGGAGCGTCTGGTTCCTGTGACCGCGCATATTGGAAACTACGATGTGGTGCGCGGACTATTGTCACGGCAGGGATTGGAGTTGGCGGCGCTCTACAAGCCGCAGCGCAATCCGACGTTCATTGAAATTCTGGAAGATTTGATACGTGCCAACATGGACCAGTGGTTCTGGGTTCATAAATGCTGAAAGCTGCCGTCTGACGCGATTGCGGAAATGCAGGATCAGGGTGACGGCTGCTAGGCAGGTCTGATAGGCTGTCAAAAAAGAGGGCAGGAGGTGGCCACGCGCATGACACATCAGGCGTGGGAAGAGATTTATGCAGGTGGGCAGCAGTTGAACCGCTTTGCGTTCTCTGAGATCGTGTCATTCTATTTTCGCCACCGTGCGGAGCTTGCCAAGGATAGCCCGCGGGCGCTGGATGTCGGCTGCGGCTCGGGTGTTCATTGCAATTTCTTGGCGCACCAGGGCTTTGCCGTTCTTGGCATCGATTTCAGTCCTGCCGCGATAGATGCGGCACGGGCGGCCTATCCGAGCGACGACATCACGTTTCAGATCGCGGACTTTGCGACATTCGAGGCGGGCGAGTCGGGCTTCGATTTGGTGGTGGACCGTTGCGCGACAACGCACTCTACCGTGCCGACCGCGGTGCAGTTTTACCATCGTTTGCGGACCTCGCTTCAACCTGGTGCGCGCCTGTTCTGGCAAGGTTTCGCCTGGGACAATTCGGGCCGCGACTTCGGCCGCGATGTCGGAGACGGCAGTTGGGCGGATTTTTCTGATGGTGTTTTTGCGGACCTCGGGCGCACGGCATTTTTCAAGGAAAGTGATCTGGCCGATCTGTTTCAGGGCTACCGCGTGCTTGCCGTGCGGCACCTGTCGGACCGGGACGTGACAACGGGCTATAATCATACAAGCTGGATTGTGGAGGCAGAATACGATGGTCAGGTGTGACGCATTGGTCGTCGGTGGCGGGTTCAAATCCATCGCCGCCGCCTGGGGCCTGGCACGGCAGGGCCAAAGCGTGGTTCTGGTCGAGCAGAGCGCCAAGATTGGCGGATTCCTTTCACCGATCCATTGGGACGGCTATTGGATCGACAAGGGCCCCCAGTTTTTTGACAACTTTGAAGCGCAAGACGTTGACATGATGTCTGAAATGCTGGGTCCGGACGTGATGCAGGACATCGGGTTCGAATATGGATCCTTCATGGCCGGCAAGCTGAATTCAGACTTTGCAATCCCCGACTGGCAGTCACTGGGCGACGATGTCGCCAGCAACGCATTTCAAAGCCTTTTTGCCCAACGGCTTGCCGCGTCGGGGTCCTCGCCTGCGTTCAAGTCCCTGGACGACGTTCTGATGTTTGACGGCGGACCGGTCCTTTATCCACATCTTAAGAAGCTCGCCAAGAAATTCGTGCGCCGCGACGCCGAAGAGGTCAGCCCGCGCACCGCGTCGATGGTGTCGTTTCTGGGGCGCAAGAAATTCTTTGATCAGGAACTGTCGCTTGATCTGAAGCAATCGCCGTTCATGGATGCCTTTCTGGCGGCCAAGAAGGTGTCGGTCGATGGCTCTCGGGTGAATTTGTACCCCAAGGGCGACAGCCTGGAGCGGGTGCGAAATGCGCTTGAAGACGCGCTTCAGCGCGAAGGCGTTACTGTCATGGTTGAGGCGACGCTGGCCGGGTTTGATGACGCTCGCGGTGTTGCTGAAACGAGTGCGGGCGAGATCAGCTATGGCCGCGTGGTCTTTGGAACGGATATTCGCGAGAGCGAACGCATTCTGACCGGCGGGTCAACGATTGCCGACTGTACCCATGTTTTGCCCGAGATTTTCCATTGCTTCGTCGTCCCCGCCGACACGGTGGCGGCGCCGTACTACGTGGTCGATTATGACCCCGATCACCTGACCTCGCGGATTACGAATTTTCTGAACTACATGGGATGTGTTGGGGATGACGGATACGGCGTGATTTGCGTGGAAGAGCCGATCGAAAAGGATGACGCGCGCTGGAATGACCCCGAAGCTGAGCTGGGGCGCATCTTTGCCGAGGCGTGTGAGACAGGGACGGTCTCGGCCAAGAACTATCGGCAGGCCAAATCGTTCCGTATTCCTGCGACCTACAAGTTTCCTCTGGTCGGGATCGAAGGCGCGGTCGATGCTTTTTCCGATCAGATGATGGCACGTTTTGGAGAATCGATCGTTCTGCCGGACGCCTACGCCTTGACACGCAAAGAGGCGATCAACGATCTGCGCACGCTTGGGATTCTGGTGTGAAACTCGGGGAAGTCAGGGCGTTGACCGCCGACGAATGGCGCGCGCTGTTAGAGCAATCGCCGCAGAACACGGTTTTTCTGAATCCCGAATTTCTGGCGCTTTTTGGCGTTGAGGTTCGGTTTTGGGGACTTGAGCGCAAGGGCGTGGTCATTGCCGGATTGCCGGTGATCGAAGCCCAGGCGCTAGGCAGCAGGTTCTTGCCTTGGTGCTACTATCAGGGGATCGTACTTCATCGCGAGATCTGGCGCGCGGCACGGGCAAAACGGACGCAGTACGAAATTGAAATACTAGAAGAATTGGCCACCAGCGTTGCCGAGGTCGAGCCGCGCTTTCACCTTTCGCTTCATCCGTCGCTGATGGATGTGCGTGGGCTGGATTGGGTCCATTACCACACGCCCGACCGCCCGCGCGTGCAATTGGCACCGCGCTATACAGCTGTTCAGTCCACGAGCAGTGAAACGTCAGAGAGCTTGCGTAAGGCCGCCAGAAGTGCGCGACGTCAGGAAGAAGGCTATGCGCAGTCTCGCGAGGGGCTGACGCTCAGCCAGGACGGGACGCTGGACGAGCTTGTGGGGCTATTGCGCGACACGTTTGACCGCCAGAACACGGGGATGTCTGAGACCGAGGCACGGCTCTTGCCGGTTTATACGTCCTATCTGTTAGCCGAGGTTCACGGCGCCTTTTTGACCGTGCGAAACGCCGAAGGGGCCGCAGTGGCGATGGCGCTGACTTTCGCGGACGTCGACGGCACCATTCACGTCCCTATCGTCGGCACGGGTAATACGCGATTTGGCGGCACGCTTCTTTATTTCGCCATCCTCGATCACGCGCTTTCGACGGGTGCGCCAGCTGTCGATTTCAATGGCGCGAATTCCCCAAGTCGCGCGTATTTCAAACACTCGATCGGCGCGCGCCCGGTTTTGTTTTTCGAGGCATCATATGATGCCGTGAATGGGAAATAACCCTATGCAAGTCGCTGATGTTCATAAGGAACTTGGTGGCTGGGCACATGACCTTGCACGCGAACTGTGGCCCTTTCCGCGGTCTCTGACCGGGCACGGCGTGCGCCAAACTCTGGACGTGTTGCAGCGTGAATTGCCGGACTTGTCGCGCCATGCCGTACCGACAGGATACCACGCGTTCGACTGGGAGGTGCCCCGCGAGTGGAACCTGAAACGCGCATGGATTGAAACGCCGCAAGGGCAAGTGATCTGCGACACAGATGTACATAACCTGCATGTTGTGGGCTATTCGACACCGGGTGACCGGAAACTGCCTTTGGAGGAGCTTGCACCACGGCTCCATTCCGAGCCGGATCAGCCCAATGCCATTCCCTATGTCACCAGCTACTACGCAGATTACTGGGGGTTCTGCCTGAGCGAGGATCAACGGCGCAGATTGCCACCGGGTGAATATCGCGCGGTGATTGACGCAACACTGGCACCGGGACAACTTGATTTCGCCGATCTGATCGTACCAGGTGAGACGGACCGCGAGGTTCTGTTTTCCACCTACCTGTGCCATCCATCAATGGCCAACAATGAACTGTCCGGCATCGTCGTGGCATCTGCGCTGGCGCGGTTGGTTTCCCAGATGCCGCGCCGCAAATACACCTATCGTTTTGTTTTTCTTCCTGAGACGTTGGGGTCGCTGGTCTATCTGTCGACACGGTTGGACCATTTGCGGGCCAAGGTTGATGCGGGGTTCGTTTTGACATGCGTGGGCGATGAAGGACCGTTTTCCTATCTAGCCTCACCATCTGAGAGCACACTTGCCGACCGGATCGCGATAAGGGCATTAGAGGCCAGCGGAGTGGCATTTGAACGCTATTCCTATTTGGAACGCGGCAGCGATGAGCGGCAGTACTGCGCGCCCGGCATCGAATTGCCGGTCTGTTCGGTGATGAAGTCCAAGTATGGAACCTTCCCAGAATATCACACGTCGTTGGATGATCTCGAGTTTGTGACGCCGCGCGGCCTGTCGGAAAGCATCGCGATGTATCACTCCATGATTACCGATCTTGAGACCACACCTCGCCCGCGCCTACGCACATTGGGCGAGCCGCAACTGGGGCGAAGGGGCCTGTACCAGACTTTGTCACGGAAGGGATCGGCAGCAGATTCCATGCTGATGCGCAACGTTCTGGCCTATAGCGATGGCCGGACCGATCTAGAAGGGATCGCGGCCAAGTTGGGAGTATCGGTGAACGAGGTCTCGGACATCGTGGACATGCTGGTGACGCACGAATTGCTGACGCCTTAGCGTTCCAGAACCACCGGATCGCCGTCTTCAACTACGCGAAATCCAAGCGCGCGGAACAAGGCCAAGCTGGCCGCGTTGTCGGCTTTGACCTGCGCGCGATAGCGGCGGGCCACCTGGCGATCCAGTGCCTGGGCAAGCGCGACTTTCGCAACCCCCGTCCCACGATGAACGGCGTCTATCAGGATGTTCACAGTTGCGATGTCGCCGTCCTGGTCCAGGCGCACCATGCCGACCGGGGTATCACCGCTCATTGCAATCAGGATGGTGCGGTTCGCATCGCCGAGTGCGGCGCGAAACCACTCAAGATGTGAGGCCAGTGCGATTTCGTCGCTGTTGAGCGACGCATGCCGGACGTCCGGCGCATTGCGCCAGTGCCAGATCATTTCGCCATCAGCAAGTGTGGCGGGGCGGAGTGTGACAGTTTCAGTCATGGCGCCTCAGGGCCTTGGCGTCGATGTCGCCGTTGTACAGCGGATGGCGATCAAACAGGCGAGCTTCGATGGCTGCCAGATCACCTGGCTCAATCCCTTGAAATGTTTCGTGAAATGCAACCAGAGAACGTACTTCATGCGCTTTTTGGGTCGCATCCGCGGGTTCGCCGACACCGATGACCTTCAGCGTGGTCCGAGCGGGCAAGACAAAGCGAAAGACCTGTTCGGCACGGGAGCAATGAAAGGTGCTGGTCACCACGGTCACGTGATCGGCCGGCAAGAGACGGGCAAAAAACACCGCATCACCCACAGTGTCACGCGCCTTATGAGATCGGACGATCCGCCCTTCAGGAATGCCAAGGTGCTCAATCGCATAGTCCGCCATGGCGTCGGCGAGCGATTTCTCGGTGTCGTCTCGATAGGCCCAACCCGAAGTCGCGAACCGCGCCTCGGGGTGAGCGTGAAATTCGGCCGCAGCGCGTTCGAGGCGTTCAAGCGAAACGTCGGACGGCTGCGCAGCCGCTGTCATTTCGTGGGCCAGGACAAGGATAGCACGGATCATTTTGGCGCCCCCGGGGTGCGGGTCGCATCAAGAACTTCGTTGATCACATGCATTGTGCGATCCGTGGCACCAACGTGCCGCGCGGCAAATAACCTGGCTTGGTCGTGAAAGGCAGAAAGCGAGGCCGGATCCTGAAACAAACCGATGACCTCGTCCTTGAATGCAGCGACATCGGGCAAGATGCGCACGGCACCATCACGGTCCGCGTCGATGGCCGGGAAGGTGATCCCAAAGATCGAAGGCCCAAGCACAACCGGTTTTGCCAGGGCAAGTGGTTCGGAAATGTTGTGCCCGCCCTTGTCGGCAAGTGTGCCGCCGACAAAGACCAGGTCCGCCATTTGGTACCAGATGTTCATTTCCCCAATCGAATCCGCAACGAGGATATCTGACTCCATTGGAATGCCGCCTGCACTGTCGGCGTCCAGAACTTGACTTCGAATGGCTGGTGCTAACCCACGCGCGGTTAGTTTTTCCGCAACAGACCCAAAGCGTTGCGGGCTGCGCGGGGCCCAGATCACACGCGGAGGATCGGGTTGGGCCATCAGGCGGTCCACCAGATCGACCAGATCGTCTTCTTCATCCATTACCGAGCTTGCGATAAGGAAGACCTGCCGCTCCGGCGACCAATCCTCACGCAACCTTTGTCCGGCCTGCAGATGCGCCTCGTCTACCCATTGGTCGAATTTTAGTTCGCCGACGATCAGGATGCGTTCCGGATCGACCCCTGCAGCGAGATACCGTTTCTGGTGGCCGTCGCTCTTGGTCAGGATGGCATGGAACCGGGTTAGAATGTCCATGCGCAAGCCAAAGGTCTTCTTTGCCCGTTCCAGCGATTTTTGATGCAGGTTGCCGTTGATGTGCAGCATCGGCACACGAAGCCAGTTCGCAACCTGCAAATGCCCGGGCCAAAACTCGCCTTCGACCACCAACCCGATCGGCGGTCTTAGCCGGAAAAGAAAGCACCAGGTCGACCACCAGAAATCGAAAGGCACGTATCTGTGGGTGATGCGAGGGTCGTCAAACAGCCGGCGACCTTCGGTCAAACCTGCTGGCGACGAATGGGTAAGGCATACAGTATGACCTTTATCCAGAAGCGTTTTCACCAATGGACTAACTGCGCGAGTTTCGCCAAGCGATGTGGCGAACACCCAGACTGATCCTTTGGCCCCGACCTGCCCAAACCCAAAGCGTTGATAAAGGTGTTTGCGGTAAAGCGGTTCGCGCCGCGAGCGAACGAGGAAGAACAACAGCGCGAACGGCAAAGCAAGATGGACAAACACCTGCCAGACGGCGAAGAAAACGCGCGTGCGTGCCCGCATGGGCGGCAGAGGTTTGGTGGCGTCCTTCGTCTCGGTCACGAGGTCAGATCGTCATAGGTGATCGGATGGCCTTGCTTGACGGCACGTTGAAGCCGCGCTCCGATCAGCGCGGCCTTGTCCGTCGGCGGAATCCCCGCGCTTGGCCGGATGAATCGAAAATCGCTTTCCGACAGCACCTGTCCCGGCCCAAGATCGCGAAGCGCGAAGGCTGAACGGCGACCGATGTCCTTTTGGGCGGCTTCCGCCGGGCGAAGCCGCTTCTCGGAGCTGCCTTTCAACGCATGGATATCGCGAGCACCTTTGGCGATCTCGGCCATGATGTCTGGCGTGGCCGAAAAGCGGTGATCGGGGCCTTTGCGGGCTGGATCGTTGGTGAAATGCTTTTCGACGGCCACGGCACCCATGGCGATTGCTGTCAGCGGGCCGATACTGCCGATCGTGTGGTCGGAAAACCCGGTCAGCCGGTTGAATCGCCGCCCCATGGCGACCATCGCATTCAGGTCGATCTGATCAAGCGGTGCCGGGTAGCTGGAGCAGCAATGAAGCAGGATAACCTCGCCTGAATTTGCCCTGTCCAGCACGTCAAGAGCATGGGCCACTTCATCCATCGTGGCCATACCGGTGGATAGGATGACAGGTTTGCCTGTACCAGCAACGGCAATCAGAAGATCGTCGAAGGTCATCTCGAATGAGGCGATCTTGTAGATCGAACAGCCCAGGTCCTCGATGAAATCAAGGTCCATCGGATCATAAATCGACGTGAAAGGCAGCAGACCTTTTTCGCGGGCACGGTCGAAGAGCGGCTTGTGAAACTCCATCGGCATCGCTGCGTTTTCGTAAAGATCCCATAGGTTTGTGGTGCCCCAAACCTTGTCAATCGTTTGCGATGGATGGTCCGACCGCATGGTCAGCGTGTCGGCACTATAGGTTTGCAGTTTGAGACAATCCCAACCCGTTTCAGCGGCGATGTCGACAAGTGCCAGAGCCTGTTCAATGTCACGGTCGTGGTTGGCGCTGAGTTCGGCAATCAAAAGGGCGCGCGCGTCGCCGCCGATTTTCTTGCCTTCGACGTCCATGGCCATGCTCGGCTCTCCCACATCAAACACCGTTGATATGGCTGAGGCGGTCGGGTTTCTCAAGGGTCAACCGATGCGAGCCTTATGCCTTGTCTTGCAGGACCCGCGCGAGGATCTCGGCACGTTTCCAGTCATCCATGGTATCAATGTCCTGTACCCGCCAGCGTGGAACCCGGATGGCAGCGGTCGCGGGGCCAAAGAGCGTTTGCACGTTTGTCCACGCCTGGGTCTTGCCCCAGTAGAACTGGCCGACGTCGTGCCAGGCCTCGACCAAGTCCTGAGAACGGGTGTTGTACTTGTCTGGGTCGAACATCTGAAGGCGGCCGTCGTCGTTGATCGACACGGCGCGTTGGATCGGAAATTCAAAAGGGGCGACCGGCAGGGCAAAATCGGCGTCCTGCAAAAGGTTCTTGCCCGTTCGGATGTCGTCCGGTGAAACGAACGGCGCGGTGGCATAAAGACAGCAAAGACTGTCCGGCGCGCCGCCGTTGTCCGCTGCCCAGGAAATTGCGTGGCGGACCACTTCAATCGTTGTGGCAAAGTCGTCTGCCAGATTGTCGGGCCGCATAAACGGTACGTCGGCGCCGTGGCTGCGGGCGATGTCGGCAATTTCGGCGTCGTCCGTTGAGACGATTACGCGGTCAAAGACACCGCTTTGCCGGGCGGCCTCGATCGACCAGGCAATCATGGGTTTGCCGTTGAAAGGGCGGATGTTCTTGCGCGGGATGCGCTTGGAGCCGCCGCGTGCCGGGATCAGGCAAAGGCTCATGCCAGGGCCTCGGTCAGAACGCGGACGACTTCGTCCTGATCAGCCTCTGTCATTCCCGGATAGAGCGGGATCGAGATGGCCCGGGCATAGTAGTCTTCGGAGGCGGGGAATTGACCCACCCGGAACCCGAAACGCTGCCAGTAAGGTTGCGTGTGAACGGGGATGTAGTGGACGTTGACACCGATCCCGTTCGCACGCAGGTGGTCGAAGATAGCGCGCCGACGCGCTGCATCTACGCGGATAACATAAAGATGGAAGGCGGACTCGGCGCGTTCGAGCCGGCCCGGTTTGTCAACCGGCAGGTCGGTCAACAGCTTGTCGTAGCGGTCGGCAAGTGCGTTTCGACGCGCGACATATTCGTCCAGCCGCGTCATTTGGGACACTCCCAGGGCGGCCTGAAGTTCAGTCATGCGATAATTCAGACCCAACTCAAGCTGTTGATAATACCAGCCACCGTGATCAGCGCCTCGGTATAGATCCTGCCTGCGCGTCACGCCATGTGAACGGAAAAGTTCCATTTTTTCAGCAAGTTCCGCATCTTGCGTCGTGGCAGCACCCCCTTCGGCAGTGGTCACGATCTTGACGGGGTGGAAGCTGAACACCGCGATGTCGGAATGCGGACAGGCGCCCACGGGCTGGTTGCCGTACTTGCCGCCAATGGCGTGGCTTGCATCCTCGATGACCGAGACGCCGAACTCCTTTGCCAATGCGCCGATAACCGCCATATCGGCGGACAACCCACACATATGCACGGGCATTATGATTTTGGGCAGACACCAGTCTTTTTGGGCGCGCGTCAGTTTATCGGCCAGCTCTGTCGAGGACATGTTGAAAGTCTCGGGGTCGATATCAACGAAGTCGACGTCTGCACCGCAGAGGTGGCCGACATTGGCAGAGGCCACGAAGGTGATCGGCGACGTCCAAAGTAGATCGCCTGGGCCAAGTCCAAGGGCGCGGCAGGCGACATGGAGCGAACTGGTTGCCGAGTTCGAGGCCACGCAATGGGAAGCGCCGGTCGCAGTGGCGACCGATTTTTCGAACGCAGGCACTTGCGGGCCTTGCGTCAGGAAGTCGGATTTCAGTGTCGCGACCACGGAATCGATATCTTCCTGACGGATATCCTGACGACCGTATGGAATCACAGTTTGAGATCCTTGACCATCTTCAAAAGCTCGGCGTTAGACAGCCATTCGGTGTTGTCGCCCGAACTGTAGGAAAAGCCCTGTTCAACGGGCGCGCCGGTTTGACCGTCGCCGTTGACCGAGAAATCGGCCTTGAAACCAAACGAGATCGTTGGCTTGATCACATAGTGATCGTCGAATTCCAGCGTCAGATGGCTGTCGTCGGCCGGGCACATGATTTCATGCAGTTTTTCACCGGGGCGGATTCCGATGACCTTGTGCGGCAGATCGGGCGCAAGCGCTTCGGCGAGGTCGGTCATCAGCATGGACGGGATTTTGGGCACGAAGATTTCGCCGCCCTGCATCCGACTGAAGTTACGCATCACAAACTGCACGCCTTGATCAAGGGTTATCATGAAGCGGGTCATGCCCACGTGCGTGATTGGTAGTTCGGTTGCGCCTTCGCGGATCAGTTTCAAAAAGAACGGAATGACCGAACCGCGCGAGCCGACAACATTACCATAGCGCACGACTGAAAATCGTGTGGGATGGGGTCCAACCATGTTGTTGGCCGCGACGAACAACTTGTCGCTTGCCAGTTTGGTCGCGCCATAAAGATTGACGGGATTTGCTGCCTTGTCGGTCGACAAAGCCACGACTTTCTGGACTCCGGCCGCAAGGGCAGCTTCGATCACGTTTTGCGCACCGTGAATGTTCGTCTTGACGGCCTCAAACGGATTGTATTCAGCAGCAGGGACCTGTTTTAGCGCAGCGGCATGAACGACGTAGTCAACGTAATGCATCGCCTGTTTCAACCGGTCAGCATCGCGCACATCGCCGATGAAATAGCGCATACAGGGTGCGTTGTAGATCTGGCTCATCTCGAATTGCTTCAGTTCGTCGCGGCTATAAACGATCAACCTGCGCGGCTGATGCTCGGCAAGGATGTGATGAATGAGCTCTTTGCCGAAACTGCCCGTTCCGCCGGTTATGAGGACGGACTTGTCGTTGAACATCTGCTGTTGTCCCATTGTGACGTTTTTGACGTTTTATGCGGTGAGGAGGGGATTTGAAACACGTAAAACCACTTGCGCTGCGTGACCGAGGGAGCAAGCAGCTTTGCAATGCAGCGGCAGAAATCCACTGCGAAGCGTCGGTATTGCTCGGGCAGGCCCCAATGAGCGACTTTTGCGACTAAAGTACAGTTTCCGGACGCCATCTAGATGAGCGCGAGGTAAGTCCGGTTCTCTAATCGGGCGCTTGGGTCACTTTCATTTCATGTTTTTTGTTTTCGTCTTTCGGGCTCGCGTCTTTCATCCGGATCACCTTGGGAGAACCCATTACAACGAAACCAGGTCGCATTCCTCGCTCGAAATCTTGACGCCGAGCGAAGCCAGGTTTGCAACAAGTCACAGCAATAGTTCGACACTCGCGGCACTGGCTGGACGCACAGTGCCGCGATGCTGAAATCAGTTGATTGGTGCTGTCCCAACCGGCGATTGCCCGGTCGTCGTGCTACTATCATTGTCATCCTCGCCGCGCCGTTGTGATGGCGGAGGACAAGGAACATTGGCCGCTCCGACCTGCGAACTGTCAACACACTCGTCTTCCGGAATGCATCGGGGAACTCGATTTGCACCGGCCACGTAGGTGTAACCCTCTTCGCACGACCCGCCCCCGTATTTGTCGAACATCGGCTCTGGCGCAACCATCGTAATTTGCTCTTCCTGCTGCGCACAGGCTGCAAGTATGCCCATCAACAAGACCGCAGTACTGGATTTGATTATTGTCATCTTGGTTCACCATAGGTTGTTGCGTCAGGACCATACCGACGCTGAATTAACGATAACCGACGGCCTATTTTGACGCCAGTGTTTGCCGCGCAGGCGATCTCGATCACATGTATCGACATTGCATTCCTGCAACTTGCCACTTTAACTGATTGTATTTTAATACACTTTCATATTGAAGCCGAATTTCGACCCTCGGACTGGCGCGCGTATCCTATCCCTTCGCCAAAAACGCTTCGACCTCGGCCCGGCGCGGCATTGGCGCGACGGCGCCATAGCCCTGTACCGACAAGGCTGCGGCCGCATTGGCAAAGCGCGCGGCGTCGAACGCGTTGTCGCCCTCGACGATCCGGGCCAGAAACGCCCCATCGAAGGTGTCGCCGGCTCCGGTGGCATCGACCGCTTTTACGGGCATGGCCGGTATGTGTTGGCGTGTCGTTGGGGTTGCCACTAGCGTGCCCTTCTCGCCCAGGGTCAGCGCAACGACTTCAACGCCAAGCTCCAGATAGAAATCCGCAATGCCATCCGCTGTGGATCGTCCGCAAAGCTGCACCGCATCGTCAAACCCCGGCAGAACGATATCGCACCGCTGAACCGCGTCATGCATGACCGCACGCGCTTCCTCCAAGGGCCAAAGCTTCAGCCGTAGGTTGGTATCATAGGACACTTGCCCACCAGCGGCCTTTACAACGTCTATCGCCGCCGACACCGTTTCGGCGGCCGTTTTCGAAATCGCCTGGCTGATCCCCGAAACATGAAGGACGCGCGCCGTCTGCAGCGCTTCGATGGGCAGATCATCCGGGGTCATCCGGCTCGCGGCCGAGTTCTCGCGAAAATAGGTGAACTCGTGCCCCTCCTCACCATGGGTCACGAAATAGATGCCGGTGTGAGCATCGCCGACCTGCCGCACGGTCGAGGTATCCACCCCCTCGCCCTGCCACATCTTCAGAAACGACGCCCCAAACGCATCGGCTCCCAGATGGGTGACGTACCCAACTTTCGCGCCCTGGCGCGCCGCCGCGACAGCAGTGTTCGACGTATCGCCCCCGTGACCGGGCAAATACCGCCCATCAGGTTGTTCATTGAACTCCAGCATGGGTTCGCCAAGGCAAAGAATATCGGGTGTCACAGGTCCAGCACCTTCTTGTCGGTTGTTATGATGAAAGCTATCCACCCAGGCTTGAGGCTCAAGTCGAAATAATTCCGGCCGGTATGGGCGCTTGCTTCATACATAGCGCAGATCGCATAGTCGTTGTTCAGCGCCATCGCTTGATAAGCCGTTGTCATGGCCAACCCCTTCAAAAACATGTTCCGACCGACAGCCTTCAAGCAAAGGGATCTTCCAGCGCTGCCAAGACACGACCTGTACAAGTCCCAAAGCCTACCCGGTATCCGTCACCCTGGGCCGATCCGCTAAGCGTCAGACGGTCCCCATCCTCGATAAACGTGCGACTTCCGCCTTGTGCCAATTCCAGTGGTTCTTTGCCTCCCCAGCTCAGCTCCAGAAACGACCCGCGGTTTTCCCGCTCAGGCCCGGAAATCGTTCCCGACCCCAGAAGATCCCCAATCCGCATGGGACATCCTGACGTCGTGTGATGGGCCAGTTGCTGAGCGGCCGAGTAATACATCTCGCGATAATTGGTGCGCGAAATGATCTCTTCGGATCCATCCTCGGGCTGCAGGGAAACCGCCAGGTCAATGTCATAAAGCATCGGCCCGACGTCCTTCAGGTGCGGCAAAAGCTCCTTCTCGCGCTCCGGGGCGGCACAGCGAAACGGTTCCAAAGCGGCACGCGTCACCACCCAGGGGCTGATCGAGGTTGCCGTAGCCTTGGCCTGGAACGGACCCAGCGGCTGATACTCCCAGGCCTGGATGTCCCGCGCAGACCAGTCGTTCAGCAGGACGTATCCGAATATGTGCTCGTCCGCCGTCGCCACCGAAATCGGCCCCGTCGAGGGCTGACCGACCACGGCTCCCAACTCTAGCTCGATGTCGAACCGTCGCGAGGGCGCAAAGATCGGCGCTTCGAACTTGGGGCCTTTCAACTGCCCCCAGGGTCTGCGCACATCTGTACCCGACACCACGACCGAGGACGCCCGCCCGTTATACCCGATTGGCATATGCAACCAGTTCGGCGGCAAGGCATTGTCGGCTCCGCGAAACATTGTGCCCACGTTACTTGCATGGTGCCGTCCGGCATAGAAATCGGTGTATTCGCTGACTGCGAACGGCATCTGCATGGTCACCATGGCGTCGGGGATCAGCACATCCGCAAGCTGCGATTCCGCCGCCGACCCTTCTGCCAGAAGACCGGTCAACGTATTGCGCACCCGCTCCCACATTCCGGGTCCCTCGGCCATGAAATCGTTTAGCGCGCCGGTGCGAAATCCCGCCCCCGGTACCATGCTCAACCCTTCCATGGCTCCCAGATCCAGAACGTTGTCCCCGATCGCGACCCCGGCACGGGCGCCCATCCCGTCATCGAACACACCAAAGGGCAGATTGTTCAAGGGAAACGCCCCACCGGGATCGTTCGCCGACTGAACCCAGCTTCGTCTCAGTGGCATGACACGCTCCTTCATCTTGCTTCAAATATGCCGGGGGTCCGGGGGCAGAGCCCCCGCCCAAGCAACAGGTATCGCCTTGCTGAAAGCCTACTTCCTTGCCGATGTGCCGTCGAATGCCTTCTGCTTTGAAAAGCCGCTGCGATGCCACCCTACGTCCAAACCCGGCCAAGCCCCGGGCAGGACCGCATGTCTGAAAAAGAATTCCTCGGGAAATTTTTGGTGGTGCGGGGGGCATGCCCCCCGCCCTTCACGACGCTGAAAGACAGCGCCAATCGCTTAAATCCTAGATCAGTTTACCCATGGCAACAGCCGTGTCGCTCATCCGGTTCGAAAAGCCCCACTCGTTGTCATACCAGGTCAGGATACGGACCATATTGCCGTCCATCACCTTGGTCTGATCCATGTGGAAAACGCTGGAATGGGGGTCATGATTGAAATCGCTGGAAACAAGCGGCTCGTCGGTGATGCCGAGTATCCCCTTCAAGGGACCCTTCTTAGAAGCCGCCCGGATTGCATCGTTCACCGCTTCCACCGTCGTCTTTTTCTTGGATTCAAACACCAGATCCACCGCCGATACATTGGGCGTCGGCACCCGGATGGCGACCCCATCCAGCTTGCCCTTCAACTCGGGCAGGACCAGTCCAACGGCCTTGGCCGCACCCGTCGAGGTTGGGATCATGTTCATCGCCGCGGCGCGCGCGCGATAAAGGTCCTTGTGCATCGTATCCAGCGTAGGCTGGTCGCCGGTATAGCTGTGGATCGTCGTCATGAAGCCTTTCTTGATCCCCACAGCGGCATTCAGAACCTGCGCCACAGGGCTAAGGCAGTTCGTCGTGCATGACGCGTTCGAAACCACGATATCTTTCTTCGTCAATGACTTGTGGTTCACCCCATAAACAATGGTCTTGTCGGCATCGGCGCCGGGGGCCGAAATCAGAACTCGGGACGAACCATTTTCAAGATGTGCCTGGCACGCCTCTTTCGAGGTGAAAATGCCGGTGCATTCCAGCACAACGTCGACATCGGCCCAGGGCAGTTCAGCCGGGTTGCGAATGGCGGTGACCGCAATCTTTCCGCGCCCGACGTCGATCCAGCCCTTGCCCGACCGCACCTTGATCGGGAAACGTCCGTGAACGCTGTCGTACCGCAAAAGGTGGGCGTTGGTTTCGACAGGCCCCAGATCGTTGATCGCAACGACCTCGATATCCTTGCGACCCTTTTCGATAATGGCCCGCAGAACATTCCGCCCGATGCGGCCAAATCCGTTGATAGCTACTTTGACAGCCAAGGTTCTCTCTCCTTTACAGCGGTCATCGCCAGACCGCGATTGCGCGGATCAATTCAAGAAATTTGCGGCCCAGGAAAAGGCTGAGGCCAAGGCCCAGCACATAATCCAGCGCAAAAAGGGCGCCCAAGACGATCCCAATACCCAAAGCGATCCGGTTGGTCATCGCGCGCCTTATGACAAGAAGTGGCGCGCGGGGAAAGGGGGTCTGCGACGATGGTCGGGCAAAATGAAAGCATCGGCTGCTCAAGTGCAACTTTTGCGTACATAAGACTGAAGGATCCCCTATCTAATTGCGCGAACTTGAAATTGGCCAGGTCATCCCATTCCGCCACCGATCATCCGGCGCGCCAGGTGGCCATAGGCTTCGGCCACCGGACCCTCGCCCATTGCAGCAGGTGTACCGCTGTCGCCGGCAATCCGCACATCCAGCGACAACGGCAACTCGCCCAGAAACGGCACACCCAGCCGTTCGGCTTCGGCGCGCACGCCGCCGTGCCCGAACAAGTGCTCTTCATGCCCGCACTTTGGACAGACATAAGTCGACATGTTTTCAATGAGCCCCAGGATCGGGGTCTTTAACGTCTTGAACATGTCGATGGCCTTGCGCGCATCCAGCAAGGCAACATCCTGCGGGGTCGATACGATCAAGGCACCCGTCACCTCGGTTCGCTGACAAAGCGTCAGTTGCACATCCCCCGTGCCCGGCGGCAAATCGACGATCAGCACGTCCAGTTCACCCCATTGCACCTGCCCCAGCATCTGCTGCAAAGCCCCCATCAACATCGGGCCACGCCAGACAACCGCTTTCTCGGGTTCCACCATGAAGCCAATAGACATCAGCGTGACTCCATGGGAGTGCAACGGAATGATCGTCTTTCCATCCGGCGAGGCGGGGCGCTTCATCACCCCCATCATCCGGGGCTGCGACGGGCCATAGATGTCAGCATCCAGCAAACCGACCCGGCGCCCTTCGCGCGCCAGGGCCACCGCTAGGTTCGACGCCACGGTTGATTTCCCCACACCGCCCTTGCCCGATCCCACGGCAATGATCCGCTCGATCCCCGACACCTTCTTGGGCCCGTCCTTCTGCGGCGTCGGATGTCCGCCGACTTTTAGCGACGGCGGTTTCGGAGCCGCCGGTGCTGGCCCATGGGCTGTCAGGACGACCGAAACCGATGCGACGCCCTCCAGGCCGGAAACCACCGCTTCGGCCTCGGCGCGCGCTGCTTCCAGAAGTCGTGCGGTGTCGGGAGTCTCGGCCTCGACCACAAATCTGACCGCTGACCCGTCGATGTGAAGCGCGCGCACCAGGTTCCGCGATACCAGATCGCCGCCACCGGGCACCGTCACCGCCTTCAATGCATCCAGAATTGCGTCGCGTTCAATGGCCACGAAAAGCCCCCCATATCGGAAATTCCCCTTTGATCGCCCGCTTTCTCCAGAGACGCAAGGCCCGACATGGGGCCGAAAATATCCGAATTATTCTCGGCAGTTAACCTTTGGTAAACCATGCACGAGTTGCATACCGGCTTTGCCGGAAAGTCTATTGTCTGTCGGCACCAACGGCATATTTTCAATCTCGAACCAACAACGCGGCCCACCCGCCGCAACGAAGGATAGACAGATGAGTATGACACACGTTTCCCCCGCCGCTTCGCCCTCGCGCCTTGCCGAGGTTCTGCACAAATTTGGCCTGCGCTATAAGCAGTACCGCCTTTATCGCACCACGCTCGACGAATTGCGCGCGCTCAGCGATCGCGATCTCAATGACCTTGGCCTGACCCGCGGCATGATCCGCGGCGTCGCCTACGAAGCGGCTTACAAATAGCAACGGCTTGAATATTTCGCCCCGCCATTTGGCCGGGCGCCCAGATCAAAGAGCCCGTCTCCTCCCTTTGGGCTCTTTGTAAAGCGGCGGCATCCATCCTCCTCCCGGATGTCGCCGCCTTATAACTTGCAGTCCATCGCAGCGAAAAAACTACTGCGGCCTTGGTGTGGTCCAAGGCGCGATAGATCGAATCGTCGACCATCCCAGCGAATGGCCAGTATTTCGCTCCAGGCCGCATCGGCAACGATCATTTCCGGGCCGGCATCGCAGGTGCGAATGCCGCCAGCTATGTCGCGTTCGCCAATCCGATGATTGGTCACCGCCTCGAACGATGCCTCCAGTTTCAGCTGACCAGGCCGAAATTCATAGATGCGCAGCGTCTTTGCAAGGTGCGGGCGATCAACATAGACAAGTTCAACCCGCCCATCCCCATCCAGATCCGCAGCCCCGACCCCGACCGGAGAAAGCCACCGGTTCGCCCGACCGATATGCTCGTTCGCCGCTTCCAACCCGTCCGAACCATAGACCGACAGCCGAGCGCCAAGGTCTTGGTGGCTTTCAACGACGATCACTTCCCTCTCGCCGTCCCCATCGACATCAAACAGGCGCGGCTGGGTGTCTTCGAACACCCGCGTCTTGGGCAACACGATACGCACACGCTTGCCATCGGAAAGGGTTAACACAAGCGATCCATGTTCGATGGCATCGCCCAGTATTCCGTGGGCATAGCGATCGGTCGGATCAGCGAAAGTCGCCGCCATTATATCGGCTGCGGATGACATGCCCGGCGCCAATGACAACAACCCGGCGGCGACCAGGGCCCGCATCAGATTTGTTTTTCAGGCATCTGGACCACAAGGCCGTCCAATGCGTCGCTGACCTTTAGTTGACAGGTCAACCGCGACCGCTCGGGATTTGGCTCAAAGGCAAAATCCAGCATGTCTTCTTCCATGGCATCTATCTCGGGCAACTTTTCGACCCATTCGGGATGCACATAAACATGGCATGTCGAACAGGCGCAGGCCCCGCCGCAATCGGCTTCGATGCCCGGAATGCCGTTGTCGCGCGCGCCTTCCATTACGGTCAGTCCGCTGGGAACATCCACCACATGTTCGGTGCCGTTGTGCTCGATATAGGTGATCTTGGCCATGGTAACTCCGTCGATTCGTCGCCGTCCTACCTAATCTTCCAAAGCCTGCCTTGCCAGCCCTTCTTCTTGGCAAAAATATCCCGAGGGGGTCCGGGGGAGCAGCGCTCCCCCGGCGGGTCGGCGCATCAAGGGTGCGGCGACCCAGACGAAGATTGAAGCTTTTGTTAAATGTTCTATATTTGTTCTCATGAACGAGCCCCTCGCAACCCCTCCAAAATGGCCCCGGCCACCGGCCTGCCTGCCCCACGATCAGCTTGATCTGCCACCCAATGGCGCGCGGATCGCAGTGGCGGGGCTGGTTCTGGTTCGCCAACGGCCCGGCACAGCCAAGGGCGTGATCTTCATAACCCTTGAAGATGAAACGGGAATTTCCAACATCATCGTCTGGCGCAAAATGTACGAACGGTTCCGCCGCGCCGTGATCGCGGGCCGCGCGTTGAAAGTGACGGGGCGCATTCAGCGCGAAAGCGGAGTCACTCATGTGATCGCTGAAGGGATCGAGGATATTTCCTGGATGCTCGACGAGCTTTTACGCCCCGCCGCTTCCACCGAAGGCACAGAGTAGCCGCCGCTCAAACAGCATTTTGCCACAATTGCCCGCAAAACTCGTCGCAACAGATGAATGCACGGGAACACGACCATGTTTTTTCGGGATCTCAAGCCCAAACCGAACGTTACACTTCAGGTCGCTTTGGCCGACGTGCATCTGCCCGTGAAACTCGGTCATCGCGATGCCGGCAAGATTTTCGGCGAACCCTTGCAGGCCCAACTTGCTGCCGCCGGCATGGGCACCGTTCTGGATTGCCGCACCCGAACCCGTGCTTCGGGCGCGATCAATGGTGTCGACCTATATCTTGGACTGACAGACACCCGTCAGAGTGCGCTGAAAACAGTCGCCGGAATGCTTGAATATCTGGCCGCTCCCTGTGGGTCGTCAATCCGCTTGTCCGAGGGCCTTGCCGAGCCGCTGATCTTCGGTGCCACCGAAGGGCTTGAACTGTCGGTCGGCACAGTCGAAGCCCCCGATGCAGAAACCCGCCGCGATCTTGCCCTGGCGTGCAAGGATGCCATCCAGCACCTCGGCGTCAGCCGCGGTTGGGCCTTGGCTCAGGATCGAACACTGTTTTATTTCTACGGCGAAAGCTTTGCCGAAATGCGCGAAGGCCTTGCCAGCATCCTGAACCGGAACCCGCGCTTTTCCAGCGCCGCGATCCGCCGTATGGCATAAGCAGCCATCGCCTCAGACTAAACTTGAAAACACAGAGGTTCGTGGTTGGCACGGGGCATGGATCGGGTGCGATAAATCGTCCGAAACCCCTGCCATCGCACATCCGCCACCCCAGCAAGATTTACTCACCCCACGCCAACGGTTAAACGGTGCCTGACTGCCCAAAGGAAAGACGCACCCATGACCGACACCCGCACCGAAACCGATAGCTTTGGCCCCCTTGAGGTACCCACCGATCGTTATTGGGGCGCTCAGACCCAGCGCAGTCTGATGAACTTTCCCATCGGCTGGGAAAAACAGCCCGTCGCCGTTGTGCGTGCATTGGGCGTTATCAAGCAGGCCTGCGCAGAGGCAAACAAGGCCGCCGGTAAGATCGAAGGAGACATGGCCGACGCGATGATTTCGGCTGCAAACGAGGTCGTCACCGGCAAGCTTGACGATCACTTCCCGCTTGTCGTCTGGCAAACCGGATCGGGCACCCAGTCGAACATGAACGCAAACGAGGTAATCTCGAACCGCGCCATTGAAATGCTGGGCGGCAAGATCGGGTCGAAAGAACCCGTTCACCCCAACGACCACTGCAATATGGGGCAATCCTCGAACGACACTTTCCCGACCGCCATGCACGTCGCCACCGCTATGACTGCCCGCGATGTGACTTTGCCGGGGCTGAAAAAACTCCACGAGGCCCTGGAAGCGAAGGTCAAGGCGTTTGACGGCATCATCAAGATCGGTCGCACCCACACGATGGATGCAACCCCCCTGACGCTGGCTCAGGAATTTTCCGGTTATGCCCACCAGGTCGCCAAGTCGATCGAACGGATCGAAACCGCGCTCTCCGACATCTACGAACTGGCCCAAGGCGGCACCGCCGTCGGCACCGGGCTTAACACCCGACCCGGCTGGGACGAGGAAGTAGCAGCCAACATGGCGCGGATCACCGGCCTGCCCTTCGTCACTGCCCCAAACAAGTTCGAGGCGCTCGCCGCCCACGACGCCATGGTCGCCATGTCGGGCGCCCTGAAAGCCACGGCTGCCAGCCTTTTCAAAATTGCCAATGACATCCGGCTTCTGGGATCCGGTCCTCGCTGTGGTCTCTATGAACTCCTCCTCCCGGAAAACGAACCTGGGTCCTCGATCATGCCCGGCAAGGTCAACCCGACCCAATGCGAGGCGATGACCCAGGTCTGCGCCCATGTGATCGGCAACGACGCTGCCGTTGGTTTCGCCGGGAGCCAGGGGCACTTCGAACTTAACGTCTACAAACCGATGATGGCTTATAACGTGTTGCAATCCATGCAGCTTTTGGGTGATGCAGCCGCAACCTTCACGGACAACTGCGTGTCTGGCATCCGCGCCAATGAAGCCCGGATCGACCAGTTGATGCGCGAAAGCCTGATGTTGGTGACAGCCCTTGCCCCCACCATTGGCTATGACAACGCAACAACCGTCGCCAAGACCGCCCACAAGAACGGCACCACGCTGAAGGACGAGGCGGTCAGGCTTGGCTTTGTGGACGAAGCAACCTTCGACAAGGTCGTTCGCCCCGAACAGATGATCGGCCCCAAAACATGAGCCCAAACAGTTGAGCATCGTAAATCTGAACAAGACGCGAAAGGCCCGCGCCCGAGCAATGGCCAGGGCTCGGGCCAACGAAAACGCCGTGAAGTTCGGGCGGACGAAATCTGAAAAAGCGCTGTCAAAAGCCAAGGCCGAAAAAGCCGCAAGCGATCTTGACGGCGCAAAACGGGACATGTGATGGGGCGCCCAGTCAAACGCTCTCTCACCCTCAAGGGGCATCGCACCAGCGTATCGCTTGAGGATGAGTTTTGGGCCGCCTTCCGCGAGATTGCAGCCGGGAAAAACCGCCCAATCAATGACTTGGCTGCGGAAATTGATGTCGCTCGGGGGCTTCAGACCGGTCTTGCTTCGGCAATTCGGCTATATGTTTTGGATCACTACCGCTCTGAAGACGCGAACCGGCACAAAACTATCGAAATACCGACGGCACAGTAACCTACCTTTCTATCGCCCTCAGCCGGATACCATCCCGCGACCGCACCGTCAGATGCGCCACCGGCACCGGTCTATCCATAACTTCGAACCGGAACTGCGCCATCAACACCGCCAGCAAGACCGCCGCCTCCGCCATGGCAAATCCGGCACCGGGACAGACCCGTGGGCCGGTTGAAAATGGCAGCCAGGCCTCTCGCGGCGCTGGCGAACCACTGTCCCAACGGGCCGGATCAAAGGCGTCGGGATCCTGCCAATGTTCCTCGTGGCGACCCAGATGCCAGGGCGACACGATCACCTGCGCCCCGCGATGGACAGATCGGTTTCGAAAGGTCTCGTCCTTCGCCGCTTCGCGTACCAACATTGGCACGGGCGGATAGAGCCTAAGCGTTTCCCTCAGCACATTGCGCGTTACTTTCATCCCGGAAAGTGACGCGAACTCAGGGGCTTTCACGAACTTCTTCGCCTCGTCCGCGACGCGGTCCGCCCAGTCCGGTGCCGCCGCCAGGCACCAAAGCGCCCAGCCAAGAAGTGCAGCGCTTGTTTCGTGCCCAGCCAGGAAAAAGATCGCGACCTGATCAACCATCTCGGCCTTGGAAAACCGTTCTCCCGTTTCAGGATCGCGGGTCGTCATGATCTTGGTTGCCAGGTCGTTCGGCGCCTCACCCCTCGCGATTAATTCCTGTCGCTCGGCCACAAGCTCTGCAATCAGCCCGCGCAACCGTGCAGTGGCTTTGCGCGCCGGTTTCCTGTGTCGCACCGGCCACCAGGGGATAAGCGCCGCCAGAGTGCCCACGGGTTGTTCGCGCTGAAACGTTCGAAACGCCTCGTAAGTCTCAGTCGCCACGTGGTTTTCA